>MGST01000348.1:0-10595 GCA_001798605.1 Deltaproteobacteria bacterium RIFOXYA12_FULL_58_15 | reverse complement strand
AAGGAGAAGCGCCAACGCCGGCCCTTTGCCCATGCCCGAGTTGATGAGCCCCTCGATGATTGGCACCTCGGTCAAGGTGGCGAAGTACATAAAGGCGCCGACGAACGCCGCGAAGAAGTTCGCCGAAAGAGAGTTCCCACCCACCATGGAGCTGACCCAATGGTTTGGGATGATCCCTTGCCCGCCCTCGGGCCCGCCGAGCAAAAATCCCGCAACCAAAACCCCTCCCAAGAGCAGCGGCATGATCTGTTTGGTGAAGGTCCAAGAGGACTCGACCCACATCGATAGCTCGTCCTTCTTGAACCAGGCGACGATGCTGCCGACTAGGACCACGAGGAACACGCCCGTCACGATCCACCTAGCCGAGTGGACGGCTGCCCAGACGCCGCTTTCGCCGTCCGCCGGCTTGCCCCAGTTGGCGAAGACGAGAATGCCGACCATGGCGGCGAAGTACAGGCCATCCTGCCAGAGGGCACGGCCCTTGACATCATCGGGGAGGATCACGCCGCCCGCATCGTGCCTTGCGGCCTCTTCCTTGCGAAAGATGAAATGCATGGCAAGGCCGATGACCACGGAGAACGAGATGGCGCCGACGGCCCGGGCGATGCCGAGCTCCGGTCCGAGGATGCGGGCCGTGAGGATGATGGCCAGAACGTTGATAGCGGGGCCCGAGTAGAGGAACGCGACCGCGGGTCCAAGCCCTGCGCCGCGCTTGTGGATGCTGGCAAACAGGGGAAGGACCGTGCAAGAGCAGACCGCGAGGATGGTCCCGGACACCGCGGCCACAGGGTAAGCGACCGTCTTCTTGGCCTTGGGCCCGAGGTACTTCATCACCGCGCCTTGGCTCACGAAGACGCTGATGGCGCCCGCGATGAAGAATGCCGGGATGAGGCACAGCAGGACATGCTCTTGGGCGTACCACTTCAACAGTGACAGGCTCTCATGGATGGCGCTCCAGAAGCGGTCGCTTCCGGTTGGCAGAAACCAGCAGGCCGCGAACACGGCCACCATAATCAAGAGTTTCCAACGTTCCTTCATGCCTCGGCTCCACGTTCCGTATGGCGACTTGGCCACATTGACAACATTGGCTCAAAAAAAAAGCGGCCCGCCGATCATACGCGCTCCTTGAGCACCTGCGTCGCGCAGGAGAAGAAGCTCATCACACAGGGGGTGAGCAGCGTGTAGTAGACGACGTTCCCATCCCGGCGATCGTTGACAATTCCATGGGAACGAAGCACTGCGAGGTGTTTCGACACGGTGGACGGATCCGAACCTACGAGCTCGGTGAGCTCCCCCACGGAACACTCCCCACGCGAGAGCCGGTCAACGATCTTCAAACGGGACTCGTTGGCCAGAGCCTTGAGAACCCGCGCCTGCTTCTTGAACATATTGTTGTTGTCGTGGCGGGCCATATCGTCCTCCGAAAATATGGCCACTTGGCCATGTTGTCAAGTGTTGCGATCAATCGACACCTACTTTCCGAAAACCACAGCCAGCCGACGGCGAAGCTCGTCGCGGGTCTGCCGGAAGGCGTCGAGCCGCGCATCCTCGACGGCGCAGGTCCGCCCCGTTTGCGGAATCGGATCTTTGGTTCTATGGGCCAAAGAGAAATGAGATTACCATTGTGGCCATAACGCCGCATCCATAGAAAAGGTACCCATGCGAGACTTGGCAACTTTGGTTCATTGCGCAATCGCCGCCGTGATCGCTGTGGCCTGCGTGTCGTTGATCGGATGCAAGCTACAGGTTGCACAGGCTCCGCTGGCACCCCCTCCGCAGGCAATCACGACAACGGCGGACAGTGTTGGCCCCCGAGTCCATTCATTGAAAGTTCGCGAACACGAATGTGGTGAGACCTCGGCGTCAGCCATTACGGTGCCAGAGGCCTTGAGTGACTTCGCAATCGTCGAGACAGTCCTGCGCACTGGCTATGCCGGATACGAAGTAATCGCTGCTCAAGAAAACGATTGGGATGAGGTGTTTGCCTCAGCTCGAAAACGATTGGGCCAGCTTGATGGACCGATAGCGGTCGAGAGTTTTCACTCGTTTCTCCTAAACACGTTCCATTTCGCCCGGGACGGCCACCTGGCCTTCTGGGGTATCGACAGCAACGGCAAGTGGCACCCGTGGGGCTCAACCGGAAGCCATATGGACGCCTTCGTGGCCGACGCAGAGGTCACGCACAAGGACGGTACCCTGTTCTTCGACCATGAGCCGGTTGTGGATTGTTCGAATGACAACCTGGAACCTCTTATGCAGCCGGCGTTTGCTCGTGGTCATCCGGCATCGATCCTGGTTCGGCTTTCGGAGACGCCGCCCCAACCGTTGGCATGTCGTGTGCGGTCAGCCAAAGGCATATCAGTGCGAACTGTCACATTCCGTCAATTTCTCCTGTCACCGTCTGAGAGTGATGGCCGCGTCTTCACCATGACGACAGGCGAAATTCCCGTGCTTCGCGTAACCAGCTTCAGTCCAAACCATGACGAACAGATGACAGCCTTTGTGGACGCTGCGAAGCACCTTCGCAAGGAGCCTGTCTTCGTCGTGGACCTCCGGGGCAATGGGGGCGGTCGTGACAACTATGCGCGCGATTTCTTCCTCAATCTCAGCGCAGGCACTTTCCATTACCCGGTCATTGAGGAACTCGAGAGTCAAACGACGCTGCAGGGCACGGTGAATTGGGCAACCTGCACGTTGGCTCGCGGAGAGTTAGACGAAGCCGGTCGCAAAGACTTCCAAGAGACACGTCAGGAGGCTCTGGCCCAGCTCGAGGCGAGCTCTCCCGACCAACGAACATGGCTGCTCCGCAAACCGAAGCACGACGGCGTTGTTCCCGAACCTTACCAAGGGACGGTGATCGTCTTGGTTGATCGTATGTGCGCCTCTGCGTGCGAGAGCTTTGTCATGTATTCGCGTCAGCTCCCGAGCACTCTCGTTGTCGGGGAGAACACGGCAGGCGTTGGCATCTTCGGGGAGACTCGGCGCTATCGTTTACCAGCAAGCGGGCTTTGGATGCAGGCGGGCCGCAAGTGGTTTCACGATACCGACCCCACACGAATTGTGCGCGAGGGCCACGGTGAACAGCCCGATCTCTGGATTGATCGCGAAGACCCTCTGGCTGTGTCCCTGGAGATTGCTCGCTGTCTCAAGACACCATCGTGTGCAGCCACGCTCGCAGCTTCTCGGCTGACGACGAAAGACGGAGCCAACGCCGCAGGTTCCAGCGAGAATCAGCGCGCCCATGTGGTGGTTGAGCCAGGAGTCCCGACAGAGCGCGTCGTCGCGGTGAACACGGCCTATCTCGTAGCTTACGAGCGGTTGCTCGACTTGACAGAAGTCAAACCACCGCCGCTCAACCTGCGCGTCTATCAGACACGAGACGCCTTTCTTGCCGACCTCCGGCACCTGAGCGGCTTCACCGACGTATCCTACTTTCAAGTCTCGGGTGCGCCCCGACCCTTAGGGCAACAGTTCTACGTTCCGCCGGATCTTTCCCCAGAAAACGTGTGCCACGAGCTAACCCACGCGTTTGTCGATACCATTTGGGGTAGGGCATTCAAACGTGCCAAATGGCTCGACGAGGGATTCGCTGGCTACTTCGCGCGTCGCTATTGTCACGACCTCGACGGTGGCCGCTGGCTGCCTTTGGATATTTCGCTGTGGCCGCGACCGGGCCGCGAGATGTTTCCCCTGTCCGCCATGACCGCGGAACCCCAGTGGCAGGCATTTCGCCGCACAGACAAAGGCGACGTCTACACCCAAGCGATGCTCGCCGTTCGCTGGCTCGTGGAGAAGCACGGCGAGCCAAACCTGCTGGCCCTAATTCGTGCGTTGCAGCAGAACGAGTTGGACGACGCACTCCGATCTCAGTTTGGCCTTTCGAGCGGCGACATCGATATTGAGCTGAGAGAGCTGTATTAGGCCGCACGCCGGGGCCGACAGGACCGTCCGGGAGGAAGTCTTTCTACGGCCTGTTGGCGATTGGTTATTGAGTTGAGTCCGTACACTGGTAAGGTGTGTTGCCTTCGCAGTCGCCGCACGGACTGCAACCGTACACCTTCCCCTCCTCACACTTTTGGATTGCGACAATGCCGTATGGGTCGCAGGCAGTATTTAAAACCGCAACTGAAAACATAAAGGCAGGCACAAAAAAAACAGCTGCAGCCAGTCAGTGGTTGATTTGTGAAGATGTCTCATTTCATGACCCCCGTTCATTTTCATGAAGGTTTCAATTTCTGTTGTTGACGACGCAAACGCTACCATTCAGAAGATTTCAACAATTTGTTCTTCCTGTCGCTCGAGGCGGTGTCTGGACACGAAGACAATCCACCCTGCCCCATCGCCGGCAGCGCTTCATTCGCTTGGTAAATCGGCAAGGGCCTCAATATCCGCCAGGTCTTTGGTCCGCCCCAGTGCCCTCTTGTTTGCCAAAAAATCGCCCTTGGCGAGAATCGGCAGGCTGATCCCTTCGACTTCAACCATTTTTCGATTTGCCCATGCACCCTCGAATTCAATTCCCGTGATACTGGTCAACAGATCAATTCGCCGAGGCGGCAAACCTATTTGAAAGACAGTGTTGGTAGTGGCGAGGTCTTGCTCGGTGATTTGGTCGAGTGGTGCCCCAAACACCGTGAGCGCGCGGATCACACGTTGGGCATTTTTGGGAGTTGGCCTGATCCAAATGTCGATGTCGCCAGTGGCTCGAGGTACACCGTGGGCTGCGAGCGCGTAGGCTCCAACAACGAGAAAATCAACTTGCGCTTCTGATAACGCGGACAGCATGTCGCGAAAGTCGGGATTCAGCACTGCCATCTCCTGTGAATGCCCAAGCATCCATGGTCAGAAGCCACACCATTTCTAGGCGTTTGGCGGGAGTCGATGCCGTAGGGGGCATTTTTGCTGTCTGCACGTCAATGGGCATTTTTGTTATGGTGGCATTTCGTCGAACCATTCATGAATTGTAGTCCATCGACCTTGCGATGGAAATATCTGGCTCGATTCGCGACCGTCGATGCATGCATTTTGCCGAAACGTCGTGAGTCTGTCGTTCTTCACGGGTCCTTCGTGACGAAGCATCTCGGCTCAAAGTTTTCTAAGCGTGATGGGATGCATGGTTCCGTCTCTGAATACGACCAGATTGATGTCCGCCTCCCCCAGCGACTCGTCAATGAGTCGAGCGGCTTGCGCTGTCGACGTAATCTTCTTGCCATTGACCTTGTCTACGACATCGCCACTTCGCAGATTAGCCAGGCCGCAGGGGGCCTGCTCCCGACAACGCACAACCACAACGCTGTTCTTGACGAGCTCGAGGATCAGACCGCTCGTCTTGAGAAAAACCGGGTCACAACCTAGACTACCGGCACTCGAGCACTCTTCGCGGCCATCGGCGGATCGTTTCTGTGATTTGGGCGGCCCAATCAATCGGAGCCTTGCATCGACTGTCGCTCGCACCTCGGGGACATCGAGATGTCCGTGAGCCGCGAGGAAGGCATCAAGGACGGCCAGCTTCTGCGCATTCGTCTTGCGCTGCAGCGCGAGATACCCCTGAACAATCTCGAAATCGGATCGAATTTGAGACTGGCTTTCAATGTAGCGTGTCCACTCATCACAGGCCTTTGTCGCTCTGTCTTGGTAGGGGTTGTTGGTCACTCGGGACAAGGCGCACCACGCTGCCGCCTTGTCTTTGGCCCGAGCTGCCGGTAGCTCCTCCGTATCGATTGCGGTCTCAAGCATCTTTTCTGCTTCCAGGTTGATGCTCGAGAGGGTGTTTGGCCGGCCCGAGTCCACAGCCGTGCTGACTTGCGGCGCGGACGTTATCGCCAGTGGCGCAAATGCGATCTCGCTCGTGCTCTTGACCTCCAACCCCGACCTTGCGGCAAGCTCGCGTATCGCCATGGGTAGAGCAACAAAGAGATCCTTGGTGCTGCCAGTCACGGGCGTTGCGATGCGGCCTTGGACAGTCGGCGCGCCGCCCGATATGCGGATCATCTTTGCCGTGACGGTCCATTCTCCCCCGGTGTAGGCGACCGCAACATCGACCAGCCTGTCTGCACCGAACGCCGCACCGATCTCCGCAAAGCATTGAACATCGTCACAATTGACCAGGTCCTTCTGCTTCTCATATCCGAGCACCGCGTCCATGTCGGAGCGGCCGATGACCCGGTAGCCGCCCACACCTTGGACTGCCGCAAGCAGGACCTCGTCGAACAGCTGCGGATCGACCTTGCCAGTCGCGCCCGTGAGTAGCTTCACAGGTAGAACGGCGATTGCAATGGGTTTTTCTTGTGCCCTAGGCCTTGCTTGTACACTGCCAACTGAAAACAGCAAAGCGGGAGACAAAAGACACAAAGACAGCAACAGCGGCAATGACAGCGACAGCGTAGCCGGAAGTCTCATCGCTCCTCCAGATGACGGGAGAAAAGGGGCAGCTACTTTTTCAGTTGCTCTTTTGCCTTGATGAAGGCCTCGTTGACGACCTTTTTGCTCGCGTTGTTGATGATCTCGTCCGAGGCCCCCGTCAGGGGCTCCGGGATCACGGTCGCGGCCTGCGCCTTGATCTGATTCGACACCCAGATCGTGATCTCCTTCTTGGCTGTCTCTTCGCCCTTTTGATTGATCGCCGTGACAGCTCGTTCGACGGCCGGCCCCATGACCTTGCTGGCGAGCAGCTCTTCAACCTTCTTCTTCGGATTGAGCTTGTCGAGAAAACCCATAACCCCTCCTGGTTCGGTGCCAATTGATGGAAACTCAGGACACCTATCATCGGAGCTCAGTGCGCGGCAAGAAGGTCCCAAGCAACCCAAGCAACCCAAGCAAGGTTTCTGTCAGTGCTTTGTGCTATACGTATGTTCAGTTTCGAAGGATCGTGACCAGTCATCTTGATATCCAAACACCTAGGAGACAACCACCCATGGCAACCCGCAAAAGCAACTCCAAGCGAACTCGATCTGAGTCAGCCGCCGCAGTTCCCAACATTGAGCCCGACATCAATATTGACGCCATCGAGTACCAACCGGTCGAGGTAACGCCACGCACCTGCAAGGATGAGCTGGTCGCGGCTTACAATGAACTGGTCGAGCGTTACCGCACCCTGGAAAAGCAGCTGCCCCCAGGCAAGAGCCGTTCGATCGCAGAGCAACAACTGGAAGTCGTGCAGAACGCGCAGCAATGGACTGTGGAACGGGTCATCAATTCCACCGGTCAGCTCAAGCTCGGGATCAATATGGCCCTCGAGAATCTGGCGCGTCAATTGACCACCCACAGTGAGCAACTCGCACAAATCGATCTGGCCATCGACGCCCAAACACAGCGGCTGGCGCAGTTGCACGACATAGAAGTCGCTGCGGATTCTCTGGCAATCCTGCTCGACCAAAACCAAAAGGCAGAACAAGAGCACGCCGCCACAATTGCGGCGCAACAACAGGAAGCCTTCGCGGCCTTTGCCAGCGCCAAAGCCGACGTTCTTGGGCAGATCGACCAGGCCAACGACGAATTTACTTTGGAGATGGCACGCAAAAGGCTCGATTGGGACGAAGAACAAAGACTCCGCGAGCGGGATCGCAATCGGGAACAGGAGGAGCACGACTACGAGGCCAATATGCAACGCCTGCGCGAGGTTCGCGCCTATGAAGAGGAGAAGAACCAACGGGAGAAGGAGCTCAAGGAGCGGGAGGCTCAGGTCGTTGCTCACGAAGAGGAACTCTCTCGTTTGCGTGGGGAAGTCGATGGGATGCCCAAGCGCATAGACAAAGCTGTGGCTATGGCCGTAGATGAAGCCAAGAAGTTAGCCGCCCGTGAGGCTGAGATCTCCGCCCGACTCCTCGAGCGCGATCGCTCGGCAGCGGAGCAAGTCGCCAAGTTGCAGATCGCCAACCTCGAGGCCAGAATCGCAGAGCAGTCGGTGCGGCTCACAGAGCTCGCCCGCCAGGCCGAGCTCGCCTCCAACAAAGTTGAGGCCATCGCCACCAAGGCCATCGAGGGTGCCGCCCGGACGCCGATAGTCCCCGCCAGTGAAGCCGGGGCTAAAGCGCAGCGAGAGGCCAGCGGCAATTGATGCAAAGCGCCATCGGAAACATCGCCAATCCCAAAGAACACACCCTGCTGGAGTGGTCACCCAATTGACTGATCGTGAGAAGAAAGAAGTCGCGGGAGTAAGATGTTCGGCCACCTGACCCACAGAATTGGGTGGACGCGCTCGCATTCAAGAACGTCTCTAAGTTTGGTAGGCCTCAATGAGCACGGGAGCCGGCAATACGAGGCCATTCTTTTGAAGCATGCTGTCCAATGCCACCCGAGCGGCATCGTGACGTTCATGCCAGGAGAGCAAGGCCGCGATGATGACACTCGTGTCAGCGACGACAGTCAACGGTCATCCGCCCTTCTTTCGCAAGCGTTGGCGTGTTGACTCGACAATTGCTTCACTCAGCGGACGCGATCCATCGACAGGCACGGCGACGTGTACTCGTCCCTTTTTGACAATCTCGACTACTCGCGGCGCGGGCTCAATTTCCACCTTGCCATCTCTTACGGATATCTCAAGTGGCAAATCAGGTGTGAAGCCGACCTGATCACGGATGGATTTTGGGATCACCAGACGACCCACGGCATCAATGGTAACAACCACGGTTGAAACAATGCCATTCAGAATACCATATCGTCAATGAACTGACCGTTGTTGTTCGATTCAGGATGGTCCATGACGTGAATGGCACGCAGCGGGTGCTATCTCCCTCTGACAACCGCGTCACAGCGAGGTAGCAAAAATTGCCACGCACCTATGGCAATATTTGCAGCTTCACAACTGCGGCACCAAAGAGCCAATATTCACGCCAGATGACTGGCAGCACCCGGAACATAAGTCACAAAATGGTCAAAGAGGTCGAGGGTCACCGCGTGCGCGGGGGGGTTCCCGGTGCGCGAGGTTTCGCAGGAGTCGACGGAAAGGCACCTCCCATTGTTGTTGCCATAGCACACCAGATGGGCTGCCATGGCGAGCAGATCTCCAACCAGGTCGCCGGTGAGCTCGGCCTTCCGGTGTTCGATCGGCGCGCTCTGCAATCTGTGGCAGAACGTGTCGACCTGCAGACCGAAGTTGTGTGGTCAGCGAGCGAGCAGTCGAGACGTCGGCTGGAGCAGTATCTCGCATCTCATCTTCGGGTGAAAGGTGTGCGCCCGGATGAAACGGTGAGGCAGCTGGTCAAAGCGGTTGTCGCTCTGTGGCACAACGGACCGTGCATTTTGGTTGGTCACGGTTGCGTTCACCTCGTACCCAAAGCCGATGCTTTGATCGTCCACTTAATGGCCTCCGAAGAATTTCGGGTACAAGCCATCGTCGATCGCATGGCCGTTTCGTTCGAAGAAGCACGTCAGGTCGTGCAACGAATGGATGAGGAACGCAACGTCTTTCACGAGCAACATTTCGCCCTCCACGTCGACGACCCACAGCATTACGACCTGACGCTTGACACGGCCAGTTTGAATATCGATGGATGTGCGGCTGTCATCATTGCAGCTCTGCGTGCCAAATTTCGGGGACAGGAAATCTGCAAGGGGCAACATGAGCTGCCCAAGGATTTGAGAAGATCGGCGCTCGATAGCGGGCGCGGGTGAAACGTTCAACGAGGAGATACAACGAGGAGATACCGAGATGGCTCGAGCACCGAAGACAACAAATAGTAACTCTACTGCCAAGGGCAATGGAAGCCGCACAGGTCGTGCGGGTCGTGCGGGACGCACCTTGACTGACGAGCAAAGACAAAAGGTGGCGCAGGCCGCCTATTATCGCGCAGAACTACGCGGGTTCAAGGGTGGTTCCCCCGAGGACGACTGGTACGTCGCCGAAGAACAGGTGCTGAGTCAAAAGGAAGATAGATAGCGGCGGCAAAACGAAACATCGCGTTTCTGCGTATCAACGCAACCTGTACGGACGGCGGTCAGGGGCCCTAAACGGCGGTCAGGGAGCCTGGACGTCGGTCATCTGCGCCAGCACCTGGATCAAAGCCTCGTCGTCAGGATTAACCTCCAAGCCGCGTCGAAATGCGGCCGCCGCCTCCAACGGTTGATTCAACCGTCTATAGGCTTTGCCGAGGTGCAGGAGCACTCGCGTGTCCTCGGTGCCCCTCTGAGTCAAGAATTCCAGGTGATCGCGAACGCACTCCCAACGACCGAGGGCAATGCAGCAAAGGGCCGCATGATAGTGCGCGATCTCTGACTCGGGACTGACCTGGCAGAGAGAGTCGAAAGACCGCAACGCCTTTTCATGACTGCTCTGGTGATAACAGGTCACACCAAGCCAATAGTGGGCCATGACCAGGGTCCAATTGAGGGACAGGACCTGCATGAAAAAACTCCTTGGGTATTTCGCTCGCGATCTTTTTCACGTGCCCGCTTGCAGTGAGGTGATGGTCACCAAATTGACGATGTCGTCGACCGAGCAGCCGCGGGACAGGTCGTTGATAGGTTTGGCTATCCCCTGAAGAATGGGGCCGATCGCCTGGGCGTGGCTCAAACGTTCCACCAGCTTGTACGCGATATTGCCGGATTGCAGGTCGGGAAAAACCAGGACGTTGGCCTGGCCAGCGATGGGGGAGTTAGGG
>MGST01000347.1:25715-26314 GCA_001798605.1 Deltaproteobacteria bacterium RIFOXYA12_FULL_58_15 | reverse complement strand
CGGCCCGGGCTCTCCGCCAGTCTTGGTGCGCATGGGAGCGTTGGTTCCAAGTCGGATTGCCGACGGGGAGTGGTGGCGATTGCTCTCCTGCACGTTTTTGCACGCCGGCTGGGTGCATGTCTTGCTCAATGTGTATGTACTGGTCATCCTCGGTGAGTTCCTGGAACGCATCATCGGCCCCGCGCGTTTTGTCGTCCTCTATACCTTTTCGGCTATTGCCGGCAGCCTTGGCAGTGCGCTGCTGCTGAAGGCTGAGATGAGTGTCGGTGCATCCGGCGCGGTGTGGGGACTGTTGGGTGCCCACGGTATTCTCGCGTTTCGTTCGAACGGCTTGCTGCCCTCGGCCCTCATTCCCGGTGCAAAGAAGGCCGCCAAGATCAACCTGGTGATCAACATACTCAATTCATTTCGGCCCTATGTGGATATGTGGGCTCATTTTGCCGGGGGTGCCGCGGGCGCGGTGCTCTTTTTGTCGGGGTTGCTCACCCGTACGCTCCCCAAGCTAGGAGAGATGGAGCAGGAACAGGAGCAGGGGCAGGAGCAGGGTAGCGCTTCAGACCGAACGACGGCACAGGGCGAGGTTGCCCACTCCCGCTGGC
>MGST01000347.1:0-25683 GCA_001798605.1 Deltaproteobacteria bacterium RIFOXYA12_FULL_58_15 | reverse complement strand
TCTGGTCGGCGGGCCAATGGGGGCGCTCCTGTTCAATGCGCCTTTGCAACTCAAACAATCTGTCTCCTTGGCAAACACAAACCTCGAGGAGCTGGGAGTGGCCATTGACCTCCCGGTAGGACTGCTGAAGCGAAACACCGCGACCGCAAACGGACAGGACAGCGGACCGGAGAATGGGGAAGGGGGTGGGCGGGAGATCTCCTTTGGCGAGATGCTTGCCGATCCCATGGTGGTCAGTGTGCTGACCTTGTCCTTGCCGGATATGGACGAGGCAAGTCGCGTGGCGCAGTTCGAGGACCTCAAGGAGGGGCTCGAAGCACCTGAGGCGAGCTCACGATTGACTGCACCCGAAACTTTCAAACGGGGCGAAGACACCGGATTGGCTGTCAGCTATTCATTCCCATCCGGGCTCATCTACGAACGGGCCTTCATCTTGATGCAGCGCAAGTTGGTTCGCGTGGACGTACTGCGGTGGCCTGCCCACCCAGAGGCCGCCCCCGCGGGCTCGGCGCGCAGAATTTCCGAGTCCGTCAGATCCCTGGAGACCTGAGTCTCAGGTCTTAACAACTAACAACAACCGCTATCTGTCCCGTTCGATTCGGGTGAATTCGATGCCGAGCTCCTTGGCGAAGTGTCGCAGCATCGCGCGGTCGTCGTCGGTGAAGAAGACGACGGAACGGCCGGTGTGGCCCGCTCGGCCAGTGCGGCCGGCGCGGTGCACGTAGGCCGGCGCAGAGTGAGGGAGCTGGTAATGCAGCACCCAATCTACGTCAGGCACGTCCAATCCGCGGGCTGCGGCGTCGTTCGTGATCAAGATGCGGGCCTTTGAACAGACCAATGCGGCGACTGCATTTCTTCTCTCCTCCTTGTTACGTTCGGAGAAGAGGCTGACCGGCCGCAGGCGGTGCTCGTCCAGATAACGGTAGAGGTGCCGTATCACGTTGTCTTGGTTGACGAAGAGGATGACCCGCTTGCATTTGTTCTCCTCGATGAAGCGGGCGAGGATCACGTCCCGGGGAGCCTCTCGACGCACCAGCACGGAGTAGTGTTGAATGAGCGATTGCATGGGGCCGTCGCCGCCCTGGGCTCGAACGCAATCCTCTCCCATGAAATCTCGAACGAGCTGCTCGGCGTTAGGCCCCATGGTGGCGGCGGCGATGATGAGTTGAACCTTTGGGTCGGGGCGCGACAGGACCTCTCGTAGGAAGTTGGCATCCTTGTTGCCCAAGATCGGATCGGGCTCATCGAGCACAATCGTGGTGACGCGTTTGAGTTTGCGCTGGGCGTACATCTCCAAGACGCGACCGGGGGTTCCGACGATGAAGCGGGTGCTCTTGGTGACAGCGCCGGAGCCGGAGCCGGAGCCCACCAAATTGCCGGTGGAAATGCTCGAGTCCTTGTAGCGTTCTGCGACACGAAGGGTCTGCATGGCCAACTCGGCGGTCGGGGCAAAAGCGACCGTTCGGCCGCTGTCGGGGTCGTTCTTCATTCGCTGCAGAATCGGCAGCAAATAGGCGAGGGTCTTGCCCGTGCCTGTCCCTGATTCCACCACCACGTGTCGACCAGCAAGAATAGGCGCGATCGAGGCGCGCTGTACTGGCGTCGGTTCGGAGATGGAGTCCTGCGCGAGTGCGTTGGTCAGGGCCTCTGTGATCTCGAGTCCCTCTATGCTGTCGAAGCTCATGGATATGCTGTATCAGTTAATGCTGCCATTGGCGAAGCCCTGTCGCCAAAGGTGTCGGTCCGCGGAGAAGGACTGGGCTCTGTTCCTATTGCAGTCTCGGCCCTTGGGGGGACAACAGGTGCTCTATCGCGTCACGGGCGTCGGTGGGGAGCTCAATGAACTCGATGCCCGTCATGCCGTCACGGCGACGCCACGCGACTTTTGCGCGGATGCTCACCGGATCCTGATCGGGAAGAAGAAGCTTGATGTGCAGCTCGTCGCCCTCTGGCTCGACGGGCAAGGCCAGACGCAGGCCACCGGTGCTGAAATCGGATGTCGTGAGATTGTACTCTTGGGTTCCCAGCTCGACGACAACACTCACTGAAATATCTTGGCGCTCGAATCGCCGGCGATCGAGATCCGATGGCTCACAGATCTTGCGATAGAGCTCGGTCAGCTCCTGCCAACGAAGGAGATCCTCATCTGTTGCGGTGCCATCGTTGAGTCTGGCTTTGAGGTGGTCGAGCTCACTGGACGCCACGGTGACGGCGTCTTTGCCCGCTTCTTTGGCCTGGTAACAGGCAACCTCTGCTGCCTCGACGAGTGCACCGGTCGTCTTGCCATGGTCTGGATAATTCGCGACGCCGATGCTCACCGTCGGCGGTCGGACGATGTTTTCATTGACCAACTTCCATTCAGTGGCCGCAAAGGTGGTGCGCAGCCGTTCAGCTGTGATCCTCGCTCCCTCAGCGGAGGTCTCGGGGAGAATCACCAGGAAGCGATCTTCACCACGGCGGCCGAGAACGTCCGACGAGCGCAGACCGGCCCGCTGGGGCAACACCACCTGGCCAATGTGGCGGATGATTGCATCTCCCACCTCTGGGCCAACCTCCTCATTGATGGCGTTGAAGTCGTCGAGGTCGAGAAAAAGAAGTGAAAACGTTCTGCCATATCGTTTCGAACGATCGAGCTCGATTCGCATCAGCTCCATGGTCCGCTGGAATGTATTGTTGCCGCTTAGGGGGTCGCGAGTAGGGGGCTCGGGTTGTTCGTGGTACTGGGGCAGATTGCCGAGGGTGCCGGCGACAAATCGCGCCACAGTATTTGTTTCGACCGCTTGCCCAGACTCGCGGACCTGGGTGTTGAGCAGGCGGTACGCTTCTGCAGCCGAATCCGGTCGGCGTTTAGGGTTGGGATGCAGAAGGCGGCTGACGATTTTTGACAACCCCTTGTCAATGACGGCGGTGCCATAGTCTGAGGCCGACGGCGTCTTGAAGGCGTCCGCACCGTTGAGGATTTGCTGCTCAGTCATCCCCTCGTAGAGATGGCGGCCCGCCAACATTTCAAAGAGACAAGCGCCTAAGGCCCAAATGTCTCCTGCCTGTGTGACGGTGCCGTTGATGATCGCCTCGGGGGCGATGTAGGCGGCCTTACCCTTGAGTAGATCGGCGTCCTCGCGTGGTTCCAGGAGATTGACTCTCGCGACACCAAAGTCGGTGAGCTTGGTGGTGCCATCTAGGGAGATGTGAATGTTGGAGGGGGTGATGTCCCGGTGAACGATGCCCATCGGCTTACCGCCGGGAGCCTTGGCCTGGTGAATGTAGTCAATGGCGCGCAGGGCGTGCAACGCTATGTTGACAGCGATGTCAGGCGGCACCCTGAGCTTGCGTGCGAAGAGTGCGTCCAGCAACTCAGCCAAACCGGTACCGCGCAAATGCTCCAGGGCGATGTACGGACGACCTTCGATTTCACCGGATTCGAATGCCCGGACGATGTTCGGGTGCACCATCAATTTGGAGAGGTACGCCTCAGCCAGAAACATATCGCGAAGACGTCGATCACCGAGATACTCTTCGTGTAGACGCTTGACCGCGAAATCGAATGAATGAACATCGGGGTCAGGCCCGACGGTGGCGCGGAAGACCTCGGCCATCCCGCCGTGTCCGATCTTTTCGTGTAACCAAAATCGACCAAAACGTTTTGCCATTGCGGGCATTGTAGCAAGCAAACAGCCGGCAGGGCGAATCTTTGACCAAATCCAATTGATGTGTTTCGGCTTGGTTGCGGACGGCCAGTCATCGTGTCAAGAATGAGTCGGCGTTCCATGAGTCGGCGTTCCATGAGTCGGCGTTCCATGAGCCGGCGTTCCATGAGCCGGCGTTCCATGATGAGGTCGTGCGGCGGGTGTTTTTTAGGCTCTTGCCTTACTGTGGAGTGAGCGATGCCAGAGATCACCACGACCTACAACGCCGAGGACCGGGCGGCGTGGCGGGACTGGTTGGAGAAGTATCACGACACCAAGACGGAAGTGTGGCTTGTGTTTTTCAAGAAACACCTGATGAAGAAGAACAAATGTATTGATTATAATAGCGCCGTCGAAGAGGCGCTGTGCTTCGGTTGGATCGACGGTGTGCTCAAACCCATTGATGGCAAACGGCATGCGATCCGGTTCAGCCCACGCAGTGCCAAGAGCTCGTGGTCTGAGCTCAATAAGTCTAGAGTCCGAAAGCTCATTCGTCATGGATTGATGGCCGAGGCGGGCATGGCTTTGGTGCGTGAGGCCAAGGAGCGGGGCGAATGGCAACGGGATTCGTCGCTGAAGAAGGCGATGGCACCTCCCCATGATCTGCGTGAGGCACTGAGCACGAACCCAAGTGCCAAGGCGAACTTCGCCGCGTTTGCACCATCCCATCGTGCCATGTACGTATCGTGGATACTCGACGCCAAACGCTCTGACACCCGTGAACGGCGCATCGTCGAGGTGGTGGCTCGTTGTGCACAGAACGAAAAGCCTGGAATCCGTTGACCAGGCTTTAGGAAGCGCTGGGGTGCTCAGGTGTAGTACCCTCGTCCCTAGCGGCGCCGAAGAAGCGTTTGATCTTGTGGCCGATGCCACGGCCTTCGTGTTTGTCTATGGCGCGAAGGAGCATGCTCGAGAGATGCCCAGAAGAAGCCAAACCGACGTGGGCGTCGTAGACCTCGCCGTGGACAAATATCAAGAGTGACGGGATGCTCCTGATATTGAATGCCTGGGCCAAGGCTTGGTTGGCCTCGGTGTTGACCTTGAGAAAGCGAACCGCGCCTTGGTGTTCCCGCGCAGCACGTTCAAACACCGGGCCCATGGCTTTACACGGCCCGCACCAGGGTGCCCAAAAGTCTACGACCACGGGGCCATCAAAAGCGGTGACCAACTCTCTGAAATGCTTCTCGCCTTTGACCTCGACCACCGGTCCGCTTGTTCTGTTGGGACTGTGGGTTAGCTTTCTCTGTCTGCTCTTGCCGCTGCTCATCGCCAATCTCCTGACTATTTGCGGTTGCTGGCAGTAAAGAGCCGGCGACCAAGGAAAGGGTGCACAGCTTTTCGGCTAGAGCCATAGGATTTGTTTGGCGACATGGTATGGTCCGAGAGGCACACGGCAGGAACATGAAACTCGAAGTTGTGATGACCCTTGGCCCAGCCTCAACCGAGAATGCGGTCATTGAGAGGCTCGCCAGGACCGCTGACCGATTTCGGTTGAACGCCGCCCATCTCAATAGGGTCGGCCTAGGGCAATGGCTCGACCGTCTCGAGGACGTGTTCGCGCGGGCAGGCCAACGGATTCCCGTGGTCATTGACCTGCAAGGGGCCAAGATGCGTGTGGGCGCGATGCCGACGGTCAGCGAGTTGCCACCCGAGGTGCGTTTGATTTTCAGCGCCCAGCCGACAACGACAGCCGACATCATTGGCTTGCCCCATGCCGAGCTATTCGAACAGGTGGGGGAGGGGGAGGAGCTCTCCCTCAACGATGGCAAGGTCCGTCTGCGCATCGAGAGTGTCGACGGTGACGAGATCTGCGCCCGGGTGGTAAAAAACGGCCCGCTATCGAGCTTCAAGGGGATCAACCGGCCCGATCACCCGATTACCCTGAACGCTCTGTCTGCCGCGGACCTGGGGAGAATCGAGGTGGGCGATGCCTATGCCTTTGTCGAATACGCATTCTCCTTTGCGGCGAAGGGGCGAGACGCGGCGTTGCTCAGGGAAAAGACCCACCGACGGGTAACGGCTAAGATTGAGCTTCGGGAAGCGGCAGACTGTGTGGCCGATCTCGACGCAAAATTCGACGAGTTGTGGCTGTGCCGAGGTGATCTTGGTGAGCAGGTCGGAATCGGCCAGCTCGGTTTGGTGCAACACAAGTTCAGTCAACAGATCCCGAGCCTGAAGCGCCCAGCGTTCTTGGCCGGCCAGGTCCTCGAGCACATGACCCATTTCGAGCAGCCCACCCGCTCGGAGGTCGTGCACCTTTTCGATGTCGAGCAGGCCGGCTACGCCGGCGTTGTCCTCTCGGACGAAACGGCGGTCGGCAGAAACCCCACTGCCGTGGCGGATCTTCTGGATTTCCTCAGACAGCGATAGGTCTGCGTGGTCTGCGAAGTCGGACTTGTCTTGCTCAAACCCGAACAGTATAGATGCCTGCGTCTCAAGAACGGGTGGCAAAAAATGCTTGCAGAGTATGACAAACACGTAGCCGATCGAGATGCCCAAGGCATCCCGCCCCTTCCCCTCAACAAGGCCCAGACCGAACAGCTGTGTGGCCTACTCAAATCGCCGCCCAAGGGTGAAGAGAAGCGCATTCTCTCGTTGTTTGAGGATCGCGTGCCACCGGGTGTCGATCCAGCCGCGCTGGTGAAGGCTGGATTTTTGGCGGAGATTCTCGAAGGCAAGGCGAGCTCGCCGCTTATCGACAAGAAACGCGCGATTCGGATCCTCGGAACCATGGTGGGCGGATACAACATTTCCCCGCTCATTGCGGCTCTCAAAGATGAGGGATTGGCCAATGATGCCGTCAAGGCGCTCTCTGGAATTACTCTCGTCTACGACGCGTTCGACGAGGTTGTTGCCCTGTCCAAGAAGAACGCCGCGGCCAAGAAGGTGCTCGAGTCGTGGGCCAACGCAGAGTGGTTCACCTCGAAGCCTGGGCTCGACGAAGAGATCAAGGTAAGGGTCTACAAGGTTGATGGGGAGATCAACACCGACGACTTCTCGCCCGCGAGTGATGCTTCGACGCGCCCCGACATTCCGTTGCACGCATTGGCAATGGGAACAACTCGCTTTGCCGGTGGTATCGAGAAGATTGCCGAGTGGCGCAAAAAAGGGGTACGGGTTGCGTTCGTTGGTGATGTCGTGGGTACGGGCTCATCACGCAAATCGGCGTGCAACTCGGTTCTCTGGCACATCGGCGAAGATATCCCCGCAATTCCCAACAAGCGGCGTGCCGGTGTCATTATCGGCGGCGTCATCGCCCCGATCTTCTTCAATACGGCTGAGGACTCCGGTGCCCTGCCTCTGATAACCGACGTAACCAAGCTCCAAACTGGTGACGAGATTGTCATCAACACCAGGGTTGGCATTATCTCCAAGGCTGGCGCGGTGGTGAGTGAGTTCAAGCTGCGACCCAACACCATCGCCGATGAGTTTCGCGCCGGTGGGCGCATCCCGTTGATCATCGGTCGCGCGCTCACGGGCAAAGCACGTGTCGAGCTCGGTCTCGGTGATACCGATGTTTTTGCCAAGACTGACAATCCGGTGCCCAAGAAAGGTCAGGGTTACACCCAGGCTCAGAAAATGGTCGGCAAGGCAGTTGGTTTGCCCGGCGTTTTGCCAGGAACAGCTTGCGAGCCGAAGATGACCACGGTGTTGTCCCAGGACACGACAGGTCCCATGACCGCCGATGAGATCAAGGAGTTGGCTTGCTTGAGATTTCAAGCGCCGCTTTTCATGCAATCGTTTTGCCACACGGCAGCGTATCCCAAGCCTGCGGATGTGGCGATGCACAAGAACCTGCCGCCGTTTGTCTCTGACCGCAAAGGCGTGCCGCTTCGTCCCGGTGACGGGGTCTGTCACAGCTGGGTGAACCGACTTCTAGTTCCCGACACCATCGGTACCGGCGGTGATTCTCATACACGTTTCCCCATGGGCATCTCTTTCCCCGCGGGGTCGGGCCTTGTGGCTTTCGCGGGAGCGATGGGGTTTATGCCCCTCGATATGCCCGAGTCCGTGTTGGTTCGCTTCTCGGGCAAGCTGCGGTCGGGCATCACTCTGCGCGACGCGGTTAACGCGGTGCCCCTGTGGGCGATCAAGCAGGGATTGCTGACAGTTCCGAAGAAGAACAAAAAGAATGTTTTCAACGGCCGCATTCTCGAAATGCGCGGCCTTCCTGAACTGACAGTCGAGCAAGCCTTCGAACTTACCGATGCGGCGGCTGAACGGTCTGCGGCAGCAGGCTGCATCGAGTTGTCTGTCAATTCGGTGAAGACCTTCCTGCGCTCCAATGTCGCGCTGATGCGCCGCATGATCGCCGACGGCTACCAAGACGCCGAGACCATCGAGAAACGCATTGTTGCGGTGCAAGAGTGGTTGAAGAATCCCGAGCTGCTGACCGCAGACGAGAACGCCGAATACGCCGCGGTGATTGACATCAACCTCGATGAGATCACCGAGCCGGTGTTGGCGTGTCCGAATGATCCAGACGACGTGAAGTTCCTCTCCGAGGTCAAGGGCACACCGATTCAGGACGTTTTTCTCGGATCGTGTATGACCAACATCGGTCACTTCCGCGCAGCGGGTAAGATCTGGGCGGGGCACAAGCACAACCCCAATACCCGGACAGTCATCTGCCCGCCGACACGGATGGATCAGGCGAAGCTCAAGGATGAGGCATATTTCAATCTGTTCAACCAGATTGGCGCGCGCATTGAGGTGCCGGGTTGCTCGTTGTGTATGGGCAATCAACTGCGAGTGCCCGAGGGCGGAAACGTCTATTCCACATCGACGCGCAACTTTGACAACCGCATGGGTACGGGTGCCAAGGTGTTTCTCGGATCAGCTGAGCTCGGCGCGGTAGTTGCGCTGCGCGGCGAATTACCGTCTCCCGAAGAATATTTTCAGATCTTCGGCGAGCGCGTTGCCGGCCGCGAAAAAGAGATTTACGAATACCTACAACTCGACGAGCTCGGGGATTTCGACACTGTGTACAATCGTCGCGATTTGTAGTTCTTGTAGTTGGCAGGTGGATGTGGGTTGACTACAACAGCGATGGCTTATTGCTGACCACAGCCCCAGGAGAGTGGTGAAGCCGGTGCTGCCATGCGCTAGGATGTTGTCATGCCGGTGATTGGCATTGATCTCGGAACCACGAATTCCTGCGCCGCCGTAATCGAAGGCGGAAGGCCGCTGGTGATTCCGCTCCACGACGGCAAAGTTACCATGCCGTCGATGGTGGCCTTCGGGCCAGGTGGTACGCTGGTCGGAGAGGCGGCAAAACGACAGTTTGTCAACAACGTAGAAAACACCGTTTATGCCGCGAAGCGACTGTTGGGGCGGCACTTCGAAGATTTGCACACCCAAAAGGCCATCGCGTCGCTGACCTACAAATGTGTTGGCGGACCGAATGGTGACGTGTGGGTAGTTGCCGGAGAGCGAAAGCGGGCGATTCAAGAGATCAGCGCCATGGTGCTTGCGGAAATCAAGGAGGCATGTCGTCGACATTTGGCTCAGGACGTAACCCAAGCGGTCATCGCGGTTCCGGCGTATTTCAATGACAGACAACGTCATGCCACGAAGCAGGCAGCAAAGATCGCGGGGCTCGAGGTTATCCGCGTCATCAACGAGCCGACTGCGGCGGCATTGGCATTTGGCCTCGACAAAGGCGGTGAGCGCCGCGTCGCTGTTTATGACTTGGGTGGCGGCACCTTTGACGTTTCGGTTCTCAAGGTGGGTGGCGGCGCCATCGAAGTCTTGGCCTCCGCTGGAGATGCCTTTCTCGGCGGCAATGATTTCGACCAACGGCTCTATGAATGGCTCAAGTGGCGAGTGCAGGAACAGTGCGGTGTGGATGTCACCATCGAAACGAAGAGCGCGCACCGCTTGTTCGAGGCAGCGGAGGCCGCGAAAATACGCCTGAGCGGGGAAACCAAAGCCAAAATTGCTTTGCCGTTTCTCGCAACCACAGCACAAGGCCAATCGATACATTTCGAATGTGACATCGACCGGGCTACCTTCGAAACTTTAGTTGGAGATCTCGTCGATGAAACCCTCAGAACCTTCACCGACACAATCACCGCAGCGGGATTGAAGCCAACCGATATCGACGAAGTCCTCCTCGTGGGGGGCATGACCCGCATGCCGGTCATCCGTGAGCGCGTTCGCGCGGTGACCGCGGTCGAGCCTGCCACCGGTGTTCACCCCGATCTCGTGGTGGCCGTCGGGGCCGCTGTGCAGGCGGCGATGCTCACCGAAGGGGCTATCCCGGCGGTGTTGCTCGACGTGACGCCGCACAATCTCGGTGTGCTGACGGTGGCCGGTCTTTCCGAAACAGTCATCCCGAAGAACTCGCGGGTGCCCGCTGACATGGTGCGGCGATTCACCACTGTGAGCGACAACCAACAGTTGGTACGGATCGTTGTGTTTCAGGGGGACAACCGCCATATCGACAAGAATGAAATCCTTGCGGAATTCCGTCTCGAGGATCTAAGGCCGGCACCTAGAGGTCAGATCGAGATTGATGTCGCGTTCTCCATTTCACCTGAAGGGATCGTGCACGTGACGGCGACGGATGTGGAAACCGGCAATCTCCAGACAATCAACATCTCAGGTGCCGTTGGACTGCCCGAGCAAGAGGTCGTGCGGATGGCCGCAGAACAGGCCCGCGAGTTATCTACCTCTCATTGACAGCCTGTCAATTCACGCAGGAGGCGTTGGGCGAGAGGGTGACCGGGTGCGCGCTTGAGGACCTTGTCAAGGTAGACGAGCGCTTGTTCTGGAGCGCCGTCGGCCGCCAAGAGCTTGGCCGCTTCGAGGTTGGCGATGAGGTTGGCTGGATCGAGTCGCAGGGCTTCGTCGATGTATGAGAAAGCCACGGCTCGAGGGTTCTCGGTCTCGGCGTGGCCGCCAGCGAGAATCGCCTGGGCAACAGCCACGCGATAGGTCGACTCGGCGGGGTGGGCCTCGACGGCATCGAGAAACAACTGTCGTGCAGCGTAGGGCTTGTTTGCTGCCAGGAGTTTTTGTCCCTCCTGGTAAGCTTCTTCGGCGACAAAAAGGGACTGGCGACGATCGTGCGCCGGTGATTGCTCATCCTCTGGCGGAACTGAAGCGCCGGCTTGAGGAGCGAGAGTGCGTGCGTACACCGCTCGGCGATTTGGATCGGCCAGTGTTGCAAACGCCTCGTTTTGAGTGCGGCTGATCTCGCGCAGACGTTTGTGGTCCTCTGGCGGCAACCCCGCGAGGGCTCGATCGGCCTCGAGGCGCTCGGTTGCGTGGGTGTATGCCGCTTCGATTTCCTGTGTTGTCGCTTGGGGCGTGACTCCAAGGGCACCGAAATGGTCTTTGCCCTTCGTTCTCAAATACTCGCGGGCGATACGCTCGGAGGCCTCCAACAAGGCAGCGTAGTCTATCAAGGTGACGCTGGTGATGGGCACTTGCTTGGCGACAACGGGTGCCGCTTTGCCGGGCTCCGCAAGCATGCGGATCATGTCGGTTACGAGGAAGACATACAGGGCCCTCGAGATCTCAACCGTGTGCGCAGCATCTGCGAGGAGGGCCTCTTTCACGGTGGTTTTCCCATCGAGGACACCCGCGGCGACGAGGTGCTCGAGCGGCTCTGCAAGCATTTCCGCTTGCAATGCAAACAGGTCGGTGGCGACGACAAACCGCTCGCGCTGTCGCGAGAAGAACTCGAGCAGTGGTCCCACTTCGTAATGCTCGCAGACACCGCGCCAGATCACGTGAAGGGGGTTGATGTCGCACAACACGGTATGGCTGGCGAAACTGATGTCGTCACGGGCTTCGTATACGCCATCGCGCCAAGCGAAGGTGTTGGTTAGCTTCTGCTCATTCTGCACGACGAGTGCATCGAGCAGGTCTCGTTCGTGAATCGCGCCGGTCTCAACGAGAGCGATCCCGATGGCGCAGCCATTATCGAGGGCGTGTTGTTTTGCTCTCTGCAGTTGGTCATCGGCGATACGACCGGTCTCCTTGAGCATCGCGCCGAGGCTGTCGGTGAGTTGATCGGTGTCAACCCGAACCGGAACGCCGGCCCAGAAGTAGAGGGTGCGGAAGGCACCGCCGCGGCGCAGGCGAAGAACGCCAAAGTAGGTGCCGACGTACAGTTCATACAAGAGCCTAGGCAATGGCATGCCCGCGAGATCGCCAAAGCGGGCCACCCCCGAGGGCAAAAGACTCGGCACCGGGACAAGGGCGGCGTCTCCGGCGGATTGCACCACCGTTATGTTGACTTCGCCGACGAGAGCGGTGGCAATTTCCGGTGCCGCTTTGTCGATCGCAGGGACTGGGTGATGTAGCCGCGGTTCTTCGGCAACAGCAAGGGGGGCCGGGTCCGTGGTTTCCCAGAGGGTCCCCCAAGAGGCGGTAACTTCAGCACTGGGGGTGTCGATTGACGCTTCCTCGATCGAGCGCGGTGTAGGTGCGCCCACAGCGAGCGTTGTCTCCCTGATGATGGTGTCGACTTCGCCCTCGAGCACAGCGTTGGTGATGGTGGTTGTCGTCGGCCCAACAGGCTTTGCGGGGAAGGGGATGGGAATGGCGAGGGTTGTTTGCTGTCCCGTGGGTTCGAATGCTGCACGTTCAGGCGAGTGGACCGGAGCCGATTGATAGACCTTTGGACTGGTTAGCAGGACAACCTTGGGCTTGGTCAACAGGACGGGCTCGGTGACGGGCTCAGTGATCGGCTGGGTTGCCGTCTGATTGGCCGAAAAGGGCACCTCAATGGGCACGCCGAAGTCTATGTGCTGGGTTTGTGTTTCTTCACCCAATCCCCAAGCGATGAGAGCATCGGCGAGATCTCCGACGCGAAAAGGACGACAGATGACGGTGTCGCAGCCCACATCTTTGCAGAACTCATCCCGTTGACTGCTCTCGAGTGACAGGTTGGTTAAGAGGAGGATTCGGGCGCGGCTGCCCAACTTTCGCACCTGTTGGCACACCTCCACACCATTGAGGCCGGGCAGTTGCTCGGCGCAGACCACCAACTTGGGCAGTGTTACGACAAAACGCCCGATCGCCCGGTCACCGTCGTCGACGCACTCCACCCGGAAACCGCGGCGGGTGAGCAGGCCTGCGATCTGTTTTTGGGTTGTTGGATCGCTCTCAACCACCAGCGCCTTGTCAGGCATGACGTCTCTTAAGTACAGCACCTCTCGACCGGTCGCCAGTGCCATCGGCAATTGCAGCAATTGCGGGTTGCCGCACCACGTGAGGTTGAACACCGCCATTGCATGGTTGCGGTGCCACAGGCATCCTGGGCGCATGGGTAGCGGCGACCGTCCAGCAATTCGCGGCAAGCGGCTTCGCAAACTCGCAGGGATGACCGCGTCAGTTTTGGGGCGCTATGCCAAAAGCCAAATAAAGGGCTTCTTTTTGTCCGACGAGGCTGCTGCCAGGGAACGTCGACTCGCCCATCTCCAAAGTGGCGGTCGGATTGCCCAGACCCTGGGCGAGCTCAAAGGTGCGGTGATGAAGGTTGGGCAGATGGTGTCCATCGCGTCCGACATCCTTCCCACCGAGTTGGCGGACGCACTGCGATCGCTGCAACGTGCCGCTCCGCCCATGCCCTATGAGGTCATTGCTGAACAGATCGAAGCAGAGCTCGGCGCGCCTCCCGAGCGACTGTTTCGGGAGTTCTCGCGCGAGCCTTTCGCCTCGGCATCCATCGGACAGGTTCACCGGGCGGTCGCCGATGATGGTCGTGAGGTTGTCTGCAAGGTTCAGTATCCCGGAGTCGATGATGCGGTCGATTCGGATCTGAGGCACCTCAAGCTCGCCCTGCGCGCCAGCGTTCTTGCCAAAATCAGTCGCCAGGCCCTCAATGCCACCTTCGAGGAGTTGCGCAGCCGGTTGCATGAAGAGCTAGACTACTGTGTCGAAGCTGACGCGGTTCGGCTGTTTGGCAACTTTCATCGGGACCGTCATCCTTTCATCGTTATCCCTGAGGTGGTGGGAGAGCGCTCGTCCCAAAGGGTTCTTACACTGACTTACGAAGGCGGTGATGCTCTCGAACAGCTTGACGCCATGGGTTACAGCCAGAAAGAACGGGACGAGCTGGGTGTGGCACTGTGCCATTTCGTTGGTAGCGAGGTGTTCGAGTTTGGGGCGATACACTGCGACCCACACCCCGGCAATTTTGCGTTCCGCCGGGATGGAACTGTGGTGGTGTACGACTATGGATGCAACAAGACGCTTCCCCGCGACATTGTCGAAGGGATTTGTGAACTGTTGTGGGCAGGGCTTCGTGAAGACTATGGTTGCATCGAGGAAGCGCTCGTCCGCTTGGGTGTGCGCAACACCGCTGGCGCGCCGGTTGAGAGCGCGTACTACAAATCGTGGCGAGACCTGTTCATTTCCGCAATCTTGGAGCCGACCATGGTCGACTTCGGCAAATCCTTTGGTCTGCGCCAGGAGATCATCAAGAGAATCCCCGGGGCGATGCGCCGCATGGATTCATTCCAACCCGCCAAACATTTGATCTTTCTCGACCGTATGCTCGCGGGACACTACGTCAACCTGCGTGCGTTGGGAGCAAGAGTCCCGGTTCGCAGTATTCTTGAGGGCTATCTTCAGCGCTTTGATCCGACGACATTGAGGGCCACTGCAACGCGGTAGCAAACGAAGGTGACCGCCGTCCATGTTTCCTGTCTTTGATGTGGTGCAGTCTTGTGGTAACTGCCGGGAAACCTCTCGCGAAAGAGTCGCAAATGCCCCTCATGAGTCGTAGCGATGGCGTGTATTTGAGCAAGCTGCCCGGATTCCGCAAAATGTTTCCTTTTTTGATGCCGACGCGAACCGAAGCGTACATGCATCACGATCAGCTGCTGCGTATGAAGAAAACTCTTCAGGTGCTCGATGAGCTCAACACCGGAAGAACGGAGAGGAGGTACACGATCTTCCACGTCGTGCTCGCCGCCGCAGTTCGGTCTTTTGCGATGCGCCCGGATGCGCACCGCTTCGTTGCCGGGCGACGTATCTACCAGCGTCGGCACATCGAGCTGTCGTTCGTGACAAAGAAGGAGCTCACCGACACCGCCGCTGAAACCAACGTCAAGCTGCGGTTCGAGCCCACCGACACCCTGCCGCAGGTGGCCGAAAGGGTATGGGCGGCGGTCTCGGACACCAAGACGTCGAAGTCGTCAAAGGACGAAGACATCACAGACACTCTCACCCGCCTGCCGCGGTTTCTCACCCGATTGATTATGTGGGGGTGGAAGGTTCTCGACTATTTCAATCTATTGCCGGCATCGGAAATCAAAGGTGACGCGCTCTATTGTAGCGCCTACTTCGCCAATCTCGGCAGCATCGGCCTGAAGGCGGTCCAGCACCATCTCTTCGAGTGGGGCACCTGCCCATTTTTCGTGGTCATCGGCAAGCTCAAGAAGGAAGTTCTCGTCTCCGACGACGGGCAAATTGTGGTCGAGGATGTGGTGACCTCCACCTTCACCCTCGATGAACGTATCACCGATGGCGTCAGCTACGCGCGCGTCATCGGCATGGTCTCCAACTTCATCGAAGATCCCACACGGCTGTTGGAACCCCCTGACCCAGCAGCACTCCCGGATCCCTTTGCGCTGGTGTGAGCAGAGGCCTGCAGCGAACGTTGTTGCGCGCGCGTGCATGGCAAGATGTGAAAGCGAAAATCAGCTGTTGAAGCGGACGAGAATAAGGGTGGTGTTGTCGACGCCCCCGGCGTTATTTGCGCCTTCCACCAAGAGCTCCGCTTGGCGCTGGATGTCATCGGACTCGTTCATGATGTCGAGGATTTCTGGATCCTCAAGCATGTCTGTCAGGCCATCGGAGCACAACAGATAGGTGTCTCCCGGCAACGGTTCGATGCGTTGAATATCGACATCGACATCCTCGGCGAGGCCCAGAGCGCGGACGATGACATTCTTGTGGGCAAAACCCTGAATCTCTTCGGGGCTTAGCTTGTGCAGCTTGATGTACTCGTTGATGAGCGAGTGGTCTTCGGTGACTTGGTTGATGGTGTTGTTGGTGATCACGTAGGCTCGCGAGTCGCCAACGTGTGCGACGTAGGCACCTGTCTCTCCAAGCAGCAGGCTAACGAGCGTAGTGCCCATGCCGCGGTAGATTCCCCCCTGTTGCGCAACTTCGAAGACGCCTTGGTTTGCGAGCTTCACGCCAGTGGTAAGGCGTTTGTCGTCGTAGGCCCTCTCCGAATCCAGAGGGTAGGGCCACTCTTCCCGCCGGCCACCTGTTGAATCAATGAAGTAATTTGCCATGGTCCGCACCGCCAAGAGCGAGGCGACCTCTCCCGATGCGTGACCACCCATGCCATCGGCGACAATGTAGAGATTGTGCTCAGGGAGGACGAAGAAGTTGTCTTCATTGTTGCCACGGTGCATGCCCAGGTGGGTTCGCGCGGCATAAGAGATGTGCATGGGACGGCTCATTGATCGCAATCGCATTGGTATCCTGGCTCTTCGAACCAATCAATAGCCCGCAGATAGCCCGCAGATACGCGATTTGATTTCCCCGCGAGACCAGCCCCGTGTGTTCATCGCCCATTCATCGCCCATTCATCGGCCTATTCATTGGCCTCTCTGGCGCGGTATGCTCATTCGGTGACCACCGACACCACCTCCCCCGGAGCGTTGACGCTCTACCATGAACTGGTGCTCGAGGGACGCGCCCCCAGTGTCGAGAGGTTCTGCGCTCATTTCCCGGAGGAGCCAAAGCTGCGGGAGCGCATCATCGCTCTCGATAGGCTGCGCGCTGATCTCGGTGCCATGGTGGGGCGACCGCCAGCCGCTGATGTCGAGCCCCCCGAAGTAATCGGTGGGTTCAAACCATTGAGGCTGTTGGCCGCAGGCGGCATGGGACGAGTGTTCTTGGCGGAGCAGGAGTCCCCGCGCCGGCTGTGCGCGCTCAAACTGCTCGAGTCGGGATCGCCGGTTACCTTTGAACGATTTCGTCGCGAAGCTGATCTTGCTGCGCGTTTGAATCATCGCGGAATCGCCACGGTGTTCGCATTTGGTGTCGAGGAGGGCATCGCCTACCTTGCCGCCGAGTTGGTGCACGGATTCACCTTGCGCGAGCTTCTCTCGGCTGCCGACCGGGTGACCGTCAACAAGCCTGGAGAGTGGCTCCTCAATGCTTTGCGACAGGTTGCGGAGGGGGCACCGCGCCGTGCTCAACCCTCCTCGCACAGTCCGGTTACTACCACCATCGCCCTCGCGGTGCAGATGGCCGAAGCACTTGGCCACGCTCACGAGCGCGGCGTCGTGCACCGCGACGTCAAACCATCGAACGTGATGGTGACCCTCGATGGATTCACCAAGCTCATTGATTTTGGCATCGCTGTGCCCGTCGACGACGCCAACGACCGCATGACCCGCACGGGCGTGTTCATTGGTTCTCACTCGTACGCCGCACCAGAACAATTGCGGGGCGAACACAGTGAGGTAGGCCCCTGGACTGACACCTATGCGCTGGCGGCAACTCTGTTTGAGATGTTGGCGCAACGTACGCCTTTCGAGGCGGTTACTCTGGTGGACCGCTTGGCTTGCGCCAATCAACCTGTCCCCGTCGGCCCACAGGCGTTCAATCCCGAAGTGCCGCGACAACTGGACGCCCTGGTGCGGCGCGCTCTCGATCCGGATCCCCACAAACGATTTCACGACGGCAACGAAATGGCTGAGGCATTGCGTCATTGCCCCACCCACCGCTCGTGGGTCCCATCGCCGTCGCCGCATGTGGTTCGCCGATTTGTGCCACAGACGGTGTCTCAGTGGGTCGCGGCGCTCGCGACGGTGGCAGCATTGTTCACCGGTATCCTCTACGTCGACAGTGTTCAAGAGCGGGAGTCAATCCAACGGGAGTACGACAGCGCTCGGGTGTCAGCTGCCATCGATGTCCTGGCCGCCGAGCTGCATGGCCGGGAGCTCGCGTTTTGGGGCTGTCTCGAAGCCGTGGAGCTCGTCCCCATTCATCCCAAGGCCGATCGTGGTTTCAAGGTGGCCCTGACGGTCTCCGCTGGCAGGGTCCTCGCTGCGCGTGTTGTGTCAGCGCCCGTAGGTATTGGCCGGCGCACCGAGTCGTGTCTGTTGCAGGTCTTCTCTGAATTGGCGCTGCCCGGTGTGGGACTCGGCCGGCCGTTGGTGCTGGAGGCGGAGGTCGAGTTGCCGATCGCTGGCTCCGACAAGCCGAGCATGCCGAAACGAAGGCATTGACGAAGAGCACTGACGCCAACTATTCGACGACGAGGCTGCCCGCTTGGGCGCCGTTATGCTCTCCATTGTTGGTGTTGCCATCAATGTCGACTATCGCGAGGTAACGGCCGCAGGCGATTCATCTGGTGTGGATCTCGTCACACCCGCCTCCGGAATCTATTTGTTTCGCTTGATCTTTAGCAAATCACCCAAGGTGCCGAATCCTTTGCCGTTGCCGGACTGCGAACGATTGTAGGCCTCGGCGACCGAGCGTTCCTCCTCCTGGTCGCGAGCGGTCTTTGATACTTTGATGCGCCCCTGCTCGTCGATAGCGATGACCGAAAGCTCAAGCTCCGTGCCGATGGGAAACTCTCTGAGGAGATCGGTGCCCCGTGTCGTGCCTGTCTCGGCGGCTGGCAACAGCGCCTTGCCGCCGTCGGCGAGGGAAACAAAAAGGCCGTAGGATTCGATGCGCTCAACCGTTCCCTTGACACGGGCACCGATTCTGATGCTGGAAGTGTCAACGTCCTTTGGGGTCTCACGCATGGACAGACCGACTCTGCGTTGTTCTGGATCGAAGGACACCACCCGCACGGACACAGTGTCACCTTCAGTGACGACATCGCGGGGATGGCGGATGCGACGGTCACTCATTTCACTGATGTGAATAAGACCTTGAACGCCGTCGAAGAGCTCAACAAACGCACCAAACTTTTGCACTCGAACAACCTTGCCTTCGAAACTGCTGCCTTCGTGCAATTTGTCCGCATGGGCGATAAAGGGGTCGGGCAACACGGCTTTCAGTGACAAACCAATGCGGGGTTGCCCCGGACGTTTGGGATCCTCTTCGATGCGCATGATCTCGACCTCGAGGTCATCACCTTCTTTGACCGCATCCTCGGTTGATTGGACATTTCCGTAGGAGAGCTCGGAGATCGGGATGAGGCCATCGATCCCACCCAGGTCTGCGAAAGCACCGAACTTGGCGAGGCGTGTTACCCGCACCTTGCGGCGTTGCCCGACCTCGAGCTCAGCCAGCAAAGTGCTCGCTTTTTCCTTACGCGCTGCTTGGAGCAGTGCCTTGCGGTTGAGAACGACATTGCGACCGTTCTCTTTCACCTCCGCGATCAAAAACTCATAAGTCTGGCCCACCATGGCCTGGGCATCTTCGACGAAGTTGATATCGGCTTGGCTGATTGGGCAGAATCCCCGGGTGCCACCAATGGCGACCTCTAGGCCGCCCTTGTTGGTGCCGGTGACCGTACCTTCGATGGGGATCTGCTTGTTCTTCGCCTGCTCCAACATCACGATATCGATGCTGTCGCCGCCGATCTTGCGTCGCAACTCGATGCCGCCCCGTTTGGTGTAGATGAACCCTTCGATCTCGTCTCCGAGGCCAAGGGAGAGCTTGTCGTGTGCATCGACGAGCTCGCTTTTGAGGATGAACGCTTCCTGGGTGGGACTGATCTGCACGAAGAAAGTGTCAGCGGTGGCGTGAATGATCTTGCCTCCGACCTTGTCACCGACCTGGACGCGCAGGGATTCGATGGCTCCGTAGGATTCCAACATCGACGCGAAGTCTTCAGTCTCAACCTCAGGGGCGTCCGAATTGTTGCTCCGAGCAGGGTCACCGCTTTGGGTCTCGAGTTTGTCTGCGGTCGGATCTTCGAAGTTACGGCTGTCAGTCATGGGGAAGGTCTTGCTCGTTTGTGTCTCTCGGCGGCAACCGAAGTGGTTGTCGGCGGACGATTTCTACGCACACTTACTCGTTTTGTCCCCTGTGTGGCAACCGAATGATTTACTCTCGGTTCGGTGTTCTGCCGGGGATCATCGGGTCAGGCGAACGTTGTCCCCGCACCGATTTGGGGCGGAATCACGCGGGTGCTGAGGTCGCGGTCAATCATGAAAAGCCCGCTCGAGTCTTCTCCCACCAGCTTAAGCCTGGCGATGACCGTCTTGATCGTCGCTTCTTCCTCGACTTGCTCATCGACAAACCACTGGAGCAGGCTCACCGTTGCGTGGTCCTTCTCACTCTGGGCGAGATCCATGAGCTTGTTGAGTCGCTCTGTCATCTTCTGCTCGTGCGCCAGAGCTGCTGCAAATGTAGCTACAATTGAGTCCCATTTTGCTGGCGGTGCCGGGATTGCTTGCAGCACGATGTTGGCATCGCGGTCTGACAAGTAGGTGTGGAACTTGGCCGCGTGGGTGATCTCCTCGCGGGCCTGCAAGCGCATCCAATGTGTGGCACCCTCGAGGTCGCGGGAGTCGAGGTAGGTGGCCATTGCCAGGTAGATGTAGGCAGACTCGAATTCGTATTTGAGCTGCTCGTTCAGGGCTTCTTGTAGTTTGGCGGTCAGTGCCATGGGTTGCTCCTTCGGTTCCATTATTGAGGTAAGTCAGGTGGCACGGGGAGTCAACAATCATTGAAGGGCAGATGATCATGTTCTTGCTTTTCCAGTTGCTGACAACACGGCATTGAGTTAGCGAGCTGGTTTGTAATAGGCCGTTAGAACCCTGGGTACTGAGAGGTTGTGATGTCCGCTGCACCAATGGCATTTCGGTTTCTTTCCCATGAGGACATGTTCAAAGCTGGCGTCGCCAATATGGACGGTTGCATCGAGGTGATGCAGGAGGTGTTCGACTTGCTGGGGCAGGGCGACTACGTCATGGGCGGCTCGACGCGCAACTCCCATGGCCTTCGCGTCTGGTTTCCCCTCGAGCCCAAATTTGAAGGGATGCCCAAGGGTGGACCGGACCAACGGTTCATGTCCCTGTCGGGTTATCTCGGCGGTCGATTCAACGTTTGCGGCAACAAGTGGTACGGATCAAACGTCCACAACCCTGCCAAACATGGCCTGCCACGGTCTGTCTTGATGATGACTCTCAACGATCCCGAGACGGCTCGTCCGCTCGCGATCATGGCCGGCAATACCCTGAGCTCGGTGCGCACCGGCGCGGTGGTTGGTTTGGCGGCGCGGTATCTCGCGTGCGAAGACAGTGAGACCCTCGGCGTGGTCGCGGCAGGGCCGATCAACTCGATCTGCGTCAAGGCGATATTGCGCACGGTGCCGTCCATCAAGAAGGTCGTGGTCTTCGATATCCGTGAGGAAGCCTCCCGCAAGCTTGCGGACGCGGTGAAGGCTGGTAGTGATATCGAAGTATCGGTGGTGCATGACATGGCCTCGGCGGTGAAAGGGATGGACATCGTCACGTCTGCGGTCTCCGGGGAGGGGACGCCGCTCATTGAGAATGCGTGGCTCAAGGAGGGGTCTCTTCTGGCGCTGCCAGGCCGTGCGAGAGTCGAGGACGCATACCTGCTTTCGTCGCATATCGTGCCCGATTGCTGGGAGATGCAAAAGACCTACAACATTGAGGGCCATCTCATGAAGCCCGGTGAGCGCATGATTCCTCACGCTCGTTTGCACGAGATGGTCGCCGATGGGCAAATCGCCGAAGATACCATTCGGGATCTCGGCCAGATTGTGGCGGGCAATGCCATGGTCGACAGGAATTCCAGCAAGCGGAAGTATTTTCTTTCCAATGGGATGATTCTGCAGGACCTGGCGTGGGGCATGTGCATGTTTCGGCGTGCTGAGGAGATGAATTTGGGACAGAACATTGTGATGTGGGAACACCCGTCCGCATGAAACCGCACCCGAGCCGCTTTGCCCAAAAGGACTCATCCGCGGATATCGAAAGGGTCACGGTGGTTCTCGATGGCCTGCCGATCCACGTCCCAGCGGGTACGACTGTGGCGGCCGCGCTACTGGGACACGATGATGGCCACTTCTGCCTTTCGACAGCGGATGGCGAAAGGCGCGGACCGCACTGTTTGATGGGGGTCTGTTTCGAATGCTTGGTGGAGATTGATGGCGTGAAAGATCGCCAAGCATGCTTGGAACCTGTGCGTGAGGGCATGCGGGTGCGGCGGCAGTATGAGCAGGCCGATGGTTGAGACTAAGCCCAAACACGACGTCATCGTTGTGGGTGCCGGCCCGGCGGGCCTCGCCTGCAGCACCGAGCTCGTCGGTCTCGGTGTGAGTGTCGCGGTGGTAGACGAGCAGGGCGAGCCTGGTGGCAACATCTACCGCAATGTCACCCACCTGTCGGCACAACAGCGCAAGGTTCTTGGCTTGGACTATACGATCGGCCGAGAGCTGGTCGAGGCATTTTTGGCTGCGGCCCCGGATTACCTACCACGCGCCCACGTGTGGCAGGCGGAAGCAACAGGGAACGTGTGCCTTTCGCAGAACGGTAAGTCGCGCAAATTGCACGCAGCGTATTTGGTGCTCAGCACCGGTGCCATGGAGCGTCCGGTGCCATTCCCCGGCTGGACGCTGCCCGGCGTTATGACCTGCGGTGGCATGTCCAATCTGTACAAAGTATCGGGGCTCATCCCTTCGGACCCGGTGGTTCTCGCTGGCAGTGGGCCGCTCTTGTGGCTGGTTGCCGAGCACCTATTCGTCATGGGAGCGCCTATTGCCGCGATTCTGGACACGTCAACCCGCAAAGGCGCTGCCTCTGCCGCTCGACATTTGCCCGGTGCCCTTGGACGTCTTGGCTACATGATGAAAGGCCTGGGCATGATGGCTGCTGTGAAACGAGCTGCCAAGGAGAACAAGACGCCCATCTACCGTGATGTGAAGAATTTGCGCGCCGAGGGGGGGGAGCGCCTAGGAAAGGTGAGAGCAACCAGTGGCACCCAGGACCTCTGTTTTGACGTCGCGACGCTGCTGGTGCACGAAGGGGTGATTCCAGAGACGGCGCTGTTGCGCCAGGCGGGGTGTGCACACCGGTGGAACCCGGTACAGCGGTACTGGCATGCCGATGTTGCCGCGGACGGTCGCACGAACTTACCTTCCGTCTTCGTGGCTGGGGATGGTGCCTTTGTCCATGGAGCCAAGTCAGCACAACTGAAAGGGCAAAGGACAGCTCTGAGTATTGCCCGCGAGCTTGGTCGCCTCAGCGAGGTAGAGTTCAGAAGCCGCGTCGGCTCGGTGTCCAAAGAACTCGACAAGGAGCTGCGGCCGCGGCCATTCATTGATGCCCTCTACGCTCCGCGGGGCGATCTGTTTCACGTTGCCGATGACACGATTGTTTGCCGTTGTGAGGGAGTCGCCGCGGGAAGAATCCGTGAGGTCGCCCGCACGGGTGTCGTCGACCCTAACGAGATCAAATCAATCATTCGCTGTGGTATGGGGCCGTGTCAGGGCCGCATGTGCGGTTCAGCCGTGCTGGAGTTGGCTGTCGAAGCCTCCGGTGTCGCCGCAGAACAGATTCGAGCGCTGCGCCAACGGCCTCCCATTAAACCCATCAGTCTCGAGGAGCTGGCCGCGGCAGATCTCGACGTCGTAAGTCCTCGGGCGGGACGCGCCGATGAGGAGACGCGATGAAAGCTGACGTGCTCATCGTCGGTGGCGGCCTGATGGGGTGCGCCACCGCCATCGACCTCGTTCGTCACGGCAAGTCGGCCATTGTATTTGAAAAGGATGTGCCCGGCCGCCATGCCTCTGGCCATAACTCGGGCGGTGTCCGTTGTCAGGGCCGCGACATCCGCGAAGTGCCCCTGGCCGTTCTGTCCAGAAAGTTGTGGGACGATCACCCGGACACGGTCGGTTCCGATTGCGGTTTCCATGTTTCGCCCCGACTGCGTCTCGCGGAGAACGACGGGGACATGGCCAAGCTCGAAAAGCGCCACGGCGAGCTCTCCAGTATGGGCTTTGAGCACGAAGTCTTGGCCGACCGCGAAGAGGTGCGCCGACTCTCCCCCAACATCTCTCGGCACGTGGTGGGGGGACTCGTCTGCTACACCGATGGCCTCGCGAACCCAATGCTGACGTCGAAGGCCTACGCAGCCAAAGCCGAAGCCTTGGGTGTGAGGGTGCTGTCGCACCATGCGACTGTGTCGGTTTCCGCCTCGGCAAACGGTTTTGCGCTAAAAACCAGTGACGGTAAGACCCACGAAGGTGGGGCCTTGGTCAACGCGGCTGGCGCTTGGGCTGGAAAGATCTCGGCGATGCTCGACGACCCGCTGCCGGTCGTGCCGGTGGCGCCGACCATGATGGTCACGGACCGCGTGCCTGGGCTGATGAACGGCACATCATTGGGCCTCACCGGTCGTGCTCTCGGTTTGATGGCGGCAAAGAATGGCACCGTCATCGTCGGTGGTGGTTATCGTTCGCCCTTCGACTTTGACAACGAAAAGATCTGGATCGATTCGACGCAGATGGCCAAGGCGTCCAAGCTCATGCTCGAAATTCTTCCCAAGCTCCGTGATGCTCGCGTTGTCCGCTTCTGGTCGGCTTTCGAGGGCAACCTGGCGGACAAGGTCCCGATCATCGGTGAGTCCACCAAGGTGCCTGGCCTGTTCCACGTTTGCGGTTTCTCTGCGCATGGTTTTCAGCTTGTGCCTGCCGTGGGGCGGGTGATGTCACAGATTGTCAGAGGCCTGTCGCCAGAAATCTCATTGTCGGATTTTCGTCCCGACCGTTTCGCTTAGGCGCTCGAGGCATAGATGGCTGTGCCTGCCGGTGAGATGCATCCGTTGCGACCGTCAGACTGGCGTAGGATTCATTTGCGTCCTCTTGGCGATTCTCAAGAACTACCAGAACTTGAGCGGCACTTGAACGCCAGTGAAGATAGCGTTCACGGCGCGCACGTTCTTGCCTGGCAGTAGAGCAATGGTGCGGTAGGCACCGTAAAGGCGCAGGGGTACTCCGAGGCGCAAGAGGCTCAATGTTGCAGATGCATAGAGTATGTTTTTGTAACCGGGGTTCCAAAAATCCTCCTGCTGCCAATCCCATATCGCCGAGTTGGATTGCCAGTCGCTCTGACCGACGTAGGTGAAGTTGTACTGCAACGACAGAGTCAACAAGGGTCCCATGGCGGCGGCTTTGGCCTCATCCCCGCCCGATATCCAACTGCCGATGGCAGGTCCTCGAATAGCAATGATGTCGATGCCGGCGGTGGTGCCAACCAAGTCACCGGGGTCGAGAGTATAGGTCTTGCCCACATAGGCGCGAGTGTTGGCGAGGAGCGGGTGAATCTTGCCGGTGCCGGACTCGCGTTCCTGTGGCGGAAACATTTCGTAGAAGACCTCGAGGCCGACCGTGAGTCGGTCGTCGAAAAAGTCCGGGAAACGTTTGTCGCCGCCGAGGTGAATGCCGAACTCGCCCTGCATGTGCAGGTCCCAGCTGGTGTTGCCCAAGGAGACGATCTCCTCGGGATCCGGAGGCGTGCCTGTGCGGATGGTGCCGATGAGCGTCACCGCCAAGGCCAGGTGGTCTTCGGCGAGGGAGGGAAGCAAATCGTCGCTAAACCGCCAACGAGCACCGAGAACAATGTCGGATAGAGACGTGTCTCCCTCCCAGTTGCCTGGTTTCGGCTGGCCCATGCTGCCGGCCCAATCCCAAAAGTCGTCAGCGCTGTAGGAGCGACCAAGGCTCGAAGAATAGTCTCCAGGCTCCCAATCGAGGTCGGGCTTGACGGTGTTTGTCAAGACGATGGGCACGGCGATGATTGCAGTGATGCTGTCGGTAATGCCGTAGTTGAGGAAATTGACCAGGACGGTGTAGCGAGCATCGGCGTTGGCGATCAGGGTGCCCTGCAATCCGGCACCCGCTTCGTAGCGTTCCATTTTGTCGATGAGCGGCCCGAGCTTACTCTCGTCGTTCCAGTGATGGGTGACGATAGAATAGGCGATGCGCTCATCGAGGATAAAGGTGTCCGCCGGCACAGTTTCGGTGAAGCTCGCGTTCGCCAGGCGCGGCAACAGGGATAGCAGAACGATGAAGGGCAGGCGGATC
>MGST01000346.1 GCA_001798605.1 Deltaproteobacteria bacterium RIFOXYA12_FULL_58_15 | reverse complement strand
AGCCATAGGTGAGGGAAGCCGCGGCCCGTAACTCCGGCAAAATGGCGTATGCCACACCCACAGTGCCCACCATCGGCAGTGTCTTCTTCACTTTGGTGCCATCGGGAAACATGCCGGTGTCGTCGATCTCGGTTTCGTTTTCCAGCTCCATGGTGTCGTACCATTGGTAACCGACACTGACGTCGAGGTCTTTGATGGGTCTTAAGTGAGCACTGCCCATCAATCCAAAGCCCATGCCGCTCCTCTTGGTCTCAATCGACGCAATTTTGTTGAGGCCGCTTCGGCCAACGCCGACGAGATCATAATCGGCGCGCAAGGTGCCTTTGGTCGACTCCGAGGCGAACACCAAGCGGCCGACCAGGCCTAGTGAAATCCAATCATTGACGGCATAGGCGCCACCGAGTTGAGCGGAGTGGAACACCGAATCCCCTTCGAATTTCATATCCACTTCGCTCAGGTCTATAGCGGTGGAGGGCTGGGAGGGATCCAAGGCATTGGCAATTGCGCCGGGGACTCCAACGGGCCGTGCTGCGAGAAGATGAAACGACGGCAGTCCCTCCTCGTAGGTGACGGAGCCACCACCGCCAATGACACCAAAACCAGCAGAGACCGCAAGGCTACCGGTCTTGTAAGCCGCGTAAAAGCTCGGGAACAACGGCGCGAAAAGCTCGCCTTGGTACTCATCATGCAAACCGGCGCTCAGCCCCATGGACTCGAGGTCTGTTGAGTCACTGACGTAACGATTCTGCAGAATCATCTGGTTCGAGAGATACAAATGCAGCCCATCCTCGAAGAGTGCGGTTGCCGCTGGATTGTAAAACACCGCGTCAATGTCGGTGGAGGCGTTGCGATTGAGTGTGCGCACCCATTCGGCGCTCTGGTTGGTATTGTGATACCGCCCCGCCGCGTCTGCGCCGGTCGGCAGAATGACTCCGAGAACCAGAAGCGACTCGATAGACAATACTTTCATTTGGTCTCCCAACACGATGTTGAGCTCTTGGAATGCAACCCTGTGGAGAGCGATACCATGGCAAAAACCGTCTCAGTCCCCTGTGTAAATGGCGAAGTCATCCCAATATACCTGCGTGAGCTTGCCTTGGTTACGCAAGTCGTCGATGAGCCAATCGTAGGTGTACAGCTTCATCGGCTGGAAGTAGTGCATGCCGTTGGGCACGAGGTCTGGGTGATAGGTACGCAGGATTTCGTCGAATACGATCACCCTCTCTTCGCCCTCTGGGGTGACCGCCATATAGAAGCGACCCGTCGTTTCGTCACCTTCCGCCAGATTGATCTCAAGGGTCATCCATTTGTCCACCGGAACCACGAAACTGGTGTTGACGTGGCTGGTGATCCGGTTGTAGGTCGAAGCGCTGGCGTCGTATGACTCACTGCGCACGCCGAATCGTAACACACCGAAATGGGTCACCGGTTTTTCGAGATCGACGGTCACACGAAAACTTTCTGGTGCGGGCGGGGAGTGATTCCAAAACTCCATCAATGTGAACCAGGAGACGGCGCGGGCAAGGTTTATGATTGCAGTAAAATCATCACCCGGCAAATAGAGGCGTACGGAGTAGTGGAGGTTTCGGAATCCACCGGGGTCGCTCCAACAATCTGCTTGAATGCGCCCTTTGGTGCCGACACCGTCGTTTGGCTGCAGTATCCAGAAGCGCAGCACCTGATTAGCAAAATTCTGTGGATCCGGGACCAACTCGACCCCCCGGGTGGATGCATCACCCGACCCGTCACCGTAGTAGAGTCTGAAGCTGTGGACATATGGATCGGACTGAAGGTCATCTATCCAGTTGTTCGGTGGCGTGACCGAGATGTCTTCTCCGATGAGATCGCCGACGGCCGTCGAGGTGTTCACCACAGTGGTATTGGGCTCGAAACCCGAATGAAAAAGGAGGGTGAGCGCGTCGTTAGCATCCCCGCCACTCGCATCGTCGCGAGGTGGGCTGCCATTGTCGCCAGGTGGACTGCCATCGTCGCCAGGTGGATTGCCATCGTCGCCAGGTGGATTGCCATCGTCGCCTTGGCCGTTGGTACCACCCATGATGCTACCGGCGGCTCCGCTGCATGCCGTGACCAGCATCGCGAGACACATTGCGGTCGAAACTAGGATCCACTCCCCGCCCTTGTTTCTGATCAATGCCAACGCCAGTGGCTCCATACTTCCCGTCCTTTGTCGCCGCTTGGTCCTTTCATGAACGGGCGACAATTTGGTGGGTTAGCACATCCTGCAGGTTCAAGGAATCAGCTGCGCAGTGTGTGGCCTGCCACCTCTGGCGACCAGGTCGACGCCATGGTCGCATATTTTGTCCCAACATGAACACAGCAATGCCAAGTCGTTGTCGTCGTCGTAGGAGACAATTGCGGGGAGCACCGATCATTGATTGTAGAAACAACAAACAGCACAATGGGGGAGTTATGAACATTGGACATTGGACCCCTCGACCCGAACAATCTGGACCTTGCCCCGTTGAGTCAGTGGACCCGAATTAATGCCGCAACTCTGACCGAACCATGAGTGAACAACATCCGAATGACCCGCTGCACGGCATTACCCTCAAGACAATTCTGGAAGAGCTGGTAGAGCGCTGTGGTTGGGAAGAGCTCGGCAAGCGCATCAAGCTGCGCTGCTTCACCGTTACGCCGAGTCTGGCCTCCAGCCTCAAGTACTTGCGCCGGGTTCAGTGGGCGCGGACCGAGGTGGAGAAGCTCTATCTGGAGGATCTGCGTCGCACAGCGCGCCATGCGAAACGGAACAAACGCCGGGCCGAGAGGCGGGCACAACGGTTGGAGAACCAAGACGAAGGCTCTAAAGGGGACCCGCAGGACCCTTCCCATTCTTGAACAACTCTGCGGTCTCGTCTTTGAACAAGACAACGAAAGAATAGACTCCGAGGGCGGTGCCTATGGGAAAACCAGGCACGGAAAAGACCGCAACGAATAATGCCGCACAACACTATTTCTGAACGTGCCGATAAATGAAGCGAGGGTTGCGGAATCGGCCGGACGGGGTGTCATGCAACAAATCGGCAAGACAAGAACAGATGGGCAAGAGATTGCCGCTGCCGTCGAGCGCATGCACCGCACGGCGTTCAAAACCAGTTGCACCACAACCCTCACCAAGGAACGCCTGGCGGGAAATGGCGGCGTTCTGCAAGTCAAGGACATCGCGACGTCAACCGGTGGGAAGGCCACAACCCAAGATGTGGCGGGGATTATCGGCCGTTTGGTCCGGCAGGCCGGCAGCAGTTTCTCCTGCGCAGGCTTGCTTCTGAAGGCCGAGGTCGAGGCGAAGATCCCGTTCGACGTTCCCGAACCCACCCATTCCACTGTTGGGAATCGCAGCCCGGACAATGCATCCAACCACCTGGTTGGGGACAACACTTTCAACCCATCGATTGAGGTCAATCTCGATCCGAATGCGCGATTTGTAGACGCAGAGGTATTGCGGGCCGCCTACTTGCGCCGAGAAGGAGCACCCGACAACGCTTCGCCGTTCGTAGTGATCAAAAAGGCCGTCCTCGACAAGATAACCGGTGGGACAGTCGAATTGGATCTCGAACTGGGCATCGTCGACGTAGGTTGTGATGCCATGGCGAATGCCGTATCCAGTCTGCTGTCGCGGTCCCTGGAGGATGCCAAATACGGCAACGGTGGATATCTTCCACCGACAATTGTCGGACGAGTTCAGAGGGAGCTCATTTCGCCGTTTGGTGTCAGACACCGTTGGGGTGAAAAAGGTTACCGTTTCGTGTTGTCGCGGGACATCGGCCACGGTTGCCGGGAGATTGTCGGCACCGTGCTCGTATCGAAGGACGATGATACTATCTTCTTCTTCACCAGCAAATTCAACAACGTCACGGCCAGCAACCTCCGCGAGACGGTGGATTTCGACTATGCACCGGATGGCACGCCTGAGCACAAGTGGTTCGACAAATTCGATCTGCCACCTATCGACAGGTACAAGCCAAAGGGATTCCACCACCTCGCCAATTTTGTCATCGAAAAAGAGGGGGTCAGAAGACTCGGTTTGTCCCGAACGATGATCGAGACCATCGTTGAGAACTACACAGATTTTGGAAAGGCACCACCAACTCACGCTCAGCCCATGTTGCCTGGCATAGGTTTCTGGCAGATCGGAGACCCTCCTTGGCTCGAAAGAATGGGTAGACTTGGATTCTTCCCTCGTCTTGGCGCAGAGTCCTTCCACATGGACTGCGACTGGGATCCTCTCATACCGACGTTGGACGCGCAGGGTGAAGCCAGAGATCACGTTTCGTACAACCGAGACTTCGGGATTCAGGATATTTACTCCAGATTGTTAGAAGGCCAGGAATCCGCCTATTCGACTCAGTATAATAATTCAGTGGCGGCGAGTGCCCTAGGAGCGGTGGCGACCGGCGACCCGCTGCTCGATCGAATTCCACATGTTCTGCACATGGCAAACAGTGGGAAGGCCAAGATCCAGTACTTTCAGCTTCTATTCCCCTTCGAAGAACAAAGGCGAATTCGGGAAAGCAGGGAACTCGACCGACGTGCGGTGGAAGAACTGCAACCCATTCGGATACCCGCAGAGCTTCTGGAAGCGATGGCGAAGGATCGCTAAGCATTTGACCAAGCAGTGAAAACGGGTGAACCCGTTAAGCAGTGCCCAGAGATGCTACAAGGTACCGTCGGGGTGTGGCATCAATCTCTTGTGGCCCGACAGGCACCTCAGGCATGGGAGACTAGATGGGGCAGCATCAACGCCCGACGAAGAGCGCTGGGCAATCACTCACATCTCAGACGTGCCGAGCATCTTGTCAATCTGGAATACCGGCTTGATGTCCACGGGTAGCTCCGCGAGCTTGCTGCGCAGGGTCTCAATGGCTGCGGTGGCCGTGCCATATTGTTCCAGCATCTTCTTGGCACCAGCGTAGTCGCCGTTGGCCTGAATGGTGAGCAAACGCGTGGCGAGCTCTTTGACCACAGGTTGAATCCTCTCGAAATTCACCTTCACCTTGGCGGTTTCCGCATTGAGCTCGTAGGCACCCCTCTCCAACAGATAGTTGAAGATGATCGCATTGCCAGCACCATGGGCCTCGGTGATACCGAAACGAATCGAGCGAAAGATGCCGGCGAGGAAGGTGACGGCGATGTCTTTCTCAAAGGTCTTGGGAAAAACACCCTTCTCGATCATGAAGACGTTGTTGTACATGCCGAGCACATCGGCCTTGCACTCTTCCAGCTTCGAGTAGGTCTCCTTGAGCTCTTGTTTCACCTCTGTTTTGCGACCGTCGATGATGATCTTGCCCGGTCCGACGCCGTGGGAGATCTCGTGCATCAGGGTGTGATTGAAAAAGCCGTCGAAGGTTACCCATTTCAACTGCTCCGGCTCGAGAACGATCGCTGCGATGGGCTTGAGCAGTTTCTCGAACTTTGCCTCGTGAAGGTTCTTCAACATAACCTTCTTTGAGCCCTTCGCCTCTCTCACCTTCTCGTCGTTGGGTAGATTGAAAGCGAGAGTCTGTACCCCCGACTTGGCGTCACCGGCGGCATAGATTTCCTGTACTACGACCATGGGTGATTCGGAGCCACGTTCGAAGTTCTTGTACTCGTCGGGAATCGGCAGATTGCGCTCGATGTCGTCGAGATAGGCGACAAACTTGGCAAGCTTGGCGCTCTCTTTGGGATCACGGACGGTAATGAAACCCTCGAAGGACGCCTTATAGTTGAACAGCTCGTCTTCGTAGACCTCGTAGGGCCCAATCACCACCTCGATGGTGTGGTCTTTGAGGTCCATCCAGTCCATGTCGCTCTGAAAGTAGTCATTCGTACCAAAGGCATCCGCACGACTGAGCAGGTACTTCTTTAGCGACGGGTTGTCGGCAGACTCGGCACCCTTGCGCAAATGCTCCGCCGCAATCTTGAGCTTGTCCCCATAGAACTCAGAGTAGGGAATGGCCACAAGCTTGCCCTCGCTGCGCCGAATGACGGTGAACTCCGAGGTAAACGCGGCCTTGTCCTCGGGATGCTCCGTGAGCCAGGCGGCAAATTCTTCTTTGCTCATGTCCTCTGGGTAGAAGTTAGCGCCGGCCGGTCGCGTCTTGGTGCCCATAAAGGGTTTGCTATGATCGAGACGGTCGAAGGGTCCAAACATGATGTCGAAGTACTGGCGCGTCTTTGCGGCCTCGGGGCTCGAATCTTTGGTTAGCTCCTCGCGCAGTTCTTCGTTGCCCGCATAAGCTTGCTGCAGAAACAGCTCGTCCATGATCTTGCTGGCCGCGTAGAGCTCTGCGACGACCTTCTGCTCTCGCTCGGTCAAGAGGCCCTCGTCGTAGGATATGTCGGTGGGAACAAACTTCGCGATCATCTTGTCCATCTTGCTCTCCGTCACGTCTGCGGCCGGCACCATTCTCGCAGGTGCTTCGGGGGCCTCCTGTCTATTGCAGGCAACGAGGCCAAGGGCCATGGTGATGCCAATGGGGAGAAATCGCAAACGGTTGTTCATCATTGTGGGAACTCCTTCGCCACCGGTACTTCGATGGTAGCCCCATGGCCTGGATTGTTGTCACCGGAGAGTGGAATCATCAATAGTTGAACTCGAAGTCCATCACGGTCTTATCACCTACCCTGAATCCCCAAATCCGAATGTTATTGCTCCACGGATTTTTGAAGATCACCGGTGAGCCAAATCTCGCGCCGACAAACGAGTACTGCGCGTCCGTGGCGGTGGAGTGGAGAAGATCACGGACGCGTATCATGCCCGTGCTGGTATCGGGCTCGTTCCAAGCAAGGTAGTAAGAGCCAAGGCTTGGCTGTGCCCGCATCACCTTGTCAGAGTCGCTCAACAGACCGCACCCAGTGCAGGCTGAGATAGCGTCGTCGTTGAGAGCGGTCGAAGAGAAATTCTCGATCTTCACCGAAGCGTAATGGATGTATTGGGTGACGCCGTCCTGTCTTGCCCACGCCATGAAGTTGCCATCCACATCGAGGTCGCGAATCTGCCCGGAGAACAGGGCCACACCAACGGCTGCTTGGTCAAAACCGGTGAAGAACGCATGAGTGGGAATATAGTGAAGGGCTTGGTTGGATGGGTTACCTTGTTCGCTGGCAATCCAAGCGACGAGATCTGCAGAGACGGCCAGTTCATTCACCACCCTATTGGGTTCCACCCATGCTTCGAAGGGTGCCCACGACAGATAGTTCCTCTCAGGCATGTCGACGAAACGAGCGATCCGCACACTTTGACGTTCGCTAGAATTGGCGGCGTTGCGATAAACCGACACTGCGGCCAACAGGCCATCGTCGATGGCACCGCGGGGGGAGAAAGCGTCGGTCCAAGAATGTTGAACAACGGAGGAACTCACGAACGCGCATCCGTCCCAGTCGCTCATCAAACCGCTGGCCAGATGGGGATGGGGTTGGTCGGGGACGCACAGCGGATTGCTGTTTGCATATGGCGGACATTCCACCAACACCCGTTGACGTCTCATGCTGTAAGCTTGGTCATATTCAGCTTCACCAATGTGCGCGGTACCTGGCCACCACCCGCAAACTTCTCCAGTTCCCGTGTGGTAGAGGGCAAACATCGTGCCGTCATTGAGCACCAGAACTCCGCCACCGGCACCCGTCCCCGTAGCGCCATCCATCGAAACGATATCGACGCCGCCAGACCAATTGTTCCATGTTCCCTCGACGCCCGTGATCGATCCGAGCCATGAGGTCCAGCCCACTTCGCCGAGATCGTAACGCGCATCGGTGGGGATGCAGGCCGATGTCGTACCCATGTAGTTGGTCCCATCCCACCTCAGGCTTTCGACGCAGGATTCACCAGGGGGACATTTGGGGTTCGCGATGTCGCAATAGGGCCGACATTCGTGAGAGTTCGTACTTGGGTGGCGAATGCACCCAAGCTCCGTGGCACACGCTTGGGTATCGCAGGATTGGCCAGTCCTTGCGCCCATACTCGGTTTGGGACGGCACAGGAGCATGGTCTGGGTGCGATTGTCGGCGGCGGTTACCCACTCACAGGTCTCAACACCACCAGAACAATCGGTTCCAACGCTCGTGCAGGTGTTGTTGGCGACACAGGTGCCGATGGGGGCGGCGTCGACATTCCCGGGGAAGCGATCCGTGTCGATGATACAGACCTCGGTTGTATTGCAATCATTGTTATTGAGACAGCCCCACGTACAGGCGGTCGAGATGAACGCCTCATCACCGTACACGCAGGTCTGGTGGAGATAGCACGCCGGACTGCACGTGGGTGGTGGCATGCAAACCTGAGTTGGCAATTTGCGATCACGCTCCGCGAGAGTGGCGCAGATGTCAGAACCGCAGGTTCCAGGTCCGCTGCAGGGAGTGCGACAGTTGCCCATGCCATCGAGCCAACCAGACCACACGCAGGTGTTCTTTCCAGCGGCGTGGTCAACACACCACTGGCTGCCGCCGCACTCATCAGAGTTAGTCATGCAGAACGCCTCACCCGTGTAGGGTGCGGCCAGGCAATCGTTTGCACAGGAGCTGTTGCAGGGATCGCTCACGCAAAGATTGGCCATCGAGCCGTCATAAATCTGTCGATAGGCACATTGGTCACCATAGGAGGAGTTGCACGGGACACCGCTGACGTTGCAGTCGGCGAAGCAATTGTCAGCAAACACGTCGCAGACGTAGGGAGCGGTGCAGGTGCCCGTCGGATCCGCCATACAAGTGGAGGAGCCGGCAGTGCAATAGGGTGGATCCCCGGTGCAATAGGCACTGTCGCCAAGATCGTTGTGACACTCATTGACATCACAGACGCACTGCATGGAAACATTGTTCAAGGTCTCGGCATTCCAGGAATCGGCTGCGCAGACGGTACCATTGTTGAGCGCACACTGGCTCGGACAGGGAAGGCACACTGCGCGAACGCCACCGATGGGCGCGTTGAGCTCTACGCATCCTTCGCTCTCGTTGCTGCCGCACTCGCTGCATGCCTTGACACAGGCGCCATTGTTGAGGTTGTCGATGGAGACACAAAGGCCGCCACCTTGGCTCGCGCAGTCATTGTCGGAGGTGCACTGCCCTACCAGCGGCTCGCAAGCAAAGGCGTGGTTCTCGAAATTTGTCGGAGCCGTGGCATCAGAAGAGACACACAAGTCAGATGGACCACAGGCCTCTGGGCAAGGCGCACAGACAGCAAGGCTGAGATTGGGATTGTCAGCACGCCAGCCATTGGCCTCGACACAGGCGTCCTGATTGCCGCATTCAGTGAATGACGGGCAGCCGAAAAGACAGATCGTGCCACCGCTGTTGGTGTAAACGCACTCTGTGCCCCCCGTACATGGGTTAGCGGCGGTGTTGCAATCTTGGTCGGGAAACACGCACTCAAGAGTCATTGTATCGAAATAATTTGGGAAGCCACTGTGGTTCTGACACTGCGCCTGGGTGCTGCAACCATCCAGGCAAGGTGCGCAGGCCAAACGGTTGACTTGATTGCCGTTGCTATATGCGTAGACCTCGGTGCAGATTTCGGCGTTGTTACACTGGTTGGTGTCATTGATTGCAAAGCATTCCGGCAAACACACCGTGTTGTCATTTTGAGTGCGGGCACAGACGTCTTGGGCAATCGGGCAGCCGCTGTTGCGGCAGTCCGTGGTCAAGGGCATACAACTGCGTTCAATTGCATCGTAGTTGGTATGGTCTTGTCCGGTGAGCTCGCACTGCTTGGTGCTATCACAACCACCCGGGCACTCGACACAGGCGGCGAGCATGGTGTTCTGGCCGTTTTGGTAGCCGCTCACCTCGGCGCAGGCATGGTCGTTGTCACATCCCGAGCCGCAATCGTCGACGCATCCGATCTCGCCGCCGGAAAACTCGACACAGACCTCACCCGTCGGACATCCATCGGTGTCGCACTTTCCCCTGGAGCCATCTTCTTTGACGCACACAAGCTCGCGGCAAACATAACCGCTGCGGCAATCGTCGGCGTTCTCGCAGGCGAACACGCCATCGTCCGGATCGGGCACGGCCACAACACACGCGGTGAACATCAACACACACACCGATAACATCAGCCATTGCAAACGCAACATCAAACACTCCCCTGGGGTGAAGACAAGATAACGCAGGAATCTATCTGGAGGAGCGTCGGCTCGCAACCAAAGTTCCGCCCGCCCCCTGCGCCCCTTGGGGCCCCATGGACGCCCCGTGGACGCCCCTTGGACGCCTGTGTTGGGCACATCCACAGTTCATCCACCACTCTGCAGCACGTCTTTGGCCTCCAACTCGTCGGCCAACAGTTCCGCCCGCTCCCTGAGCGCGTCACCAGGATAGAGCTCATCGACGAGAGCATCGACGGATAGGCGACTCGCCTGCAGGGCGTCACCATAATAGGGGACCACGTCCAGCCAGTATCCACCGGCACCGTTGGCGACAAAGGCGATCCAACCCGCGCTCTTGCGCATGACGGCTGGCTTGCCTATCTGCCCCAGCGCACGCTCGATGCGGTGACGGTCGCGGTCGATCTCGAGGAGCTCGCCAAATGCCTGGGCCCGCGGCTCTTTTGTTCCTGCTTCGGGATACACCCCGAGCTTTGCCAGTCTCAACAGGAGCGCGAGAGGCACCGCGGCGAAAGCGCACTTGGGTGTCCAATGGACACGACCACGAATAGACCGAGCGTCCGGTTCGAGATCACCGGTATGGGCGACAGCCAAATGTTTAAGGTCAGTGAGGGAAAGCTCGATCGCAGGTTTGCCCCGACCGTAGATGACAGCCAGCTCGAGGGGGCCGATTTTGACATGGGTGGGTCCCTTCTGGACCTCCACTTTCGGCCGCACCGCGCCCTTGATACCAAAGCGTTTGGCCGCCTCGGGATTGATTTCGGCGAGCCACTCCTTGCGAATACTCGAGACGTTGATTGCGTACTTCCGGGAGTGCTCGACGAGCTCCGCTGCCACCGCCAAGAGCGGGTAACGCCCGGCGATCATGCACCCCGGATGTAGCCCCACACGGACGCCATCGAGGGTCTCGTAGGTAGAGCCATCCTGATGGACGATGATGCGATCAGCCAAACCGGCCGCCACAGCGCGGACGATGTCTTCCTGTTTGCCACCGCTTTTGACCTCAATGCCGTGTTCCGTGGCAATTTCGGCGAGCTGTTCGTGCGCTCTGCATGCAAAAGCCATAGCTTCCGGATCGAGGAAATTGCGATCACAGAAACGAGTTTTTTGATCGGCACGACGCCAAGCTTTGTAAACCTCGACATGTGCGACAGCGTCGCCGAGGGGATGGTGAAATCGGCCGTGCGCCTCGCGAGCCGCGTCAGCCTGTCCCTCAGGTAAGACGAAAGGTGATCGTGCCGAGAGAAAGGCGCCAACCACCAGCACCTCGTCGACGACTGTGGGGAAACGCTCGGCGGCCTCGATCACCATGCGTGCGAGATCGGGGCTCAAGGGGAACGGCACCATGCGCTTGCCGATGCCGGTAAGGTTTCGCTCCCTGTCGATGGCCCCGAGGGCAAAGAGCGTGTCGAGGGCGGCGTGAACCTTGCCAACCGTCGGCTCCGTTGGGAAAGGGAAGTCCTCCACCTGGGAGATGCCGAGGTCGATGAGCCGCAGGACGACTTCGGACAGGTCGAGACGCAGGATCTCTTCCATCTGCCGTTCTGGCCGCTCGGAGAATGACTCCTCCGAGTACAAACGAACGGCCACTCCGGGACCGGTCCGCCCAGCGCGGCCGGCGCGTTGTTCGGCGGAGCTGCGACTGATGGGCTGCTCCCGCAACGCTTTGATGTGTGTTCGTGGCGAGTAGTACGGAACCTTGGCGAGCCCCGTGTCGATCACGTAACGAACGTCGGGAATGGTGATGGACGTCTCCGCGATGTTGGTTGCCAACACAACCTTGCGTTGGTCGCCGAAGTCATCGAAGACCCGCTCTTGCTCTTCCCTGGTCATGCGGGCGTAGAGCGGCAGGATCACCATGTCCTTCTTCATCCACCGTTCCTCGATGGCCATCTCGGTGTGCCGAATCCCAGCGGCACCGCTGAGAAACACCAAGATATGTCCGGGCTCATGATAGCGGTGTAGGTAGACAACCTCATCGGCTACAGCGGCCGTCACATCCATGGGTCCGTGTGAGCGCAGTGGACGGTACTGCACCTCGATCGGATGGGTGCGGCCGGGAATCGATACCCGCGGCACCTTGCCAACCACCGGTGCAAAGAAGTTCTGAAACTGTTCAGGGCAAAGAGTCGCGGAACTGACGATAACCCTGAGATCCTCGCGGTGCTGTAGTACGCGATGAATCAACCCAAGGATGACGTCGATGTTGAGGCTGCGCTCATGCGCCTCATCAATCATGATGACGTCGTAACTTCGTAGCTCGGGATCGGTGCGCGCCTCCATCAGGAGAATGCCGTCGGTCATGAGCTTGATGGCCGTCTTGGCGCTGGATTGGTTGTCGAAACGGATGCTGTAGCCCACCTCGTTGCCGAGCTCCACCTCTTCTTCGGCGGCAATGCGCCACGCCACGCTCACGGCGGCGATGCGGCGTGGCTGGGTGACGCCAATGCGACGGATGTCGAGTGCTCGCTTGAGAATGCGAGGAATCTGGGTGGTCTTGCCTGAGCCCGTCGGCCCTTCGACCACGACCACACGGTTGTTGGAGACGGCCTCGATGATCTTATCTTCGCAGTCATAAATGGGCAGCAATTTTGCTCGCTCAGAGGGAATCAGTTTGTCTGTCAAAATATCACTCGCCGCCGGTGGTCATTGCATCGCCGCGGCCGAAATGCCGGGAAGAGGACCCAACGGTGGAACACGGAATTACAATACCTGGAACGAGATGTCGACCATGGTCCTCGATTGAATCGGGAAAGGGATGTCAACCGGTGGCCATCAATCAACCGTCAAGGATGTGCCTCGACCGGGTGTGTTTCGGCCGGCGTCTACTTTTCAGAGAAGAGCAACCACGTTCCCCTGCACTACAGACCCTGCATGCACTTGTAGGACTCGCCCGAGGTGGTATCTCCAAGGGGTCCGGATCCGGGCTTAGAAAAGTACGGCCCTGTGTATTTGACATCGGTCGTGGCAGGCCAGAATTTGCGGCAATAGTCCAGCTTGTCGATCATCCATCCCGACACCCCATCCGAATCCTCGACCCACTTTTCGCCCGTTCGATGCAAAGCCACCTTGTCCGACCGCATGACGATGTCTCCGCGATCGCGTGCAGCATTGGGTTTCTTTTTGAGGCTGCCGGGATTGTCGCCTCTACCTGATGATTCGTTGCGTATCGTGGCACTGGCCCACGCTTTGACCAGCCCTAAGACCCGCGGGTCAAAGACGAGCGTATCGCAGAACTTGCATCCCTCCTGGTCATCGCATGACTGCCGTGCAATTTCGGGGTCCATTTCTGGCCACGGACAGAAATCAATTGCCACTACGGTTGGACTCTCCCATGTATCACAACCCATGTGAGACGACCTGGCTGGCCCCAGGTACGTCTTCATGTTGTACTGCCTTGCTTCGCCATAACGATGACTCAGTCTCACTCTCGCATGCCCGGCTGTCTTTCCAAGGTTCCTGATTCGAACACCGCTGAACACTCCTTCAACGAGAAGGTAGCTCGTCGTATCGTCAACCCGATAGATTTGCGTGGCATCAGGAGTCGGTTTCTTTCCGAGCACTCCCGAGACATATCGATTGGTCCAGTCGACCTCAGCTTCGTTGAGCCCCGCAGCCCGAAAAAAGCACTCGTGGAGCAACGCACCCGAGCGCTCCGCGTCGCCCCACATACCGATCGCCCGGTTCCCCACGCCGGCGACTTTCTTTACAGGATGCCCGTGACCCAACACTCGCTCAACTGTTGCTGCACTTGTGCCCCACTTGATGCCCCCGTACCCACCGTTTTGGAACTTGCCGTAGTCGGTGCGAACATTGCCGCCATCCACTTGGTCACCATTCCTAAAGTGATACTCCATGTACGTGTTACCCGTCTCATCCCAGGTCAGCCATTCTCCGTCCTTGGCTCCTCCCATATAGTTTCCCTCTTCTTTTTGCTGCCCGTTCTCGTACCAGTCGGTCCATCTGCCTTCCAATTTGTCATCTCTGAAGGTGAATTCGCTCTTGATCTGACCACTTTCATAGAAAATCGTGGCCCGGCCCTCCCGTTTACCCTCCTTGAAGGTGACCTCGGTCTTCTTTGTCCCGTTATCGTACCAGTTGCTGGCCACACCATTCAGCTTGCCGTTCCTATAAGTGCCTTCGCCATTTATCTTCCCACTTGCGGACCAAGTGGTTTTCACGCCTTCCTTCCTACCGTTCTCGTAGGGGACTGTGCTTTCTATCTTTCCGTCCATGTACCAAGCGGTACACATACCCTCCCGCTTGTCATCCTTGTAGGCGCACTCTCCCTCCTTTTCGCCGTTCCGGAACCAAGTCGTCTCCAGGCCCTCTCGCTCGCCGTCCTTGTATACGGTCTCCCCACTCTTCTTGCCGTTTTCGTACCACTGCGTCCACACGCCATCCGGTTGGCCGTCCTTGAAGGTGGCCTCCCGCTTCTTCTTGCCATTCTCATCCCAAGAGGTCCACTCGCCGATCACGCCGTTCGGGCTTAGCTTGATGAGACAGCGTTCCTTGATACCGCCGCTCGAGTGCTTCTCTTCTCTGAGCGTCTCTCCTCTCTGTGCAACACATGTCGAAAGCAGAACCGGCCGGGATGCTGGTGGCCCGGCCGGGAAGTGCGCAACGAGCGAATACACCCGTCTTGCCGAAGGGTTGCTGGCGTCAGGAAAAGCGGAGCGCATTGGAAAGTCCGTCGGTGATATGTACCAATCGACGATGAAGTTGTTGGAAATAGTGACGCTTGATTCTGTCTCCAGTTCTGTGCCGGCTTCAGTCGCTTTTCGTTGTTGCTCAACTTGGATGAGCTTCGCAAGCTCGCCGCGAGCTCGATTGTCGGCACTGCCAAGTGCTAACTTCATGTTCTTGAGCATCGGGAACACACCCACGCCGTAGTACACCTGCGAGTCACCCGTACCTTCGACCCAACTCGACTTGGCGATCCATTGGGGAGCCTCAGACTTGTTCGCAATCTCCTGCTTTGCATTGAGCAAGTTGGCACCGTCTTTTCCGTCGAGCCATTGTTCGATCTGTTGGATTCGATCTTCCACCGGTTGAACGCCGGGACGGAACGCATGACTCATGGTCGAAGAACAGCCCGCTGGGAACGACGCACAGACCGCCACAACAGCAACAAGAAACAGGCTGTTTGCATCCAGCTGTAGGTTCATCGAAAGTCCTCTCCGAAGGTAAGATTGATTGGTCGTTGATACATTTGCCCCGTTTTTTCTGCAACAACGGTTGGTTTGGGTCGACAGACCGCTGAATGGGGGTGGCCTTTGAGCGCACCTTTTAGGTGTCCTGGCTGCTTTCCCCGCAGCATCGATCGAAAGCAAGGCCGGGAGAGTTGGCGCAGACAGAAATTACAAAGCCTTCGCGACGATCTCGACGAGGTCAAGGGCTTTGATCTCCTCATTGCCGAGATCGGCAACGCCGTCCTTGAGCATGGTGAGGCAGAAGGGGCAGGCCGAGCCGACACAGTCGGCCCCGGTGGCGACCACTTCTTTGGAGCGATGCACGTTGATGCGCTCGCCGATGGTCTCTTCCATCCAAAAGCGACCACCACCAGCACCGCAGCAGACGCCACGGGACTTGTTGCGTTCGAGCTCTATGACGCTCGTGCCCGGGACGGCGTTGAGCACGTCTCGAGGCGCGTCGTAGATGTCGTTGTAACGGCCGAGGTAACAGGAATCGTGCCAGGCAACCTGGGTTTTGACTTCCTTGTTGAGCTTGAGCTTGCCGCTCTTGAGCAGGTCATGGATAAATTGGGTGTGGTGGATGACCTCATAGTTGCCGTCGAATTCACGGTAATCGTTCTTCAAGGTCTGGAAACAATGCGGGCAGGTGGTGAGGATCTTTTTCACTCCGTAGCCATTGAGCATCTCGATATTGGTCTTGGCCATCGTCTGAAACAGATACTCATTGCCCGCACGACGAGCCGTGTCACCGGTGCAACCTTCTTCCTGCCCGAGGATGGCAAACTCGATGCCAGCGGCACGTAGCACCTCGACCATCGCGATCGTAATCTTCTTGATGCGATCGTCGAAGGAGCCGGCGCAGCCGACCCAGTAGAGCAGCGGTGCTTCTTTGCCCTCACCGGCGACGTCAGCCATGCGGGGAATATCGAGGTCTTTGGCCCATGCATCGCGTTGGTCAAAGCCGAGACCCCATGGGTTGTTGTTGCGCTCCATGCCCTCAAAGGCGCGCGCGAGCTCGGGGGAGATGTCTCCCTCCATCATCGCCTTGTATTGGCGCATACCGATGATGCGCGGGATCTGTTCGATCAAAACTGGACACTCTTGCTCGCAGGATCCGCAGGTGGTGCACGCCCAGATGGTGTCGGCGCTGATCTTGCCATCTACCAATGCAGGCAGGTTCGCGAGCTTTTCGGCGTCACCGGAGAGAATGTCGTCTTTGACCTCATAGAGGGCATGCTTGAGATCGAGGTTGAGCTGCCGATGGGACAACGGCTTGTCCGTGACAACTGTCGGACAGAACATGTTACAGCGACCACACTCGGTGCAGGAGTAGGTGTTGAGCACCATGTTCCAGCTGAGATCGGCGGCGCTGCGAATGCCCACTGGCTTCTCTTCCTCGATGAGCTTCTCGACATCTTGCTTGACGATGGCACCGGGACTCTTGAGGTTGCTGAAAAAGACGTTGGGGATCGCCGTGATGACGTGGAAGTGCTTGCCGATGGGCAAGAAGTTGAGAAACACCAAGATGGCAATGCAGTGAATCCACCAGGAAACAACGCCGACGATGTGCGCGGCATCAGCTCCCAAGGGCGCGAGCGCCAACATGGCGACATGGCCCGCCGGCATGTACGGCAGGCCCGTTGTGGCATTGGCAACCACGAGCTCACTACCGGTGACGATGAAATCGGTGATCATCAGAAGAAGGATCATGAACAGGACAAACACACCCTCCCAGGAGCGCCCCACTCGAGAGGGGACGGGCTTGAGACGCCGCCAGATGCCGTAGATGGCTGCAAGAGAAACCAACAGCTCAAAGATGTCCTTGATCAGGGCGTAGACCAGACCCACTTGGCCTGGGAGATGAAACGTTGGCGCGAAGGCATGAACAAAATGAAGAACGGTCGCCAACGCCACCACCAGAAAGCCAAAGAACAAAAAGATGTGCGCGAACCCCGCGACAGGATCGCGAGGCATGCGGTACTGACCAAAGGCGAACTTGAGGGCGCGGCCCACACGCGCGCCCAGGTTGCCGAAGCGGTTCTCAGGGCTAGCGGCCAATAAGAGCCGAAATCGAGGCAACATCAGGGAAATGAACATTCCCATGCCTGCGACCAGCAAAACCGTCATGACGATAGCCGTAACGTCCATTGTCCAATCTCCCTTGGCTCGCTTCCCCAAACCCACCGCGAGCTGGCCAAATGATATCGGCCATTTTACGCGGCGCGTCAACCGCCTCGGAAAGCTGGGGACGCTGGAAATGCGTCGAACAGCGGCAGCAGGACAGCACCGTTGTTCCAATCAACCACTCGTCACCACTGGCGTGGCAAATCGGCGACCACCCGGAAAGTGTCGCGGGCAATGAGCAGCTCTTCGTTGGTTGGGATCATGTAGACTTTAACCCTCGAGCCGTCTTTGCCGATGTCAGCAGAGTCTGCAGGATTGAGATGGTTGTTCTTCTCGTCGTCGAGCTCGATGCCAATCGCCCCAAGGCCCTGACAGATGCGGCGCCGCACCTCCGGCGAGTTTTGACCAATGCCGCCACTGAAAGCGATAGCGTCGGTACCACCCATCTCTGCCATGTATCCACCAATGTATTGTTGCACCCGCTGACAGAAGATATCGATGGCCAAGGTCGCTCGACGATCTTGGTTTTCCGCTTCCTCGTCGAGAAGCTCGCGCATGTCGTTGGTCAAGCCCGACAAGCCGAACAGACCTGATTGCTTGTTTAGCAGGGTATCAATCTCGGCGATGGTCATGCCCGATTTTGCCGACAAGAACTCGATCAACGACGGATCAATGTTGCCCGAGCGGGTTCCCATGATCAGTCCTTCGAGTGGCGTAAAGCCCATCGAGGTGTCGAAGGACTGGCCCTGCAACACGGCGCAGGCCGAGCAGCCGTTGCCTAGATGCAGAGTGATGATGTTGGTCTGCTCGCGCTCGAGGTTGCGCAACTTGCGATACCGATAGGCGATGTAACGATGCGAGGTACCGTGAAAACCGTAACGACGGATCTTGTAGCGTCGATACAGCTGATAGGGAATACCGTACAAATACGACGATGGCGGCATGGTCGAGTGGAATGACGTGTCGAACACGACCGCCTGCGGTACGCCTTCGCCCAAGAGCTCGGTGGCAGCGCGGATACCTTTGAGGTTGGCGGGGTTGTGCAGAGGCGCGAGGTCGATGCATTCTTCGATACCCTCAATAACCTCACGGTTGACCCGGGCCGACTTCTGAAAATGCTCACCCCCATGGACAACGCGGTGCCCGACCGCATGAATATCGGACAACGAAGTGATGTTATTGATGTTTGAAGAGCGCGATATGATCCAGCGCAGAATTGCATCAACCGCGGCGCGATGATCTCGCAATGGTTCTGCGCGCCTCTCCTTGGGATGACCTTCTGCTTGGAAGGTAATCAACGCCTGCCCACCGATTCTCTCGATGATGCCGCTGGCGAGACGGCGGTCAGAGTCCTGCTCTATGAGCTGCTCGTCAGTCTCAATAATCTGAAATTTCACGGACGATGAACCACAATTCAACACCAATACGTTCATGACTTCCTCTAATTTCTAAAAATGCTCCGTACCCCTTGGGAGCAGCCAGTGTCATGTTGGCCACAACTTAGCCGCGGGTTCAACAGTGTTGCGGTCGCATCGGTCGCATTGATGGTGCGGCAGTGATATTCAAAAATTGTTGATGAGCTCGACAAACTCGGGATGGTCCACAAAGGGATTGCCTCTTTCGCCTCGATTGTGCAAGTCACAGCTTGACCCGCACCGCAAACCCCGAGCAACATCAGGCGGGCAGTTCTTGCGCACTTAGGAGGTGATCGATGGCTCTTGGTGTTGCTGCTCTGGCGATGATGATTTCCATATCGGCAGCGACAGACAATGCGGCAGTGGCTGCGCCCAAGGAGACGGCCAGCGACGGCGCCACCACCAGCGCCGCTGAAGCTACCCCGATGAGCGGGCCAGAGTCATCAAAAGAGCCGACGGTGTTCGCCGATGTCGACCTCTACGTCGTTTACAATCCCAAAGGCATCGCCCTGCGCACCGCCCTCAATCGTCGCTACACCTATCACCGCGACGTCAATCCACTGTTCGATAAGGCGCACCTGCAGGCCACCGTCGGTGCTGATATCAACCCCGCCTATGGCCGTTACCTCGTGGCCGTGCAATGGCAGCCCTTGCAGATCCTGCGCCTGCGAGCGGAGTACGCCTTCATGTATTTCCACGGCTATGCGGGGTTACTCACCTTTGATTCAATCCATGATGATTGGAGCGAGCCGGTTCGCCTCCACTTCGACGGTGAGGAGATCACCGGCGCCCACAACATCCGCCTAATCCCCGAGGTGCGTATGAAGATCGGCCCGGTGGTGTTCCAAAACACCACGGAGGCCAACCACTATCGCGTCTTGTCCGATGCCCCCATCGTATTTGAAAACTGGTACGGGTTGCCCATGGAGTCGGTCGACTGGCTATTGGTGAACCGCGCCATATTGGGTACCGAGCTGACGTTGCGCGACGATGACAAACTCATTGTGGGTGGCTTCTATGATGTACGAGAAGTCCTGGGAACAAAGGTCGACAATCATCGCCTCGGTGCCGTCGCCATGTGGATGCCCACGGAGCTGTTGGGGATGACACGGGTCTACGGTTTGCTGATTGTCGGCGTCCACCTTTCCCATCGGTATATCAGCGGCACGCCGTTTCTCATGGCCGGGTTCGGCGGCAGCATCGATATCTTGCCGCCGGTGGTCTCGATGGGATCGCAATAGACCGCCAAGACTGTGCACCCCGGAGTGACCGAGTGCTTAGACGCAGACCTCACACATCATTGCGGGGCTGGGCACATCAACTCGAGAGTGCTCGAGCCCCAGGCAAGAGAATCGCCATCGAGAACCGCCTCGTCGTAGGAGTATGGAACACCTTGAGTATCCGTGCCGCTCCCCCACTCGACACCCATTGTGGCTGAGTCGCCTTGCCCCTGAGTATCGGAGAGATCACTGTTGGAAGCGTACTGGAATTGAATGCCGCCCGCCGCTGTGAGGATCACTTGGAAGGTCATGCTTGAATCTGCGTTGCCGTAGAACGCCGTGTCTTCCCAGGTCACAACAAATCGAGCGACGGGGCCGGGGATGGTCTGGCTGCGAATCACGGTTGAGGCCACGGTGCTTGCACTCAAGTCATCCCACAGGGGTGCAATGATATTGTCCGGCATATTGGTGTTCGGTATGGGATCGTTATTTGCGTATCCACTTCCTTCTCCCATATTCAACATGCCATTTGTGTTCACACTGACACTCTCAAAGCTCTGGCCAAAGAACGGGAAAGAAAAACCGATTGCAGTACCATCAGCCCAACTGTCGTCCTCGGAGCCAATGCCGAGGTCGGCCCCGCTCGACGAGATATCAACCCACGAGTAGTTGCCCTTCACCCAGACACAGCACGCGTAGTCGCACGTGTCGGTGCACATGTCGTTGCGATCGAAGCAATCCGGCCCGTCGATGGTGGTGTAAGCATCACAACCGACGTAATTGCTGTCGTTGTCTTCGTCCACACAGGTATCGCAGGAAACCCAGTTGTTTATGTCGCTATCGCTGCAGTCGTCGGTGGAGCAATGACCGTCATCGTCCTCATCGACGCAAATGCATTGGGCCAGGGTGCAGTCGGTGGTGCAGTCCGACTTGGCATCATCGCAATCTGGCCCGGTGATGGTCACATAGGCATCGCAACCAACGAAGTAGGTGTCGGTATCGGTGTCAACACAGCTCGCGCAGGAAAGCCAATTGTTCACATCGTTGTCGTTGCAATCCACGTCGTCGCACCAGGTATCCATATCGATGTCCGTGCAACTGCCACATTCCTCCGAGGAACAGTCGGTGGTGCAGATATCCATGGTGTCGTTGCAGTCCGGACCGGTAATCGAGGTGTAGGCATCACAATGGACAAAGTACTCGTCAAGGTCGTCATCCACACAGGTGTCGCAGGAAACCCAATTGTTCGCGTCGGTATCCAGACAGTCATTACCCACACACCAGCCGTCTGAGTCAGCATCGGTGCAATCGGCGTCACAGTGCGCCAAGGCTTCGTCACAGTCCGTGTCGGCGCACCAACCGTCTGAGTCAACGTCGGTGCAGTCGCTGGTGCAGTGGGCGAGGGTGTCGTCGCAGTCGGGACCGGTGATTACGGTGTAGCTGTCGCAGCCGACAAAGTAACCGTCGGCGTCGGTGTCGACGCAGGTATCGCATGCGGACCAATTGTCGGCATCGGCGTCGTTACAGTCGTTGCCAACACACCAACCGTCCGAATCAAGGTCGGTGCAACTCGCGCCACAGTGCGCCAAGGCATCGTCACAGTCCGTGTCGGCGCACCAACCGTCTGAGTCAACGTCGGTGCAGTCGCTGGTGCAGTGAGCGAGGGTGTCGTCGCAGTCAGGCCCGGTGATCACGGTGTAGCTGTCGCAGCCGACGAAGTAACCGTCGGAGTCGGTGTCGACGCAGGTATCGCATGCGGACCAATTGTCGGCATCGGCGTCGTTGCAGTCGTTGCCAACGCACCAACCGTCCGAGTCAAGGTCGGTGCAACTGGCACCGCAGTGGGCGAGGGCGTCGTCGCAGTCGTTGCCGACACACCAGCCATCCGCGTCTAGGTCGGTGCAGTCGCTGGTGCAATGGGCGAGGGTGTCGTTGCAGTCGGGTCCGCTGATGACCGCGTACTTGTCACAGCCGACGAAGTAGCCGTCGGCATCGGTGTCGACACAGGTGGCACACGAGGTCCAATTGTCCGCATCGCCGTCGTTGCAGTCCGTACCAGCACAGGTCCCAGTGCCGTACCCGTCACCATCGACATCTATACAGTTGGTGAGAATCTTCGCTGGAGTGGGTTTGTCTTCTTCGCCACATGCCACAGCCATGACAACCGCTGCGGCGAGAGTGAATCGGAAAAGGACTTGTGCCATAGCAATTTTTCCTCTTTGAGCCCAGATTAATCCGGGGGATATAGCCCAAATGCGTCAAATTGTCTGCAGCCGATTGAATATTTTCTTCAATCCAAAATCAGGCTCGCGTTGTCCAAATATTGCTGGCGATCTCCGATGATGACCGAGAAGTCCCACAGCCAAGGCCAAAACCAAAACCAAGACCAAAGCCAAAGCCAAAGCCAAAGCCAAAGCCAAAACCTGAGCCAAGACCAGAGCCACGATTCTGGCCCCTTGGATGCGCTTGTGGCTTTTGGGGTGTTCTGCGTGGCATTTTGCGTTGGAGCGCTGACGGTCAATCGGGGTCTCGCCCTTGGCGATGATGGCAATCTCCTCTTGGCGGCACAACGGGTCTTGGCCGGCCAAATTCCTTTTGTCGATTTTCGCCATTATTTCTATTCCCCAGGCCGCATTTACGCCGTGGCTGGCCTGTTTGGCCTCTTTGGCGACAGCTACCTGGTTACTCGCTGGATGTGGGTCGTGGTCCGAGCCCTCAGCGCCACTTTGGTGTTTCTCATTGGTGCGAGGCAGGTACCTCGCGCCACCGCCATCATCCCCGCTCTTGTTGTGGCTTTGATTCCTGGCCCTTGGTTCAAGTCATACTACGCACTCTGCGGCTTGCTCCCTCTCTATTGCGCCCTGCTGTACCACGCGCGACCTTCCCCGGCGCGGGTGTGTCTCCTCGGTGCGAGTACGGCTTTCGCGTTATTCTTCCGTCAGGACATGGGCATATCTGCGACGGGAATCGCCGGTATCACCATCCTGTACACCAACCTCTTGGATGGATCGCGGGCCGATCGCGTTGATCGCCTTGGTCTCAATCGTGTGCGTGCCATTCGCCGAGTCCTCGTGCACCTGGGGATCTTCTCCGCAACGATCGCCGTTCTCCTCGGGCCAGGCCTCTATTATCTGCACCACCACGGGGCATTGGTGCCCATGCTCAAGCAACTGTTTGTCGAGACGCCTGCCTACACGGCGAGCAAGGCGGAGCTCACCCTCCCGAGGATGCGTCACCTGTTCTCCAGCGACCTCATCATCTTGGTGCTCTTGGCTGGACCGGCGTTGACGGTGGTGGCTGGCACGGTTGCCCTGTTTCGTTGGCCGCTCCCGGCAGCGATGCGATTCCCTCTGTTTGCCATCTGCACCATGGCCGCCGCCGCACTCGTTCCCGCGTACCTTGCATTCACGCCGATTCGCATATTCCAGAGCTATCACGTCGCCTGGATCCTCTTTGTCATCCTTGCATACCACGGCATCGACCGAGTTCTGCGTGGCAGCGAATTTGTGAAATCGCTGCATCGATTTTTGAGAGCGGCCGTAAAAGGTGCATTGGTTGCCTTGGTACCTCTGTGCTTCGTTGGCCTATTCTCTTTCACCACAGCAAACACTCTGGATCCTTACGGCATAACCACCTTGCGCGGTTTTCCCTTCCAACTGCGAATGCGCAATGAAATAGTTTATGTGTCATGGAAGGACGGTGCCTGGATTTTCCATCTGAGGCAATTTGTCGAGAAAAACACCGCCACCGACGAACCCGTCATTTTTTTGCCAACCTACTCTCTACTCAACTACATCTGCGATCGCCCCAACAACACCAGCTACATCAATCTTTGGACCTATCTCTATGCCGAATCCGAACAGGGCCTTGCGGTGGAGCGAGACCTCCTCGGCGAGCTGCGAGCGCGACCCGTCAGGTTCATCTTTCAAGTCGAGTCGAAGAGATTGGGAGAGGATTTGGAAAAATATCTGAAGGCAGAATATCAAGAGCTGTTCCCCATCGGCCCGCTGGTCGTGCTACAGAGGAAGGACACCCTTTAGGTTCGCCAAACGGAACGCCGACAGATGTTCGCCGACACAAACAAACAGTTATCCTGGGGACGCTATCCAGAGCGACCAGCTCGGCGCACTCGGTTGCTCTCCTTCATAGATGCGAAACCATGTCTCGAATTGGCAGAAGGGGAGAGGGTACTCCCCTACGGCCTCGGTCGCAGTTACGGTGACAGTTGTCTCAATGGCGGCGGCACTCTGTTGTTGACCACGGGGATGGACCGCATTTCATTCGATTCAGAACGCGGCCTCATTCGCTGCGAAGCGGGCGTTTCGTTGGCGTCCATTCTGCAGCTCATTGTTCCGCGCGGATGGTTTTTGTCCGTGACCCCGGGGACCAAGTTCGTCACCGTCGGCGGCGCCATCGCCAACGATGTGCACGGCAAGAACCACCATGTGGCTGGCACCTTTGGCGATCATGTTGTGCGCCTCGAGCTGTTGCGCTCGGACGGCCAAATACTCCAATGCTCTCCCACGGAGAACCCTGACTTTTTTGCCGCGACCATCGGTGGCTTGGGTCTTACGGGCCTCATCCTCTCTGCCGACTTCACATTGACCTCCATCGAAAGCCCCTTCATCCGCGCCGAGTCCTTGTGCTTCGATAGCCTCGATGAGTTCTTCGCTCTCTCAAAGGATTCAGAGCCCACTTACCAACATGCTGTAGCCTGGTTTGACGCGACAGCCAGAGGACGCCGCAGTGGGCGCGGCGTCTTTTTTCGTGGCAACAACGCGCCGGCCATAGACCAGGGGAGGGTCCCCCGCGTCACCACGCGGCAATGGTCAATTCCGTTGCCGATGCCAAATTGGGCCCTCAACAGTTGGTCGATGAAAGCCTTCAATGTTGCCTATTACATGAAGAACCGAGGCGGCAGCGGTGAGACCACGTCACACTACGATGGGTTCTTCTACCCACTCGATGCCATTGGCGAGTGGAATCGCATCTACGGACCGCGTGGGTTTTTGCAATACCAATGCGTCATTCCCAAAGCCGCCGGTGAAGCACCTGTTGCCGAGATGATTCGCGAGATATCAAACGGTCCCTGTAGCGCCTTCCTCACCGTGCTAAAAATGTTCGGTGACAAGAAGCCTCGCGGTCTGCTGTCCTTTCCTCGGCATGGCTGCACCTTGGCAATCGACTTTCCTTTTCAAGGCGACAAGACCCTGCGCTTTTTGGAGCGCTTGGACCGCATCGTCGGTGGCGCCGGTGGCGCTCTTTACCCCGCCAAGGACGCGAGGATGAGTCCGGATATGTTCCGCCTGAGCTTTCACAAACTCGACGGCTTCTGCCAATATGTCGATCCGGCATTCTCCTCGAGCTTCTGGCGCCGTGTCGATGGTGCCCGTGGAGGCGTGCGGTGAGCGAGGGTCCCGTCACAAATGGAGATTCCTTGGCGTTGTCCGTCGACCGCGATGGCATCATAGGGGAGACAGACAGCTCATCTGTGGATTCCTTGCCACTGTATGTCGACCTCGATGGCACCCTGCTCAAGACTGACTCCCTACACGAGGGTCTGGCGGCCGTTCTCAAGGAGCAACCCTGGGTGCTGTTTCTGCTATTTTTCTGGCTTCTTCGCGGTCGTGCGTATCTCAAACAACGAGTGGCGCATCTCGCTGCTTCCGACGTGGCCTGTTGGCCCTATGATCAGACGGTGCTCAACTATGTTCGTGCCCAGCACCGACAGGGACGACCCACCATACTGGCCACGGGTGCAGACGCTGCTGTTGCTCGCACCGTGATAGAGCACCTTGGCTGCTTTTCCGATCTTCTCGCGAGCGACGGCGTGAAAAATCTAATTGGCTCGTCAAAACTCGAGCTGATACTCGAACAATGTCCAGACGGTCAGTTCGAATATATTGGTAACAGCCAACATGATCGGCCGATTTGGCAAAGGGCAAAGTTACGAGCTGTAGCCGGGGTTCCGCGCAGCCGCACGGTAGGCGCCGATGGTCGAATGCAGCGTTACGGGGTCGAGCACCAGCGCGTGTTTTTTCGCGACACGTCGCGATTCTCGAGTCTGCTTCGGGCCATGCGCCCGCACCAATGGGCAAAAAACCTGATTGTCTTCATCCCCGTCATCTTGGCGCACAGATACGGCAATCTCCCAACAGTCATTGATGGCGCCTTCGCGTTCCTTAGCTTGTCCATCGTTGCGTCGGCAACCTATCTGTTTAACGACCTCTTGGATCTGCAGGCAGATCGACTGCATTCGCGCAAATGTCGTCGACCCCTCGCCCAGGGCGATATCAGCCTCGTTCTGGCCGGCATCGCTGGCTTGGTGCTGCTCACGGTTGGCGGCACCCTCGCAGCGCTCATGTTGCCCTCTTCCTTTCTTTTGGCACTCACAATCTATTGTGTGATCTCTCTGACCTACAGCGCGTTCTTCAAGCGCGCCGCCATCGTCGACGTCGTGATCCTGGCTGGCCTGTATGTCGTTCGTATTTTTGCGGGAGCCGCGGCTACCACGACACCTGTCTCGCAATGGCTGCTGGTTTTCGCGCTGTTCTTCTTTCTTTCTCTGGCGCTCATCAAACGTGCGACGGAGCTGTTACGGATGCCCTCCACGCGTCAGCCAAACGACATTGGGAATTCGGCCGGACCTGCCGATGGGGGCACCCATAGCAACCACGTGGACGCAGTTCGCTCGAACGGCCGTGGTTATGTCGCACAAGACACACCGGTGATCATTGGCTTCGGGGTGGCCACGGGCGTCGCATCCCCCGTTGTCTTGGGGTTCTACCTAACGACCCACGCCGCTACCCAGATCTACGACGCACCGACGTGGCTGTTGCTCGCCATTCCCATGTTGCTCTACTGGATCGCCCGCATGTGGCTGGTTACTTGTCGTGGGAATATGGATAGTGATCCCGTTGCCTTCGCGTTGCGCGACAAGCAGAGCTACTTCGTCGGGCTGCTCTTGATCGCAACGGTGCTCGTTGCCCGCCATTCGAGTTTTGTCACCTGGATTGTCAATTGAAGGGCGCAGGAGGACGATTTGCGATTTTTGCCTAACATCCTCGGTGACCGAGCGTCTGGCCCACAACAACAACAATGGCGCATCACCGCGATGGTGCTTCTGCTCCTGTTGGCCGCGGTTTTCGTTACCTACGGCAACACCCTGGCGAATGATTTTGTCTGGGACGACATTCACCTGATAGCTGGCGACGCCCGGTTGCAATCTGTTGAGTACCTGCCCAGCATTTTCAGCAATGACTACTTCGCCTTCAAGGACGACGTCGGCAAGTACGGTTATTATCGTCCAATAGCGACGGTTAGCTTCATGCTCGACCGGGCTCTCTATGGACTGCGGCCGTTGGGGTTCCACCTCACCAATATCTGGCTTCATTTCTGTTGTTGCGCTCTCATGTTTCTCGTCGGCCGCAAGGTGTTTCCGAACTCCCAAGCCATTGCGGCGATCGGCGCGCTGTTTTTTGCAATACACCCGGTGCACACAGAGAACGTGGCGTGGATTTCTGGTCGGACAGATCTGTTGTCAACGGCGTTTGTGCTCGGCAGTTGGCTACTCGCGGACCTCTCTCGCGTGCAAAATGGGTGGCGACGCGCAGGTTGGACGGCTCTCGCATGTGTCGCCTTCATGGCTGGGTTACTTGCAAAGGAAATGGCACTTGGTTTCGTTGCCATCTACTACCTTTGGCTCCGCCGCGATGGTTGTCCGCGACGGCTCGCTGTCTCGACCACTGTGCCAATTGCGTTGACAGCGTTCGCCTATTTCCTGTGGCGCCTCTACGCGGTGGCCGTGCAAATGAATCACGTGACAGCCAGACCGGCGCACGAATTTCTGGCAACCGCAGCAAAGACTCTTTGGCGTTACGTCGGGGAGCTCATCTACCCGTTGCCCTTGGTCGCTCACATAGAGAACCCCTGGATCGAGCTCATTAGCTGGCAAGGAATATTGGCATCGCTCGGCGTGGTCGCGGCGATTGGGCTCATCTTCTCATTGCGTCACAACAAGAATCTCGTGTTTCTCTGCCTGGGTTTTGCTGCCGCTCTCATTCCAGTGAGCAACGTCGTCACCCTGGGAGCAGCCTTGGGATCTGGATTTCCGATTGCGGAGCGCTTTCTCTACCTGCCGTCAGTGTTCTTTTGTTGGGGCGTGACCTGGGCCGTACATCACCTTTGGCACCACACCCGTGGGGTCCTGGCATTCGCAGCAGTCTTGTGCGTCGCGTGTGTCGCCATCTCCATCCAGCGCAACAGCGAATGGAGAACCTCGAGAACCTTCTTCGAGTCAACTCTGCGACATGCTCCAAATTCATTCACGATGCTCGGAAGCTTGGCGTTTGTAGATTTGGCAGAACATCGCTACCAGGACGCCGAAACCAACTTCAACAAAGCGCTGGATGCCCATCGTCAGATCAACGACGGTGAGGACGTTCGTCTCGTCACCGGACTCGCTCTCACCCATCTCTTCATGGACAAGCCTCACGTGGCGCTGACCATGGCTCAGGCATTTGAGAGCAAGGTTTCCATTCCCGTTCTCACCTACGTCGTTGCGGAATCACACAGAAGGCTGGGTCAGCTCGACGAGGCCGAGGTTGCATTCCTTCGTTGCATCAGCCATCACGCCAATTTCCCCAACGCTTATGTCGGGCTCGCGCGCATCGCCACCTCCAGAGGCGACTACGACCAAGCGCTCGGGTTATTTGAAAAGACCTTGAGCCTCGCTGGGCAAGTGCCCGAAGTGTATGTCGCCATGGGAGATGTTCATCGCATGCAAGGGGACAAAGCTCGTGCGTTGTCGAGTTATGCCCGCGCCCTCGCGCTCAATCCTAAGTTGGCGAGTGCTGAGGCGGCGACCGGGGTGATCTTGGCAGAGCAGGGCGACATCCAACAAGCAACAGTCGCCCTTGAACGAGCGCTGGCCCTCGACTCGCAGCTCTATTCGGCTGAGGTCACCCTCGCAATCCTTCTCGCACAACAGGGACGGCTGCGTGAGGCGGAGGAGCGCATTCGCATGGTGCTGCAAGCCGAGCCCGAAAATCGAGACGCACTGTTCAACCTAGCTATTCTCTTTGCCAACACCCATCGCCTACCTGAGGCACGGGCGGTGTTGCTGGATCTGCTCAAACGCATGCCCGGCCACAGAGAAGCTGCGCGCCTGTTGCTGAAAATAGACCAACAGGACACATCTCGAGGACCAAACCCATGACGATGCCACTTCGAGGTTGGCTGGTTGGCGCTGCGGGTATTGCCATCATCGCAACGGCATGCACCCAACCGGGCGAAAGGCCACCGCTGCCCAAGACCGCGCCTAACGTCATCTTGCTGACAGTCGATACCCTGCGGGCAGATCACCTGGGCAGCTACGGATATTCGCGCAAGACAGCGCCGTTTTTTGATTCGCTGGCAGAACAAGGAGTCTTGTTCGAGCGAGCCTACTCAACATCCTCGTGGACAGTCCCGGCGGTCGTTTCCTTGGTCACCGGGCGTAGTCCGTCCGTCCATGGAATCATATTTGGAGCTGCCCGGGACAACAGGATCATCGAGCAACAGCCTATCCCCATGACCCTGCCAACCTTGCCGGAGATGCTGCACGATTTGGGGTACACGACCTTTGGCCTGACGTCCAATGGACATCTGTTGGCACCCTTGGGTTTCGCCCGGGGCTTTGATCAGTATGAGTGCCTCGGCTTCGCTGACGCGGTTGAGCTCGAGGTCGTGTTCGAACAATGGTTCGAAAAGATAAACAACAGCGAGCCCTATTTTTTGTGGCTACACTTTCTCGACCCCCATGCGCCTTACCGTGTCCAGGAGCCATATTTCACCGAGATTTGGGGCAAGAAGAAACGTCACAACGCGCTTCTGGGCGAGAGCGCGGCACGAAATTATGACGTTTTGAATCTTGACCGACAGAGCGATGAGGTTGCCTTTATCCAAGCTCTCTACGACAGCGAAATTCGCCGGGTCGACGAAATCGCACGAACGGTATTGTCGAGGCTCACGGGACAACGCAATACGCTCACGATCTTCTCCTCCGATCATGGTGAAGAATTTCTCGACCATGGCCGATTCGGACACGGCAGAGCCTTGTATGAAGAGTCTGTTCGCGTTCCCCTCGTTGTGGTGCTGCCAGACGAACGCCACGCCGGGCGAAGAATTGTGACACCGGTCTCTCTGCTCGACTTGATTCCCTCAATGGCAGACGTTCTTGGCGTCCATTGGGACACCGTCGTCGACGGCCAGAGTTGGATGCCCCTGCTCTCCAATGGACCGGTCGCGACGAACCGAGATTTGTTCTTG
>MGST01000345.1:2435-4960 GCA_001798605.1 Deltaproteobacteria bacterium RIFOXYA12_FULL_58_15 | reverse complement strand
GGCGGCCTTGGCACCGCGCTGGGCCACCCGCACATATCCTCTGGATGCGGAGCTGGTGGGTTCGCCCTCCATGGAGACGATCAAGGCACCCTACGATTTTGAGGTGGTTGATCAAGAGACCACCGAACGCCTGCGTGCTGAGAGCGTCGCCTTGGCACGGCGAGTCTTCGATTTTGATGTGGAGCTCGGCACAACCCAAAGCGCCAAGGTTGAGGCCGCCTTTGATGCCGCTCTTGAGGTGAAAGCTGGGTTCGTCGAGGTCAACCCGCTTTATCGCGATCCGACGCGGCTCACGCGTTACACTCGGGGAAAGCTGGAGGATGAACTGCGTCTCTTGCTCGATGAAGTAGAGCCGCAGGCGCTGCTGGGTGTTGAACTCAGTGCGCCGGAGATTGCGCTCTTGCGCGAACGCCTCTTCGACGCACACATAGGGCAAGTCTTGGCGGAAGTTGTGGAAGGAGCTTTGTCGCAGCCTGTGGTGAATGACTTGCAGGTCCTCGAGGAAGACATCGGTCGTGGCCTCACGGTGCAGAAATTGCCAGACGATGGCACAGCGGACCTCGTTGTCAATGAGGTAGACTCCATTGCTGACGTGGAGAGAGCGCGAGCGAATCTTACCCATTCGTTGGGACAATTGTTGCCTGACCTGCCGGAACAAGAACGCGCAATCCTTGGCGGAATCGCAGCCAAGCTGGTTCAAGGCAACCTGACCCTGAGCCTGCGCGGCACGCAGATTGCCCGGGAGATGGCTCGGTTGGGCGTCAAGTCGGTGAAGGTTCCTTACAAGCAGGGCGAGGTGATCGTGCGGGATGGTGAGCGAATCACCGCGCGGCACCTTCTTATTTTTGAGGAGTTGAGTCGCGGCTCGGCCGGCAAGTCGACCTTGCTTGTCGCGACGGGCGGCGGCTTTTTGGTGTTGCTGCTCTTGTTCGCTGGTTTTGGACCTGGGCGTCGCTGGGTGCATCTTCAGGGACGCGACCTACTGTTTTTGGCGACGCTGTTTACCCTGGTCGTCTCTCTTGCACGACTGTGGCTGATGTTCACTGCCGATGTGCAGGATGTTTTTAGCAAGGCACCACCGGAGGCTTTCGTCTTCATCCTTCCTATCGCCGCAGGGGCCATGATTACGCGCATGGTGCTGCGAGTCGAGGCGGCGCTACTTTTTGCGATCATCACCAGCGTCACCGTCGGTCTGATGGTCGAGACTCAGGTGAGCTTCATTATCTATTCGATGGTGGGATCGGTGATAGGCACCTCCGCCATACGAACCATGTTCCAACGTTCGGCATTGTTTCGCGCAGGGCTCTGGGTGGGGTTGGGCCAGGCCGGGGTGGCAGTTGCACTTCAGGCATTCGACGCAAACACCGCAGTGACGGGCTATGTCGTCGTCGCCTCGGTCGCGTTCGTGAGCGGCATACTGGCGGCCATCGTGTCCTTGGCCATGACGCTGGTTGTCGAGGCCGTGTTTGGTTACACCACTGATTTGAAGCTCCTTGAACTGGCAAACCTCAACCACCCAGCACTCAAGGCAATGATCGTTCAGGCACCGGGGTCGTATCACCACAGTGTCATCGTTGGATCTCTGGTTGAAGCCGCCGCCGAGGAGATCGGTGCCAACGCCCTCTTGACACGCGTGATGGCCTATTACCACGACATAGGCAAGGGCGAGAATCCCGCTTACTTCATCGAGAACCAACGCGGCGGACACAACCCGCACAACAAGCTCAAACCGTCAATGAGCGCGATTATCATTCGGCGCCATGTGACCGATGGCCTGGAGCTCGCGCGCAAGTATCGGCTTGGTGAACAGATCATGGCCGGTATCGCCGAGCATCACGGGACCACCTTGATTCAATTCTTCTTTCAGAAAGCCAAGGAAGCGGAGGACGAGTCGAACCCCGTATCGGAGCAGGACTACCGTTATGGTGGCCACAAGCCACGCAGTCGCGAGGCGGCGCTGGTCATGCTTGGCGACGCCATTGAGGCAGCGTCGCGATCTCTGGCAGAGCCAACCCCAGCACGCTTGCAGGGGCTCGTGCAGCGGATCATCAACCTCAAGTTCAGCGATGGTCAGCTCGAGGAGTGCGACCTGACGTTGGCAGATCTTCATTCAATAGCCAAGTCGTTTACGCGGGTGCTCAAGTCTATCTATCACGGTCGTCCGGAATATGCGGGCGTCGTCAACGACATGACCGGGAAGAAACCCAATGGCGATCTCGATTCAAAACCGCAAAAACAAACCGAGGATCGCAACAGCGAAAGCAAAGAAGATCGCCCAGACAATCTGCGCCGCCTTGGACTCGACTGACTCCGACCTGTCGGTGGTCTTGGCCGACGATGCGACGATACACACCCTCAACCTGAAGTGGCGCGGCAAGGACAAAGAGACCGACGTGTTGTCATTCTCACAACAGGAGGGTGATATTTTTCCCGCGCCATCACAGGCACCCATGCTCGGCGATGTGGTGATTAGCATGGATACCGCACAACGCCAGGCACAGAAGATCGGGCACAGTCTCGAAGAT
>MGST01000345.1:0-2223 GCA_001798605.1 Deltaproteobacteria bacterium RIFOXYA12_FULL_58_15 | reverse complement strand
CCAAGGATGAGCTTCACCAGGGCTCTATCGGAACCACAACGGAAAGTGGGAACCCATGCCGTTTGCGGCACACGGCCCGACGAGGCCGCTCGGTTAACCTTGGAGGTGCTGACGCCCTATATTCAAGCGTTCAGCGATTCCTAACGCCCATTGGCCCGTGCCTGACGAGCCCAAGAATAGAGCGTCCCTTTTTCACTATGGACTTGGGGATCCCAGTGCTAGACCGTGTTCGACTTGACGGGATCCGGTCTAGTCGAACAACAATTTGGCCCCAACAAGAGCCTCATTCAATTTCCCCGTTGGGATTCGTCCAAGGGGGTTGTCATTCTGAAGAAGGCTGACGGGGTAATGAAAAAGCTGGTGGGTCTCCAGGAAGCTATCAGCAACGAGCCAGGGGTCGCATTCCTGCTGAGTAAGCAGGATGGAGTGCATTGGTATGGGTCTGACAGGTCGCCCATCTTGGTGGTTTGCGCTACGAATGATTGCAATCAACACCCATCCTGCCCCTTGAGAGAGCATATTGTTTGAGGTGAGCACCACAGCCCTGTGGGCTGTGGAACTGCCTGGGGGATGTTTGATCTTTGCTGGCCAAAACACCTGGCCCCTATTGATCATCGCGAGACTCCGCAGCAACCCTATGCAGCTCGTCGACGCTCAGCTTGGTGAGCTCTTCCTCAAGCGCTGGGTCGAGACGGTCAGCGTTAGCGATGCCCTCGCGATACACGGTTTCAACACCGCGCTCGAGGAGCATCTCAACCACGTCCTGGGGCCTTTTCCCGAGGTATTGAGGATCATTGGCGAGAAACCAATGGACCATCTGACCCAGTCGGCCACTAAGGGAAATGCGAGTGCGAGTGATACTACGATTCTTGTCCAGCATTGACGGCCTCCAATATGACCCTAACAGATGGCCACACTTGTGGCCAATATATGCGGCCGAAAATTATGAGATCGTTGGAATTACTTGAAAAAACATGGCGGACCCCACTGATGTATTGCACTCATTTGAACAACAATCTATCAAGAAACGACCAACGCCGAGAACTGGTAAGCCGAGCGCAAGATCCGAGCTTTGAAACGTGGCTGCAAGGGGGAGAGCCGTGAGCAATCCAGCACCGGGGCGCATGCGAGTCTCCCTTGGAATACTGGCATTCATTGCCATCAGCCTTTCGTTTCGCCTCGTCCCTTGGTGGGCGTTGTCTTTCCTTGGCGAGAAATCAATCGTGCGCCATAATTCCGTCGGTGCGATCTCCCTTGTCTTGGTCGCTATTCTCACGGCGGTGTTGCTGCGACGTTTCCCTACCTTGTTGCCGAGCGGCTACGCACTCGTTCCCCGCGCCGACTTGCCAACGTCAAAAGGCTTCACCTTCGGCTTCCTTTCGGGCGCTGCCCTTTTCGCTGCCGTATTTGCCGGTGTTGTTGTACTCGGAGGTCTGTCGGGTTTCAGTCTCGCAATTCACGGAGAAGAGTTTGCAGGAACGGTCACAGCCATCTTCGTTGGAACGGTGCTGAGCGCAGCCTGGGAGGAATTCACGTTTCGTGGCTGGCCCTTCTTGGCAGGCGTGCGCGTTGTTGGCCCCCATACTGTTGCGCTCGGCATTGGCGTCATCTTCGGCTGTGTTCATGTCTTGAACCCGAATTGGACCGTTGCAGCGGTCGTGTCCGTTTGTGCCGCTGGTTGGTTGTTGAGCTACGCGATGTTGGTATTTCGCAGTATCGCCGTGGCAATCGGTCTGCATGTCGGCTGGAACTTCACCCAGTCAATGCTGACATCGAAGCGTCTTTGGGCATACTCAACCGACGAGAATAGCTGGCTATCGGGTGGTGAGTATGGCCTTGAGGCCAGCGCAGTCGGCATCGTTGTGACTGCGGTAGCCGCTGGCGTGTGTCTTCTGTGGTATCTCCGGTCCCAGCGGGAAAAGCGCAGTAATCTCGCGCAACAACCTATGGAGAGCGAGAAGCAGTAGAAAGCCTCGCCCACCGCGCCTCCACAAACGGCTTCGTCTGCTCGACCTGGACGTGGGTACTGTATTCATTTACGCCATTCTCGATCACGATTGTTTACGCCACACGCGAGCAAGAAACCGCCTGATCAATAGGCCAGGAATCCCCTGTTTCGGTGCCCGTGCGGACCGTAGGTGCCATGAACACCATGGCTCCTATGGCCCCGGAGTTTACACAGTGTTTTGTATCAGACATTTTGCAAGCAACACACCTGGCACT
>MGST01000344.1:3463-4972 GCA_001798605.1 Deltaproteobacteria bacterium RIFOXYA12_FULL_58_15 | reverse complement strand
CGGGCTCTCGTATCGCGGACCGGAAACATTCTCGCCAGTCCTGTTTGGCTCGGTCGAGTTGATCCAGGTCGTGGTCAATCTCATCACCAACGCGATTCATGCGGCCAAAAGCGGCGAGCCTCCCGGGACGCAAGTGGTTGTGGAATGCGACGAAAACGATGGCATGTACTTTCGCTGCAAAGTCATTGATGATGGTCCTGGTATGTCGCCTGAGACCCTCGAGAACGCCGGCAAAGCCTTCTTCACGACCCGCGATGGCGGAACCGGCCTGGGTCTGTATCAGTGCAAGCGCTTGGTGGAAGGTGGGGGAGGAAGCCTGACGATCACGAGCGAATTCCATGTTGGCACCACGGTGGCGTTTGCCCTTCGGCTTGCCCCGAAAAACAGCCAAAACGTGTGTAGGGTCGAGGACGGAGAATGACCGATGCAACATCCGCAGAGCCGTTAGAGCCGCCAGGTGGGTCACTCTCCACCGGCGTGCTGGGCAAGCTCAACTTCCCCATTGTTGGAATAGGTGCATCGGCCGGTGGGCTGGCCGCATTTGAGGCTTTCTTCTCGGGCATGCCGACAGATACGGATCCGGGCATGGCATTCGTGCTCGTGCAGCATCTGGCGCCGGATCACAAGAGCATCCTCACCGAGCTCGTTCAACGGTACACGCGCATGGAGGTCTTCGAGGTCGAGGACGGAATGGTGGTCAGACCAAACTGCGCCTACATCATCCCGCCCGCTCGCGACATGGCCTTCATGAACGGAACGCTCCAGTTGTTGGAGCCGTCGGTGCCCCACGGGCGGCGGTTGCCGATCGACTTCTTCTTCCACACGTTGGCCGCGGACCAAAAGGAGCGGGCCATCTGCATCGTGCTCTCCGGCACCGGGAGCGATGGCACCCTTGGAGTACGGGCCATCAAAGGCGAGGGCGGTATGGCCATGGCTCAAGACCCCGCGTCTGCCGAGCATGATGGCATGCCTCGCAGTGCACTTGCCACCGGACTCGTTGACTACGAATTGCCGCCAGCCGAGATGCCGGCGCGGCTCATGGCCTTTGTTGCCCGCGCCTTCGGCAGGACCACCCCACCCCCGATTTCTCCCGCCAAAGCTGAAAATGCCTTGAAAAAGGTTTTCGTGCTGCTGCGCACCCATACCGGGCACGACTTCTCCCTGTACAAACCCTCCACCATCGATCGCCGTCTCGAGCGACGTATGGCCATCCATCAAATCGAATCCATAGACGGATACGTCAAATATTTGCAGCACACACCGATGGAGGTCGATGCCCTGTTTCGCGACCTCTTGATCGGTGTCACCAACTTCTTTCGCGATCCAGATGTGTTTGCGGCGCTCAACAAGCACGTCATTCCCAAGCTCTTTGCCGACAAGCCCACGAGTGCCGCCGTGCGTCTGTGGGTACCCGCATGCTCAACGGGAGAGGAGGCATACTCCCTTGCTATTCTGCTCGCCGAGTATCAGGAGACTGCGAAGCGGAGCTTCAAGGCACAGGTCTTCGGG
>MGST01000344.1:3328-3428 GCA_001798605.1 Deltaproteobacteria bacterium RIFOXYA12_FULL_58_15 | reverse complement strand
CTCCGGCCTCTACCTCGCAAGTATCACCGCCGACGTCGCCCCCGAGCGGCTGGCGCGCCATTTCGCGGCGGAACCCGACGGCGGTGCCTATCGGATCACC
>MGST01000344.1:0-3306 GCA_001798605.1 Deltaproteobacteria bacterium RIFOXYA12_FULL_58_15 | reverse complement strand
TCTTCTCCGAGCAAGACGTCATCAAGGACCCGCCATTTTCAAAGATGGACCTCATCAGCTGTCGCAACCTCATGATCTACATGGGCGGCGACCTGCAAAAGAGGCTCATCCCGTTGTTCCATTACGCGCTGAACCCGGGCGGTTTTCTCCTCCTTGGCACGTCTGAAACGGTGGGTGGGTTTGATGACCTGTTTGCTACGGTGGATCGCAAGCACAAGCTGTTCCAACGCAAAGAGGACGTTCTCGGGGGGCGGCATGCTGTCTTAGAGCAGATCTTTTCGACGGCGCCGTCGTCCACGGAAGTCTCGCGACGAGGCAACATGAAACCTATCAACTCTGGCAAGCTATCCCCACGTGAGCTGACCGAAGAAACACTCCTGCAACACGTCGCTTCCACCGCCGCCCTCGTCAACAGAGAAGGGGATATTCTCTACCTCCACGGTCGCGCCGGGATGTACCTCGAACCTACTCCGGGCGAGAGCGGCGTCAACAATGTCCTCAAGATGGCGCGGGAAGGGCTGCGACGGGATCTGACCATAGCGCTTCACAAGGCAACCTTGGGGAACGAAGTCGTTCGGCAGCAAGGGCTGCGCGTCAAAACCAACGGCGATTTCACTGCCGTGAATCTGACGATCCGGCCGGTGACACCGCCCTCCGCAACCGCGACTGACGCGAATCTCTATCTGGTGGTCCTGGAGGTTGCGCCACAGCCTGAGCCTGGCACGACGAAGTCACCCAAGGCGAAGGCCACCAAGAAGACGGGTGGATCTGGCAAGGGAGGGCCGGACCAGCTAATTGCGAGGCTCACACAAGAGCTACGAGTCAAAGACGAGTATCTCCAAGCTGCCAACGAGGAGCTCGAGACCTCCAATGAGGAGCTCAAATCGTCTAACGAGGAAATGCAGTCAATGAACGAAGAGCTCCAATCAGCCAACGAAGAGCTCGAAACTTCCAAGGAAGAGCTGCAGTCCATCAACGAGGAGCTCGCTACTGTCAATGCCGAGCTGCAATCGAAAGTCACCGAGTTGTCATGTATGAATAATGATTTGAACAATCTCATGGCGGGCACGGGGGTTGGCACGGTATTCGTGGATCATCAGCTTCACATCATGCGGTTCACCCCAACTGCCACCTCGATGATCAATCTGATTCTGAGCGACGTCGGTCGGCCGGTCGGACATATCGTTTCAAACTTGGTTGGCTACGACAACCTCGTGGCAGACACCCAAGCCGTTCTCGACACCCTGATTCCCAAGGAGTTGATGGTCCAGACAACGGGGGGAGGCCACTACACCATGCGCATTCTGCCCTATCGCACCATCGACAACGTCATCGACGGCGCCGTGATCACCTTTCTCCAGGTCCCGAACTGCGGATGCCGAGCACAAAGCATCACGGTGCCTCCGAAACCCAAGGCGACAGAGCTCGTGGCAAAGGGCAGCGAATGAGCAAAGAGAAGACAGTGTGCGAGCCGCATGCCCATTTGCCACCCACCGCCAGTCCGAGGGCGGGGCTACGGGAGCGTGCCGAAATCAGAGCTCGAGAGAGCCAAAGCCGTGCGCCGCAAAAAGGCCAAGAGCTCTCGTTGGAAGCGCAGCAGCGTATCATTTGCGAGCTCGAGATTTATCAAATCGAACTCGAGATGCAGAATGAGGAGCTGCGTCGCGCGCAAGCAGAGTTGGACATCCAGCGTGCGAAGTATTTCGATCTCTACGACCTGGCACCCGTGGGCTACCTGACCCTCAACGAGCGCGGATTGATCTCGGAGGCAAACCTCACCATCGCCACCCTCTTGGGCGTGGCGCGAAGCACGCTCCCCCAGCAGCCCTTCACCCGCTTCATCATGAGTGAAGACCAGGACGTTTACTACAGGCATCGCAAACAACTCTTTGCGATGGGAGAGCCCCAAGAGTGCGAGCTGCGCATGCACAGCCACAATGGCGCGCACTTCTGGGCTCACCTGCGAGCCATTGCCGCACAGGATGCCGATGGCGCTCCCACATGCCGTGTCATCGTCAGCGATATCAGCGAGCGCAAACGACTGCATGCAAGTCTCGCGCACGCAGATCGGCTGGCGAGCATGGGCACGTTGGCGGCCGGGGTCGGGCATGAGATCAACAATCCGTTGACGTATGTCCTCAGCAATGTCGAGAACCTCTCGGAAGATCTATTGCATATCGCCGATGTCGTGGAGCGCTTTCACTTTGCCCTGAACGCCCATGTTGGGTCCGAGGTTCTTTCGAGTTTGGTCGGCAGCGACCTCGAGCTCCCGGGGCGGGCACAGTTTGAAGATGCCGCAAAGCGCGCGGAGGAGGCCCGCGATGGCGCTCTGCGCATCAAAGAGATCACTCGAGCCCTCCGTACATTCTGCCGTGGCGACCGCGATGGTTTGTACGGTGTCGACTTGGCCCAACCGATCGAATCCGCCGTCAAGATGATGACAAATGAAATCAAGCACCGCGCTCGACTCGTGACTGACCTCGGTGCGGTGCCCGAAGTCTGGGCCTCGGAAGGAAGTCTTGCCCAGGTATTCTTGAATCTGCTCCAGAACGCCACCCAAGCCATCGACGAAGGTCACGTGAATGAGAATCTTATCCGCATACGAACCTGGCTCGCCGGTGACAGTGTGTTCGCCGAGGTAAGTGACACTGGTTGTGGGATCCCACCCGAGAACATGGAGCGGATCTTCGAGCCTTTCTTCACCAACAAGGAAGTGGGCAAGGGGTCGGGCCTGGGCCTGTCGATCTGTCGCAATATTGTCACCCAGCTCGGGGGCGACATCCTGGTTCAGAGCGAGGCTGGCAAGGGAACGACCTTTGTCGTTCGTTTACCGGCGAAGCCGAAAGAAACTATTTCGCTTGGAACGCCGGTCACGCGGGTCGCCGCAGAGACATTGCCAGTCGCCGCAGAGACAATGCCCGTCGCCGCAGAGACATTGCCGCTCGCCGCAGAGACATTGCCAGTCGCCGCAGAGACAATGCCAATCGCCACAGAGATTTCGGCTGTGCCCGTCCGCGGTGGACGTATCCTGGTTGTGGATGACGAAGAGATCATTTCCACGATGCTCGCGCGCCTTTTCGAGCGTGAGCATTCTGTGGTGAGCGCGCTTTCTGGCAGAGACGCCAGAGCCATCTTGGAGAAAGATCAGCAATTCAACGTCATCCTGTGTGACGTGATGATGCCCGACGTCACCGGAATAGAGCTCCATCAGTGGCTCGTGCAACACAACCCAAGGCTCGCCGCGCGCATGGTGTTTATGACCGGGGGAGTGTTCACGTCGAAGGCTGAGTCCTATCTGAACAGTGT
>MGST01000343.1 GCA_001798605.1 Deltaproteobacteria bacterium RIFOXYA12_FULL_58_15 | reverse complement strand
TGTCGTCTGGATAGAAGGCAAGCATGGATACCAGAGCGTCTGCCGCATCACCGGGAAGCCGCTGCATGCTGAGAACGTGCGCTTCCGCCAGCGCCGCCGCTCGACTGGTCGGATTAAGAACCCGGGCCCGACGATAGATGTCCACGGCGACATCCAGATTGCCGTGATCCTCGAAAACATTCCCCAAACGTAGGGCAAGTGCGTCGTCGGTTTTCGCCTCCAGGGCTTGGGCCACTGTTTCCGCTGCCTCATCGCCCTTGCCGAGCCAAAGCAGCGTGTCCACCAATGTCGGCGCCGCCAATGGCAGAACTTGCTGGTCGCCTATCGCTCGACGCAGGTGTTCAACGGCAGACTGGAGCGCGCGATCGCCGGCAGCCAACTCACCCGCCAGCCATCGCAGCCACGGGTCGTCGGGTGACTTGGCGAGCCCGGAATTCAAAACCTCTCGCGCCTTTGTTGGATTTCCCGACAGTCCCCAGGCACGGCTCAACCGCTCGTGAACAAACCCAGAGGTCGGGGCATAAATCAGCGCCAATCTCAAGTGCGGTATGGCGGCGGCGGCTTCGCCCGAATGCAGGTACCACAAACCTCGCAAGAGGTGTTTCAGACCAACGGGCTCGACATGCTCGGCAGATTGCGGCACGGCGATGAGCCGCTCCGTCGACGGCACGGGGACACCCGCCATGGGTGAATGTGCACAACCTGCCGCCCCGAGCGCTGTGACTGCGCCGCACAGAAGGAGGTTTTGCGAGAAAGAGTGTTTGAACAACATCGATGGGGTGCGGCGACGACGTCTCAATGACGCTTCCGTGACTTCCGTTTCTTGCCGTTCGCCGCAGGCGTTACCGCCGCAGGCGCCGGCGCAGCACCCTCGTACATTTGTTCGATCAGATGCTTCGCTTTGTCATGCTTCGGGACTCCAGCAAGAATCTCTTTGGCGAGACGCGTAGCGCCAGTTTTGTCGCCTCGCTCCTTCAACAACAAAGCGAGCTCGTACTTTGCACGGCAGAACCGCGGCTCGGCCTTCAGCGCTGACTCGTAAGCGGCTCGCGCGGCCTCCTCTTGTTTCTTTTCATTTGCCCGCACTCGGGCTTGCAGAAAAGGTGCCCACGAATTGGGCGGCTCGTCGAGATTCAACCCGTCCTCGGAGCCGTATCGCAAAGTCGAGCTGTGCTGCAGATACTGCGCCGCCCGGGAGATCATGTCTGAGTCGGTCGTGTAATAAATTCCTGACGCCTCTGCGACAAATGGATTGTTGGGAAACGCCTCAAAACCAACACGCAGCTTCGCGAAGCCCTCGCGCGTGATTTTGCCGCCGCTCTCGAAGAGCTTGGCTGAATCCGTGCTGCTCTGCTTCGCTTGAGCGCGAAGCTCAACGAGCCTCGCCTTGGCGTCCGCGCCACGTTTGTCGGTAGGCAACGCCTCAATGGCTTGAATCTCCGCAATAGCCTTTTCCCCGACCGCGCGAATCGCCCGACCTTGGTTTTGAATGTCAGATCCACGCAAAACGTGAGCGATGCCATACAGTGCAATGGCGTCAGGATAGAGCTCATCTTTTTCGAGAGCCATCTTAAACTGCTCGATGGCTTCTGCGTAGGCTGCGTCTGTGTCGTCCAACATCCGCAGCCTGCCCGCATCAGCGTATGGGACAGCCTCTGGACTCACTGTGATCTTCACGCCAATCAAACGCCCCACGGTGAGATCGAATACTCGAGGAACAAAAGCGTAGGTAACTCCGACAAACGCGACGATCGTTACAAAGATCCCCAGCAGCACCTTTCTGCGGGTTCGTTTCTTCTGCAGGATCCTCTCGAAGTCGTCTTCGAGAGACACGCCGTCGGGGGTCGCTTCGGGCTCACCGAGCTCGGCCGAGAGATTCACCATCTCCACGAGGTCAGGATCTGCCTCTGAGGTTGGTTCGGATTGCGGTTGCGATGGCTCGCTCTTTAACTTGTCGAGCGCCACCGGCTCAACGGGCAAAATGGGCCCGACCGCAACCGCTGCCGGGGCTCTTGAGTCGGCCGGCGCTGCTAGGTTGACCGGCGCTGACTCAACCGGAGGTGGACCGACCGGAGCCGATTGGGCCGCTGCCAAGTCGATCGGACCGCTCAGATCAAAGGGAGCTGGCTCCGGAGCGGCCAGCTCGGCAAGTGCTGACTGGACGGGGGCAGATGGCGTTGTCGGCGCAGCTCGAGATGGCGCAGAAGGGGGTGCAACACCCGGCGCTGCAACAAAGAATACCTTCTGGCACTGCGTGCATTGGGCGTCGTAACCCGCTGCCGGAATAGCAGAAGGCGCGAACTGATAGACGGCACCACAATGGTGGCAGGTGACCGAGATCTGCTCGACAGGTTTATCGGGCGCGACGAAAAACACACCGCCGCAACCAGTGCACTGGGCATCATATCCCTGCTCAGGGATCGCAGCAGCATCGAACTGATACTTGGCTGCACATTGGGGGCAGGCGACTTCCATGGTCATCGGCAGACACACGTTTGGTTAGAATTTTGCCACTTCATACCACAAGATGGGGGGCCAGAACCACGTGGCAGACGAAAATTGCCATTGCACCCCCAACGAACCCAAGGCGGAACGCCAGGGACGAAAGATCAGAATGTCGCAGCTAACAGGAACTCGACGTTTCCCTTGGCGCCCCGGATGGGGGATTCAATACTACCGATGATCCTGCCCCCCCACTGGCTAAACGCGTCGGTGATGTTGCCCAAAGCATCCTCGCGGGCGGCCGGATCACGCACAACTCCCCCTTTGCCAACAAGGGCGGGTCCAACCTCGAATTGAGGTTTGACCAGAGCAACCACGCGCGCACCCGTGGCCGCAAAACTAAGAGCTTTTGGCACGACCAGCTTCAACGAGATGAATGACACATCCAGTACGACTATCCCGCATTCTTCTGGAATGGCCTCGGGCGCTATGGTCCTCATGTTGCAACGCTCAATCACGACGACGCGTGGATCCGATCGGACCTTCCAAGCCATCTGGCCATAACCCACGTCAACCCCGTAGACCCGTCGCGCTCCCCGTTGCAGCAAACAATCCGTGAACCCCCCAGTGGACGCCCCGACGTCGAGACAAACCTCACCCTCAGGGTCGATGGCGAACTCCTCGAGGGCAGCCTGCAGCTTCAGTCCACCTCGAGAGACATATGGCAACGGTTGGCCACGCAGATGGAGCTGTGTTGTCTCATCCAGGAGCTGACCGGCCTTGTCGACTCTCTCACCTTCCCCAGCGAGAATCGCACCCGCAAGAATGAGCGCCTGGGCACGCGTCCGAGAGTCGGCGAGACCCTGCTCGACGACCAAGAGATCGGCACGACGACGGGCCATTCTACGATTCGCCAGCGACCTCGGCCGCGAACGCCTCGACCTTGTTGTCATCACGCAAGATCTCGATCTTGCGCTCGGCGTCATCGAGCCGCTGGGTGCCTACCTTTGCGAGCCCCACCCCCTCCTCAAACAATGCCAGGGCCTCTTCCAGCTTGGCGTCGCCATTTTCCAACTGTTTGGCAATTGCTTCCAGCCGGGCGAGGATCTCCTCGAAAGCGAGATCTGAGGTAGTTGGTTTGTCGACCATCAATTCTTGATACGCGGCTGCGCACAAACGGTCAAGCACGGCCACGGTGTTCGACGAGCCATCGCTCCTGTTGCTGCGTCGTTATTCAATAGAAAGATTGGACCGCGTAGCGATTCCACAAATTCTTTCGGGTGATGGTGAAGGCGACATAGCCAACCGCCAATGCAATGCACGCCGCAAAGGGGTGGTATCCACCGTCCTGCAGCCTCGAAGGCTCTTGTTGTGCAGATTGAATAATCCGTGAGATCCACATGACGAGCAGGTACGTCCCCGTTACGCTCAAGCCATAGGCGGCGGCGACGGCCAGGCGAAGCCGCACGCGGAACCTGGGCAAGAGCGTCACAATCATGCCCTGGGCGGTGCCAAACAGAAAAACCAACACACCAATGGCTGCCACGACAAAGGTTGTGGTGTTCCAGATGGCTACCATCGACCCAAAACCGGCGAGACCCATCAACGAAGCGGAGAAGTCCCTTGGGGATCGACCGGGGCCTATTTGATTGGCCTGCTTGAAAGCTTCCTTGGCCGCATAAAAACCACCTGAGCCAGCTCCCATGATGCCCTCCTGAAGTTCAGGTGCCTACTCGGATATTTGGATTTCCGCGTGAGTCTCAGTGGTCTCAGCACAACCGCTGAAAAACACAAATCCAACGGCAACCCATTTCAACCCGATTGTGCGAATCATCCTCTCCCGACTTTCTCTTGCGCGGTCCGGCGACGAAGATCGCATGATGGGCATGCAGAGCACAAGGACAGTCTGTAGCCGCTGTAACCACCCGGGAGGCGCGAGCAACGGCTGAGTTCGGGTCAGCGTTGGGACCCTATTGTCGGCTCTCACGAACTGACAACCAACGGCTCAAACCCTCTGCGAGGCCCTCCAGCCCCAATGGCTTGGTGAGGTGGTCGTCCATCCCTGCCTCGAGACAGCGATGCAGATCCTCAGGAAGCGCATACGCGGTGATAGCAATAATCGGCGTCCGTTGCCTTGCCGACTCCCCCGCGCGCATCTGCGCACTTGCGGCGTATCCATCCAGGACCGGCATCTGGCAATCCATCAACACCAGGTCGTAGGTACGGGTCGCAAACTTGGCGACACCGGCCTCTCCATCGGTTGCCAGATCGACTGTGCAACCCAAGTGCTCGAGCATGGCGCACACGACCTCTCGACTGACGGCGTTATCCTCCACGAGCAAGATCTGCGCATCAAATGTTGGAATGGGAGTTGTCCCCTCATCTGACACCCCATCTGATAAGTCATCTGACACCCCGTCTGACAAGTCATCCGATAAACCTAGAGTCAACCGCACCCAGAACGTGGCTCCCTGACCAACTTGGGAACGTACACCGATTTCCCCTCCCATCGCTTCAACCAAACGTTTGGAGATGGCCAGTCCGAGACCGACGCCGTCGCGCTTCTGGGGTGTATCCCCCTGAGCAAAAGCCAGAAAGACTGTCGTTTGCAGTTCCTCGGAAAGGCCGACACCGCTATCTGTCACTGATATGGCAAGAGTCGTTGTTGTGTCCGTCGCCCGTTCCAGCTCCACCGTTAGGATGACATGGCCCTCTGCCGTGAACTTCACCGCGTTCCCCGTGAGGTTCATCAACACCTGACGAAGGCGCCCCTGGTCCCCGACGACCTGGCGTGGAGCCTGACAATCATAGACCAGCTTCAGGTCCAGGTTCTTCTCGGCCGCCAAGGTGCCATGAAGGCGAACGACGGTCTCCGCCAACGTGCGCAGGTCAAACGGCACCAAGTGCAGATTCAATTTCCCAGCCTCAACTTGGGACAAATCGAGGATGTCGTCCATCAGGGCAATGAGACTCCGACCTGATTGCCCCGCAAGCGCTACGTGGTGTTGCTGAAGCTCGTCCAAGTCGGTCTTCGCCAAGAGGTCATTGAGACCAACGATGGAGGTCAACGGCGTACGCACCTCGTGGCTCAAGGTCGCCAAGAAATCGCTCTTGGCCTGGGATGCTCGTGCGGCCGTCTTTTCGGCCTTCCGCAGTTCGGCTTCAACACGACGGCGAACCTCGATTTCATCTCGCATTCGCGCGTGCGCCGTCTTGCGCGATTGCTCGAAGAAGAGCGCGATCACCGCGACAAACAGGGTTGCCACAACAATGCGAGTCTTGAGAGCCAGAGGATAGACCGCCACTGCCAGTGGGAAGTCTGGCACAAACAGAATGACGCCTGCCGCGGCAAAAAAGATGCCTGTCAACACCGAGCCGCGAATGGGCCCGAGAGCGAACATGGCCACCAGCGGAAAAATTGGTATCCAAACATAGCCGGTGCCTTGGTCGCCCCCGCTCCCCAGCAGGTAGAGCAACAACATGCTGACCGTGGTCAAACCGATCCATGCAGCAATGAACGGATTGCCAGTCCGATGGTGCACCCACACCGAGAGCCAGGAGATCCCCATGACGACCATGAGGACACCGGCCAAGAAATAATTGCCCTGCCAAAGACTGATGGCAGCAAAAACCACGCACACGAATAGACCCGACAGGGCGGAAATGTTAACCAAGGCGGTGTGGCGTCGGTGCTCAATATCGGAGAGATCCCTACACCCGCGATGAATGTAATCGCGCCAATATTCGAAAGACCACCATCCAAGTTTCCCGACCATGCCAGTCACCGGCATATCCCTTCGAACCAAGGCCTCGCCTCGGCCGCTGTCACAGGATCGCTCACTCCTCAGTCTCAATGCCATCGACCACCGCACCGAGACGCCCGCGGGCAAGGCGTATGTCGAGACGATCCCCCGCCCTCACGCCGGCAGTCTCGCAAAGAGCTTTGCCATCGGGCCCCAACACAATGCTGTAACCACGCTCGAGCACACCCAACGGCGACAACGCCTTCAGCCTTCCGGCAACTCCCGCGAGACAATGGCGGCGCCACTCTATCTGCTTCACTGCCAATAGCTCGACCCGCTCCCCAATTGCCTGGATGCACCCGCGCAATTGTCCAAGGCGTACGCGCGGGTGCAAATGCGCGAGACGGGTGCCGATCTTTTCGAGCTTCAGACGTCGTGCCGCAGTGGTTGTCTGAGCCGAGCGTCGCAGCGCCTCGATCGCGAAGTCGAGGCGCTGGCTCTGTACGGCGATGAGTGCGCGTCCGTCTCCAAGTGCATTGCCCGCGGCGCGCAAACGGTGCCGATCTCGCTGGATATCTCGGCCGACGCTACGTTCGATGCGCACAGCCAGACGACGCAGCCTGGCGACGAGCTCGGCTTGCTCGGGAAAAACCAGCTCGGCTGCAACCGACGGCGTCGGCGCGCGAACATCGGCAACAAAATCGGCAATGGTGAAATCCGTCTCGTGCCCCACCGCGCTGACCACGGGTATTTGTGACGCCGCTATGGCCCGCGCAACTTTCTCGTCGTTGAAGGCCCAAAGGTCCTCGATGGAGCCACCACCGCGAGCGACGATCAAAACGTCCAGGCCCAACTCCTTGGACCAATGCGACGCCTTGCCAATGGCCCGCGCGATCATGGGTGCCGCCTCTGCCCCCTGGACCCTAACGGGCAACACCAGCATTCGAGCACCTGGGAATCGCCGGGTCGCTACCTGGACGATGTCGCGAATCACGGCGCCCGTCGGGCTGGTGATCACCCCCACCCGACGCGGCAAGGGCGGCAGGGGGCGTTTGCGCGATGTGGCAAACAGTCCTTCGGCGTCGAGCTTGCGTTTGAGTTCCTCGAACGCCGTCTGCAAGGCCCCCGTTCCACATACCTCAAGGGTATCGAGCACTATCTGGAAAGTGCCGCGCGGTTGAAACACCGTCACGCGACCCGTGGCAAGCACCTTCAGACCGGCCACCAGATCGAAACCAAGCAGCTCGACCTCACGACTGAAGAGTACCGCGGCAACCTGTGCGCGGTCATCCTTGAGGCTGAAATAGGCGTGGCCACCGACGACCCGCACATTCGACACCTCACCGACGACCGCGACCCTGGCGAGCTGCCCTTCGAGAAGCTGACGCGCCCGCTGGTTGAGCTGTGAGACACTCCATACGGGGAGTTCGACTCCGTTGTTGTCGGAAGACCCGATCATCGGGAGTCAACGAACCACAAACTGACCAACGACACAAACCTGTCTATTGAGATTCTTCGTATTGTTTGAGGAGCTTTTCCACCTGGGGGCCGTCTTCGGCATTGGGACAAACTTTGAGATACTGTTTGTAATACCGGTAGGCCTTGGGCCCACTGCTGGCGCGAGCATAGGTGATGCCCAATGCCCGATGGCAAGGACAGAATCGTTTGTCCGCCTTGACGCAGGCGTTGAACTTATCGAGAGCCTTCTGGAATTGTGAGACCTTCAATGCCGCCGTGCCTTCTTTGTAAAGCGTTTTCGCGTCGGGCCCAGAATCGACCGGCGGCGGTGAACTGGGACTCACCACGGTGGCAACAGGCGGTTTTGGTGGTTTTGGCACACGCACGGTTGGCTTGACCCGTTTTGGGTGACGACCTTCCTCGGCATCCTCCCTTATTTGTGCGACCTCCGGAGCAGACATGTCGAGGGACTCAATCTCGGTGGCCAAGGTCTCAGCCTTTGACCATTCGCCAGCCTCCAACGCTTCTTCGGCACCCTGAATTCTTGAGGTGATGAGGGTGCCCTTGACCTGCCCCATCAAAGAGCGAGCCTGCGGGTAGTAGACACTCGTCGGCGGCACAACCTGCAGGTGATTCCAGGCCTGTGGCATATTCGACTCATTGATGGAAGCAACTCCTTGGTCATAGCTCGCCTGCGCCGCGACCTCGATCTCCGATTTGCTCAACACCTCGCGAGCAGCGGCATGCTCGGCCTCGTGGGCAAGAGCGGCCCGAGCCATGGTCGCAGCCTTGTCCCACTGTCGCTGCGACAAGGCGTTTGCAGCTTGTGATGCCAGTCGCTCGGCTTCGCTGGCACCGTCCTTGGGTACTTCGACGGTTGGTGGTGGTGTCAAAGTCGCATCGGCTTGCGTTGTTGGCCGCGACCCCGAATCCTCAAACAGCAGGTAGGCCACCATGACAAGGACAACGAGCGTCAATGTTGCGACCAACGCCATAAGCAGTGGATTCGCACGGCTGCGGTGGGCGAGCTCCGACCGATTGCCCTCGTTCGCGGTTGGCACTGACTGCAATCTGTCGTGTTGCAGGGACTTCTGCTCTTCGGCGGTGAGTGAATAACTCTCGCCTGGCGGAACAAACCGGAGCTTGACGTGACCAAGCTCGACCAAATCACCGTTGCGCAGGTCGGCTTGGGCGTACTCCTCGCCATTGACGAGTGTGCCATTGGCGCTCTTGAGGTCTACGATTTTGACGCTGCGCCCGTTGGTCACAACCTTGGCATGATGACGCGACACTGAACGATGATCGATGCCAATGTCGTTGTCCTCCGTGCGACCAATGACCATCTCGGTCTTGCCTATCTCAAATTCCTGCCCGGCGTACTCCGTGCTCACACAGACAAGCTTCGCCCGCTGACCCGCAATTGCGCTCTTCTCGCGACGGGAGGTTTCGACTTCCTCCAAGTGTGCCATCCGAATCAGAGCTGTCGGCTCCTCGCGGGGTTCGGGCTCTTCGGTTACCTGCTCGAGGGGTTCTGTCGACCGCCCGAGTCTGATCTCAGGCTGCGTTGCCTCGGTGTCGACCATCGGCGTCCGCTGGGTTGTCTCGTCGGTGCGGGTGTGCAAACCCTCTCCGCGCAACTCCAGTTGGAAATCGCCAATGCGGAGCAAATCACCATCATGAAGGGGTTGACGTCCCTTGATGCGATTGCCGTTGATCCAGACCCCATTGTAGGAGTCGAGGTCCTCTGCAATCACAGATGCGTTGTCACGAGACAATCTGGCGTGGCGACGCGAGACGTTGCGTTCGTTGAGACGAACGGTGTTGCCGTCGAGTCGGCCTATACTCACGTCACCAATGTCGACGGGAACCACGTTGCGCCGGCCCTCGTCGTCTTCGATGATCAATTTGAAATTGTTCGTTTCCGTCACTTCCAACACTCCCGAAAACGCATGCGTTTGTCGGGCACCCTACTTGCCACGCTAGCACACGCTTTGCGGCCACCTCAACGCGCAAAAGAATATTTTGTGGTACATCGTATTGGTTGAGTCATGTACAATTGCGGGTGTGGGGGTAGGTCGGATAGAAGACAGTTGCATAACCCGTTGAGAGGACCTGGGCATGATGAAAGCTATTTGGACATTGGCTTTGGCACTATCGGTCATCGCTGGCTGCACCGCCCGCGCAGGTGAGTCGGTTGACGACGCAGAGGCAACAAAGGATCCCGGTTACACAATCGCTACTGTTGTCGCCCCAGCCCCGGTGAAAAAAGGCACCGAAGCCAAACTCGAAATAACGATCACACCCAAGGCACCGTGGGTCCTCAAAACATCGACTCCTCTGAAGATCAACTTGGCGGCAAGCGCTGGGGTCAAGCTGGACAAAACAACGCTCAAAGCCGACGACATTGCGAACCCAGATGGGACAGCTAAGGTGGTGGGAACTGCGTTGACAGCAGAGTCAACCGGGGAAAAATCCATCCATGGTGATTTGTCCTTCTTCCTTTGCACTGACCAAATATGTCAGCGTTTTCAAGACACCACGGAAACTGGCTTTGTTGTCGAGTAGCCTGCGAAGCTAGCCTTCGATGTCGATCCGATAGTCCTCAATCTTGCGGTGGATCGTCGAACGGGACACACCTAAGGCGGCGGCCGCTTCCTTTTTGTTGCCCTGATGACGGCGCAACTCGGCGACAATGGCATCGCGCTCTATCTCTTGGAGGGTTCTGCCGCTGACTACGCTTTGCGTCTGCACCCGGGTGGCCAGGGTGCTCGGCGTGAATGTGATATCCGCAGCCTCGAGGGTGTCGCCGTTGCGCAGAAGCACCGCCCGCTGAATGACATTGCGAAGCTCCCGCACATTGCCGGGCCACATGTGCGCCTCGAGAACTGCCAACGCGCCGGCACCGATGCTAACTGTTTGGCCATCCGGGGCGAACTGTTCGGCGAAAAACGTGGCGAGCTCACGGACATCACCCTTGCGCTCGGCAAGAGCTGGCAGCTCTACCATCAAAACGTGAAGGCGATGAAACAAATCCTCACGGAAAGCGCCATTCGCGACCTCTTGCTCAAGCTTACGATTGGTCGCGGCAATCACCCGAACATCACATTCGAATGCCGAGGTCGATCCGACTCGTCGTATTTCGCCGGTTTCGAGAACCCGCAGAAGTTGTGGCTGCAACTCTAAAGGCAGCTCGCCAATCTCATCGAGAAACAAAGTGCCGGCGTGGGCGGCCTCGAATGCGCCGATCTTGCGGTTGATGGCACCCGTGAAGGCACCGCGCTCATGACCGAAGAGCTCCGACTCGATGAGGTTGCGACTGAGGGAACCACAGTTGAGTGCCACAAACGGGCGGGTTGCGCGTGGGCTGAGCTCGGCGAGCAGACGGGCTACCACCTCCTTGCCGGTCCCCGTTTCGCCCGTGATCAATACCGGTGCCTCGGCTGCGGCGATTCGGCGAATCACCTTACGCACCCGATCGAGAGCCACAGAGGAGCCGATAAGCTTCTGCGAAGAACCTGCGTCTGGGACTGACAGAGGCTGGTTCCGGCCGGTCACCACCAGCACCGTCTGGCCCAGCGTCACTTGTGCCCCAACGGGCACCTCCCCTTCCTTGATTTTCTGGCCTGCAACAAAGACGCCATTGCGACTGCCAAGATCGCGGACAATGCATCGCCCGTCTTCGATGCTAAAACGCGCGTGGAAGCTGGAGACAAACTCGTCGTCGAGGGTGAGATCATTGGTCAGATCTGAGCCGACCTTGATTTCACGCGAGCGCAAGCTCCATCGCTTGCCCGGGTGGGTCTCGGGTGCTGTTAGAAACATCTCACCCTCCACCACCGCGGCCGATGGTGCGAGAGTCTTTGTGCCGCCTCCATCGCCTTGGTCGGCAACAAAACACACCTTTGCGGTAACCGGCCCAAGGGCGAGGCTGTCGCCGTTTGCCAAAGGCATGGATTCCAGAACTGTCTCATTGCCAACTTGGGTCCCGTCGGGATGGTGGTTTTGGATCTCCACGGCATCACCGTTACGTCTCAGGACGCATTGCACCGGCGACAGACGATCGTCGGGAATACAGAGATCACACTCGGGATTGCGACCAATGACCAAGGGCCCCTGTTCGATGGGCCGCCACATCATGGTCCGCCCTCCCGCTGACAGTTCTAGACCAATGCGCATGGGCAACTATTCGCCCAAATCGCACCCCACAAGCAAGTCCCGTTCTGTGGATTTTTTGTTTGTTGCCGTCGCACCCATGGCATAGATAGCGCCGGATTATGAGCCGCGTTCTCGAAGCCGAACTGCCCAAGCGATGGGGCCTGGTGCAACGCTGGAAGAACACCCTCATCTATGTGTTCGTCCGTCTCGCCGCTTGGACCGTGCGCGTCTTGCCATTTTCTGTCGCCCGCAATGCGGGTCGATTGCTCGGTCGCTTGGCACCCTACGTCGCCGTGCGTGATCGGCACCGAGCCGAAGACAATTTGGCCAAAGCCTTTCCCGAGCTCACCACAGGGGATCACCGTCGCATCAGCAAAGAGATGTTTCTCCACCTCGGTACCTGTGCCGCAGAGATGGTACACATTGAACGATTCATCAACGGCGCAGAAAAAGTGGAGCTCACCAACGAAAATCGCGCCGTATTGGACGCGGCACTCGCTGCTGGCAAGGGTTCGGTGATCGTGTCGGGACACATGGGCAACTGGGAACTGTTGGCCCAACTCATCGCCGCGGCTGGTTATTCCATCACCGGCGTCGCCAAACCGCTCTACGACCCACGCCTCACCCGTTGGGTGCACCGACATCGCTCCGCCTTTGGACACAATATTGTCTGGCGAGGGGACGACGGCGTTGCGCGCGAGCTCTTTCGCGCCCTCAAGAAGAATGGGTTTCTCGGCCTGCTCATCGACCAAGACACCAAGGTGCAAGGTGCCTTTGTGCCGTTTTTCAACCGTCCTGCTCACACCCCTTCCGCGCCAGCAAGTCTCGCCCTAAAAACGGGTGCGAGCATCGTGGGAGCACGCATTTGGCGAGAGGGCCGCGATCATCGTATGTTCTTCGAGCTCATCGAGCCACCATCGGGCGACGATCTGGAACAACGCATCGAAGCGCTCACCGCCACCTTGAGCCTGTGGCTGGAGAACGCCATTCGTGAGTACCCTGAACAATGGGTGTGGCTGCACGACCGCTGGCGACGCCAACCCGACTCGACAGATCTCAGAGCGCTTGATCTGAATACCAAGACGCGAGCATAGTCCAAAGCTCATGTGGCTCGCATACCGTGATACCTTGGCGCAACTGCTGGCAACTGTGTGGTTCGGTCTGCAACCGGCGCCTGTTGCTGCGACACCCAAATCTCCAGCCGCCAAAGACACACCCGCGCCGTTGGAGTTTCGCTGCGACGGCATGCAAGTGCTCACCAAGCCCAGCAATCGTTCCCTATGTCGCCACAATGTGGTCATCCGTCGCGGTGATCTTCTGCTCTGTTGCCAGAACTTCGAGGGCATCGCTAACGCCGATTGGGAATGGCAGACCTTCACCTGCACCGAAAATGTGCGCGCCACCCGTGGCACCGAGACCATGTGGGCCGATAAGGCAACCTTCGTTCTTGAAACCTCGGAGCTCTTTTTGACCGGCACGCCATTGCTACGTCGCGGCAAGAGCTTGTTGTCGGGCACGCGGATTGTTGTCGAAGTCACAAATGACCGTGCCCGCCTCGACAACCCTCGCGGCGTCATCAACACGAACAAAGAGGTGCTGCCACCACCGGCACCAACAACGGGCACCTTGCCCGACACCTGCCCCTTGCCACCACGACCGCGGAGCTGAGATGGGTTCTGTTCTCCACGCCCGCAATCTGCAGAAATCCTACCGCCGCCGCAAAGTGGTCCAAGACGTCTCCTTCGTCGTCCACCCCGGCGAGATTGTCGGATTGTTGGGTCCGAACGGTGCCGGCAAAACGACCTCCTTCAATATGGTCGCAGGACTTCTGCCCCCCGATGGAGGCACCGTGACCTTGGGCGATAGGGATCTCTCGGGATTGCCCCTCTACCGGCGCGCCCGCATGGGCCTCGGTTACCTGCCGCAGGAGTCGACGGTCTTTCGGGGCCTCACGGTCGAGGAGAACTTCATCGCTGTCTTTGAGGCACAAAAGAAATCCAAGGAAGTCTGCAGGCAGGGTGCGCGGGACCTTATTGCCCGTTTCAACCTTGAGCATGTCCGCGACAACCTCGGCTCCCAGCTCTCCGGCGGCGAACGCCGGCGGGTGGAGATGGCCCGAACGTTGATTCCCGACCCGGAGGTCGTCCTCCTCGACGAGCCCTTCGCCGGCGTCGATCCGATCACCGTCTCAGAGATCCGCGGCTTCATCCGTACCATGCGCGACAACGGGATTGGCGTTTTGGTCACCGACCACAATGTCCGCGAAACCCTGGGTACATGCGACCGTGCCTATTTGATCTCTGAAGGAAAGATCCTGCTCGCCGGCACCCCGCAAGAAATCGTCGACGATCCAGTGGCCCGCAAAGCCTACCTTGGCGACGACTTCGAGCTGTGATGCGGTGTCTGAGGGTTGGGGCCGTGGTTATTCTTGGCTAGCAGACAGGCAGCGACAATCGCCAAGAAGCCGCAGGCCGCCGCGAGCAAGCTGAGCCGGAAATAGGGTGGTTGATAATAGATCTCTACGTGACCGGTCTCGGCTTCTTGCAGCACCACGCCAAGGTGTTGGCCACCCACACGCACGACAGGCAGCTCATTGCCTGCCTGCACGGCGCGCCACCCCATCTGAAAGGCCGTGCGTACACCCACAACCGCCGGACCGATCCCCTGCACACGTAGAAGTGCACGATCAGGTCCGTCCCACTCGATGGCGACAACAGCGTTTTCGTTGGACGAGAGGATCGAGCCTGAGGCGAGTCGATCGGCAGGATCATCGATGACCGAACTGAGCGCCGCGGCTGTATGGCTGCTCCTGATCGCCTGCCAGGCAGAGTCTTCATCTGGAAACAAGCGCGGACCGCTGGACAGAAAAACCTCAGACACCGAGTCTGGTATTTCGTAGAGCCGCACTCGCAGCAGCTTCTGATACCGCTTGAGTTCTTCGCTTGGTGCTGAAACGCGATACGCGGTGCCATGGGTCGGGGTACGCGACGCCAGCAGGTGAGTGCAGCCTAGAGCCCTGGCGGCGGCAACGCTCGAGTCGCCAAGCTCCTCGTCCAGACGTTCGTTCATCGCCGTCTGCAGCGGCCCATAGGTAACCGGCCCCCGCAGGCCATCACATGCCTGCAGCTCTGGCGGTACGACCGCGCGCACCCCAACCAACCTCCCCCAGTCAGAAACCGCGAGCTCCACGGCGTGCAAAGAACGAGTCCGCAGTCTCGGGTCGCTGCATAGAACCGGCGAATCTGCGGGCTGCAACGTCGACAGGGCCGCGAGTGGCGTTTCGAGGTCGGACAAGCTCGGACCGACAGAGACGGAGGAAGGTACTGCCAAGAACAAGTCGAGTGCGACCAAAGCGAGGAGGTATCGCCTACCTGTTGGCCACCAAAGAGACATCGCCACAGCCATCGCCAATGGAATTGCCGCCTGGATGGCAGAGCGAATCAACACCTTCGACAGATTGGGCAGGTCGAGCTCGGGATGGGGGTCAGCGGCGGCCATAGCTGTGCGATCGAGAACACCGCCGAAGAGTGCCAAAAGGATCAGCGCCAACAGATGCACAGACAAGTACGTGAGTCCCGCCACGACGAAACGGCGACGATAGACAGGGTCGCGATCAACCTCACGAAGGGAGAGAATGACCACCACCACCGCCGCCAGGGTGGTCACGACCAAATATTTTGCTGGATAACGAAACCACGCGAGCAGGGGCATTGCCTTCATCAACAATGGCAACACGGGCAAGGTATCCCCTAAGGAAAAAACCACACCGACCACCATGACCAGGGCGGCAGTTCGCGCGCGCCACAGCCCAATGCCGCACAGCGCAGCAACGAAAAACAGCGGACCCATGTAAGGCTGCCGGTTCCATGGCAAGGCGATGTTCTCGTTACCCTGCCAGACACTCCAATAATGGGTCAGTGGTCGCGCGAACTCATCGAGGACACCCGGCCACAATGCTGCGAGCCAACTCGACGGTCCAAAGGACCACCACAGGGCCTCAGCCTGACCCAAAGCTTCCCCACGTCGGCTCAAGATCATCTCGGTGAGTGTCTGCACCCACATGGGCATGGCCAAAGCGAATGCCCCGACGATGACCAACCCGAGTTGGAGCGCGCCCCGTCCTGGGAACACTCGATGTTTGATGATGACCCGTGCCAATTCCACTGTGATGAGGCAACATCCAATCGCATAGGCCTGAGGCTCTCCGCCGAGCAATAATCCCAGTAGGGCCGCACCAAGTAACCCTGCATGCAGTGGCTTTCCCCTTGGCTGCAAAACTCGTCGCGAAGTCGCCCACACAAGCGGCAACCAAGCCGCCGCCACGACAAATGTGCCGTGCAGAACCAGATCCAAAACCGTGCCGGTGCAGGCGAACACGACTCCGGCGATCAGCGATGCACCCGGCCGACACCCGTGCACTCGAGCTAGATAGGTGGTGGCCCCCGCCGCGATGCCAACATGGAGGGACGCAAAAAAGGAGACACCCCAATCCGGAGACATCAAGATCGCAAGATATTGCGGTGGATACAGCAAACGGGCGGAGGGTCGCGCAAATAGCGGGCCGCCGTTACCCAGATAGGATGACAACCAAAGGCTTTCCCCCTGTTCGAGCTGACGATCGATGGCACAGAGGATGCCCAGGTCGATGCGAGTGAGATCCAGGCCATAATGAAAGAAGCCAAACAGTGCCGGCGACAGAAGGAGCAAGAAGACCGCCAGGCCAACGCTCACACAGACGCGCAGGGTGATCGTTCTTGCCGAAATTGTGCTCTCAAAAAAGGTCATCGGAATCGAAGTTGATACTACATATATCTGCTAACTCCGACGATGCCATTGTTTTGCTTGACTCTTTGCCCGGACATGGTTTTGCGAGTCCTGCACATGCTGCATCACGGTTGGACCCCTGCTGGGTTTCCGCTATTATCGGCGCACAAACCATGGCGTTAGATCTAAGACTACAACAAAAGATGGTGCAGCAGCTGGTCATGACACCCCAGCTGCAGCAAGCGATCAAGCTCCTCCAACTCTCGCATCTCGAGATGGCAGACGTTTTGCGCGAAGAGATGGAGCAGAACCCCATCCTCGAAGAACGCAGCGACGGTGCTGACGAACGGGACGCGGGTGAGATTGTCGAAGGCGAGTCCACTGGCCACGAGAGTACCGACGCTACCGTATTGTCCTCCGACGTGTCGCCGCACGAACAGACAGAAATCGCCACCGATATCTCCTCAACACTCATCAGCGATGCTGCTCCCGATGCGACGCCCGAGCCCTCGTCACAAGAGGTTGAGCGAGACATCGACTGGGAATCGTACCTGGACTCCTACAGCTACTCGTTGCCGGCCACGGCTGGAGCCGCCCCTAGCGATGATTTGCCGCCGTTTGAGGCGAACCTCACCAAGGCAACCTCCCTGCACGACCACCTGCGCTGGCAAGTGCAGATGGGCGACTTCTCTGCTGACGAGGCGAGAATAGCGGGTCTCTTGATCGAGGAGATCAACGACGACGGCTACCTTGACAAAGACGCAGCGCAGACCACAGCTCGTGAGCTCGACGTCGACGTAGACGAGGTCGAAGTGGTCATCACCAGGCTTCAGTCCTTCGACCCCGCCGGTGTTGCAGCCCGAAACTTACGGGAGTGCCTGCTGATCCAGGTCAAGCATCTATCCCAAGAGAGTCAACTCGTCGTCGATATCATCGACACACACCTCCACAACGTCGAGCGGCGAAATTTTCAGGCCATCGCCAAAGACCTCAAAACCACCGTCGGGGAGGTGAGTGAGGCGGTACGGATCATCTCCCAACTCGAACCACGACCGGGTCGTCCATACAGTGACAAGGAACCGCAATACATCACCCCCGATATCTATGTGCACAAAGTCGGCAATGAATACGCCATCGTCCTAAATGAAGACGGGTTGCCAAAACTGCGGGTGTCCAATTACTACCGCAAGGCTTTGCAGGGAGCGGGGGGTGAGACCAAGTCCTACATCCAAGAGAAGCTCCGCAGCGCAGTGTGGTTGATTCGCAGCATTCACATGCGCCAGCGAACTATTTACCGCGTCATGGAAAGCATTCTCAAGTTCCAACGAGAATTCTTCGACGCGGGCGTTGCCCACCTCAAGCCCCTCATCCTCAAGGACGTCGCCGAGGACGTCGGGATGCACGAGTCGACAATATCCCGCGTCACCACCAACAAGTACGTGCATACGCCGCAAGGCATTTATGAGCTCAAGTATTTCTTCAACTCCTCCATCAGCCGTTTTGGGGGCGAAGACATCGCCTCGGAGTCTGTTCGGGATCACATCAAACGATTGATCTCAGAGGAAAACCCAGCATCACCCTGGTCCGACCAGCAGATCGTCGAAATGCTGAAGCGCCACGATATCGACATAGCGCGACGGACCGTAGCCAAATACAGAGAAATGCTACGAATTCCTCCCTCCTCGAAACGCAAGTTGTTGTTTTAGACAAAGTCATCGCGGGTTCCGCTGTAATTTCTGGCATACACAACAACCGGCTCTGTTGTGGAGCCAGCCCCGTGTGGTAGAAGGCGACCACAGGAGTGGAGGTATCGTGAAGATTGGCGAAATTCTGACAGAAACCATGGTGCTCGCACAGCTCTCTGCCGCTGACAAAGAAGGCGTGCTCACGGAGCTCGCGAGTCATCTGCACGCGCACGCAGCCGACGTTCCTGGCGGGGCCCAAGATGTGTTGCGTGCCTTGATAGACCGAGAGCGACTCGGCTCTACCGGCGTGGGAGAGGGTGTGGCCATTCCACACGCCAAGATTCCGGGACTCAACCGACTCGTCGCTTGTTTTGGTCGCGCCATCCAAGGGATAGCGTTCGACTCTATCGATCAACAGCCAGTACGTTTGTTTTTCGTGTTGCTGGTACCAGAAAACTCTGCGGGCGCACACCTCAAGGCGTTGGCCCGCATTTCCCGACTCCTCAAGGACAGCAGTTTTCGCAAGACTCTGCTTGAGTTCCCTGACCAAGCCGCCATTTACAACGGGTTTTTGGAAGAGGACGATAAATACTGACCATGAAGATTCTGGCCAAGGCGCTGCGCGATGACACCGAGTTCGACCTACAACTCGAGCTCATCAGTGGACGAGAGGGACTCGACAAGGAGATCGACGACCTACGTGTGCAACGTCCCGGTTTGGCCATGGCTGGATTCCTTGATTTGATCGAGCGGCGACGACTGCAGGTCCTCGGCAACACCGAGCTACGATATATCGCTACGCTTGCGGAGAAAGAACAGACAATGGCCGTTAAGGCCTTTTTCGGCCTGGATGTCGCTTGCGTCGTGGTTGCCGGATCAGAGCCCGTGCCACAGATGCTGCTCGTCGCAGCCGACGAACAATGTGTCCCGTTGTTCCGCACGCCCCTTCCATCGGCAGCCTTCATCACCCGCGCTCACGATTTTCTGCATGAACACCTTAGCCCCGAGGTCATCGTCCACGCGGTGCTCGTCGACGTCTTTGGCGTTGGCGTCATGCTCACTGGCACGAGCGGCATTGGTAAGAGCGAGTGCGCGCTCGACTTGGTGCTGCGGGGCCATCGTTTGGTCACCGACGATGTCGTGTTGTTGAAACAGCGACACCGCACACTGATCGGCATAGGCTCACCTTTGACTCGCCATCACATGGAGGTCCGCGGATTGGGAATCATCAGCGTCAAAGATCTTTTTGGTGCCGCCTCTGTATGCGAGAGAAAACAAATCGAGTTGGTTGTTGAGCTGGTGGAGTGGCACCCACAAATGCACCTCGATCGCACCGGATTGGACGACGCTCACGAAGAGATCCTCGACGTCAAGATTCCCAAGGTTTCCTTGCCCATCCGCTCCGGCCGCAACCTCGCATCGATTGTTGAAGTTGCCGCACGCAACCACCTTCTCAAACAGCAGGGACACCACGCGGCTCGCGAACTCAAAGAACGACTGGAGCAACAGCTCAGCTCATCCGAGCGAGGGGAGAAGCTGTGAGCCTCTCCATCCTGATCATCACCGGTCAATCTGGGTCCGGCAAATCAACGGTTATCCGTACCCTTGAGGATCACGGCTATTTCTGCGTCGACAACATCCCGCCAAGCCTCGCTGAGCCATTACTGGAACGCGCCAAAGAGGACTCTGAGGTCACCCAAATAGGCTTGGTGATGGACATTCGCTCGCCCCATTTCGTCGAGCAGGCACCGGCGCTCGTTGAGCGCATGCGTGCTGCCACCGACCCGCTGCGTGTCCTCTACCTGGAAGCAACTGATGCAGCACTCGTAAAACGTTACTCAGAGACACGCCGCAAACACCCTCTCGACAATGGTTGCGGTCTGCGCGAGGCCATCGACAACGAGCGACGAATACTCATACCTCTGCGCGAGCTCGCTGACGATACACTGAATACGTCCGAAATGTCCCCACACGTGCTGCGATCCCGCGTGGTCGAGCAGATCGTCCATGTGAAACCCGGCGACAACCTGCAGATCGGAATCCTCAGTTTTGGTTTCAAGAACGGCGTCCCCTTGGACGCTGACATTGTCCTCGACGTTCGGTTTCTACCAAATCCTTACTTTGACGAAGGTCTTCGCCATCAAAATGGCCTCAACAAACAGGTTCGTGACTTCGTGCTGCTCTCTGACGAAGGGCAGAAATTTCTGGAGAAGGCGGAGACATTTCTTTCATTTCTCATCCCGAGATACCAGGGCGAGGGCAGGCGTTACCTCACCGTCGCCGTGGGTTGCACAGGTGGCCAGCATCGATCAGTTGCCGTGTCCGAGGCACTGGCAATGCGCCTCGAAGCCAGAGGGCTCAAGATCGATCGACGCCACCGAGACATGCAGGAGCTTCCCACATGATCGGCATCGTAGTGGCAGCGCACGGGGACTTGGCCGCGGCATTGGTTTCGACGGCCAAAAGCGTGTTTCCAGAGTCCGGTGCCATTGAGGCTGTCGGCATTACCGCCGACGATGACGCCGCAAGTTACGAAATCCGATTGAAGGCTGCAGTCGAACAGTCCGACCCCAACGGAGGAGTCATTCTGCTCACCGACATGTTTGGTGGTACGCCCTCGAACGTGGGGTTGACGTTACACCAGCCGGGGCGCGTCGAGGTACTCACTGGGGCAAATCTGCCAATGCTCATCAAGGCAATGCAATTGAGCACACAGGAGATTCCACTCGCCACAGCCGCTCGCCAGGTAAAAGAATATGGACGCCGGGCTATTGCGGTTGCCAGCGAGGTTCTCGGCATGAACCCAACCACCGCGCAGCCGGAGAAGACCCCGTGAGCCCGCAACACGCCTCTCGCAAAGCGCGCATATCCAACGATCTGGGGATCCACCTGCGTGCCGCGGGGGTGTTGGTGCGAGTGGCCGAACACTTCCAATCGGAGATCTGGGTGCGCCGAGAAGGCATGAGCGCCAACGGAAAGAGCATCATGAGCGTTCTCTCCCTCGCCGCAGCCAAAGGAACTGAGCTCCTCATCGAGGCCGAAGGACCCGATGCGCAAGAAGCGGTTGACGCCATCACCGAACTCATCAGCAACCGATTTGAGGTGAAATGAGCCGGGCGCGAATATTCCGAGGCATCGGTGCCTCCCCGGGTGTCGCCCTTGGTCGCGTTTTCATCCTCGACCGCCGCAGCGTGCGTGTACGCCGCTACCACGTCCGTCCCGACCAGATTGATTACGAGATCGACCGCCTCCAGACTGCCATCAACAAGTCGGTGGAGCAGCTTGAGTCCATCCGCGGTAATTTTGTCGGCGACGGCCACGACCATCAATCGATCCTCGAAGCACACGGTATGATGCTTAGGGACCACGCGTTGTTTGCTGAAGCCACCGACCTGATTCGCAATGATCTCCTCAACGCCGAGTGGGCCATACGCCGAGTTATCAGTCGTCTTCGAGCCCTCTTCGACAAGGTCTCTGACTCCTACTTCAAGGAACGTAGAGGCGACATCGACTTCGTCGGTGACCGCATTCTGCGAAATCTCGTGGGTCAGGTCGCCGACATCGCCGATATCGATATGCTCGATGACGGTACCGTCGTCGTCGCCCACGACCTCAGTCCTGTTGACGCAGCGCTACTGTCACGTCAGCGGGTAACCGCGTTCGTTACAGAGATCGGCGGCAAAACCTCACACACCAGCATTGTCGCCCGGTCATTGGAAGTCCCTGCCGTCGTCGGCGTTAAGGGCATCTTGGACTCCGCCGGCAGCGGTGACGGCATTGTCGTCGATGGCCTCGACGGAACAGTCATGCTGCGCCCGTCACGGGCTCAGCTCGACCGAGGACGGATACGCTCCGATCTCTACCACCAGGCCAGTCTCGAGATGCTGGAGGCCAAGGCGCTTCCTGCTCGCACGCTGGACGGCTACGATGTCACGGTCGCTGGCAACATCGAGCTTCCCACCGAAATCACCAACGTTCTCAATCGTGGGGGCGAAGCTATTGGTTTGTACCGCACCGAGTTCCTGTTCCTCGGTCGCAGCATCCCGCCGGGTGAGGAAGACCACTATCGCACCTATTGCCACCTCTTCGACGAGGTCGGTGGCCGTCAGGTGACCGTGAGGACGCTTGATCTCGGCGGTGAGAAGATTTTCGGTCCCATGGTAGCCGAGCTCGAACCCAACCCCGCCCTCGGGCTTCGGGCCATTCGTTACTGCCTGAGGAATCCGGAAGTCTTTGAGGCACAGATTTCTGGTCTGCTGCGGGCTGCCGTCCACGGCAACTTGCGAATCATGTTGCCGATGATTTCTTGCATCACCGAGTTCAGACAAGCTCTCGCGTTCATCGACGAGGTCAAAGAAAAGCTGCAACGGGATGGCAGAGAGTTTGACCATGACGTTCCGGTTGGAATCATGATTGAGGTGCCGAGCGCAGTCATGACCGCAGATATTCTCGCGCGAGAGGCTGCTTTCTTCTCAATCGGCACCAACGATCTGTTGCAGTATTTGCTCGCCATCGATCGGACCAACGAGCGCGTCAACTATCTCTACAATCCCCTGCAACCCGCAGTATTGCGCACCTTGCGTATGATCACTGAAGCTGCGGCCAACGCAAAGATCCCTGTGTCGGTGTGTGGCGAGATGGCCGGACAAGTCACCCATGTGCCAATCTTTCTGGCACTCGGCATCCAGCAACTCAGCATGAACGCTGGATCCATCCCAAGACTCAAACGAATGGTTCGCGAATTGCGCCGGGATGAATGCCAAGCGCTCCTTCTAGACGCTCTGCAATGTGAGACTTTCACTGAAGTGGGTGACATGGTGCGCCAGTTCGTGCATGCCAAGACGTCATTCACATCCTCGATGTTGCGGCAAGACTCGCAGTGACCGTCGAGGATCAAAGGGAAAGTGTCGAGAACAACGCTGGGACACAAATCACCCACAGCGTCTTCTTCAACGCCCGTCTGGTAGCCTACGTGCGTGCCGGTACCGCCGGTCAACTGCGCTTCGGCAACTTGGGCGAGGCCATTTGCCCAGTCGACTTCGCTGACCTCACTCTGTTCGACCATTCATGTCGAGATCTCATCATCGCCATTGCAAAGAAATGCGACAACATTGATGCCTTCTTCTTTGAGCTCGGCTTGGAAGAAATGCGCGTGGTCGAGGGCGAGATTGCCCCAGACATGACTCGGCGTCGTTTCTGAGTAGCGGCTAATTCTTTGGTTTATCGAGTTCGAGTTTGAGCTTGGCGGTCTCAAAGGGCTTGATCACAAACTCTTGCTGCGAGTCGGAGAATCCTGGCCGCTTGAGAACGACGACATGGGGACCTGGGGTTAGTTCGTCCACAGGTTTGTCGAGAGGAGTCACGCCTACCTGACGGCCATCGATTTCTATCTCGACCCCGGCAACATCAATCTCAATGAGCAAAGCACCACGAATCTTCTCAGGTGCCACGAGCTTGAATGTCGCAAGTCGAACCTCGGGAATGAGAAGATCTCGGGTTCCGGAGATTCGAGATTTCTCCCGTGCCATCTCGCGACCGGTGGCGACATCCATGACACGAAGGTTGAGGCTGAATGCCTCTCCGATGGTGCTGATGGTTCCAAAAACAACGAGATCGGCTCCGACGAGCTTGCCTATTTGAACGGCACAGTCTGGACCACCACCACACTCTGAGATTTCTTTGTTTCGTGGTTCCCGCAACGCCATCTGCACATCGATAGGGGCGGTCACCCTGAAACCGGAGATGGTATTGATGCTATTGCGCACCAAGAGTTCGAGATTATTGCGCATGGCGCTCGACAAACCCAACGCGCCCAGCTCGAGCACCGCCACCTTGGTGACAGCCTGCACAGGCGCAGCGGTTACCTTGGTCTTACTCCGGCGTGCCTGACCACCGACAGGAATCACAAGCACAACACAAATCAACAGCAGTCTCACAGCGGTCACGCAAAACCCTTTCACCGGCCTACTATCATATTGGCGTTCCCTCCGTTGGGCAAATCCTCAAATGGGGCGTGGTGGGTTCACTGGGTAGGGAGCACCACCTTCAATTCGACAACACGGTCTGCAACCACGCGAATCGTGCGATTGGTGCGTTGGTATCCCGGTAGCTCGAGGGTGATTATGTGCGGGCCCTCGCGCAGGGATGACGTCGAGTATGGCGTTTGCCCTACGCGCACACCGTCAACCATGACCTGCGCGCCAACGGGTTTGCTCACCACCACGGCACCACCAATCCCTGGCGCACCAGTCGTGCGCGTCCACAGCCATGTGCTCGCGACGAGACTCGCGGCAATGAGGACGGCCATCAACACGATCAGCAGATCTCGTGTTCGCCTGGGTCTGGGAAACGACGGACGCACCTCTGTGGGATGCGCCACACCGATAGCTACTGATTTGTTCACCTCCTCAGAGGGTAAACGCATCGGTTCTACTGGTGTGTCATCTGTAAGATCCGCACCACTGGGCTCTTTCCTGCTTTTTTGCGGTCGCTTGGTGGGTGTGCGAGGTCTATGGGCCATTGCTCTGTTGTCAAGCACAGCAGGCTCATGCAGCGTGGCTGGTGCCTGGGGAATTTGCTCTACGGTGGTGTCCACCACTTTGCGTTCATTGACTGTCGCTGTCTCGTCTTTACCACCGGGTACTGTGGCGGCAACCATTGGCTCGGCGTCTGCTGGCATCTCAGAGTACTGGCGAGCCTTCTCCAGTCGGTCCAGACTCTCCTGCATCTCCTCGGCAAAGAGGCCCTGCATCCACGTACCTAGCTCACGAGCACTGGGATGCCCGAACCGCGACAGCATGATCGCGACGACAGCGTCATGCATGTCTGCACCGCTTGCGATCCGGTCTTCGGGATCGCGCTCGAGAGACTTCATGATCACCGCCTCAACGTCAGGGTGGATACCCGAAACGACGAGGGTCGGCGGCATAATTTCAGCGTGGCGGACCTTCTCCAAAACTGAAAAATCACTGCTACCAGGAAACAGCCGCTGCCGGGTCAACATCTCCCAGAAGAGAACTCCCGCGGCAAACACGTCGGAACGGGCATCTACGTTGCCCCCGAGCACCTGCTCGGGGGACATGTAGCCGTACTTTCCTTTGAGAACACCCGCCTGCGTGCGTGAGGCATGATTGGCTGCCTTCGCGATGCCGAAGTCGATGAGCTTGACCTCACCGGTGTAGCTCACCAACACGTTCTGTGGACTGACATCCCGATGGACAATGTTCAACGGCACACCGGTCGGATCAGCCTTGCGATGTGCGTAATCGAGCCCATCACAGACTTGGCTAACAATTTGAAGAACCAAATGCTCCGGGATTTCAATACCTCGCGATTGGGCACGGTCGATGACCGCTCTCAAATCCCTGCCCGCCACATACTCCATGGCCATAAAGTAGGTGGTACCAATCCGCCCCAGCTCATAAGTCTGGGCAATGTTGGCGTGGTCCAATAGAACAGCGAGCTTTGCTTCATCAATGAACATGCGCACGAAGGTGCGATCTTCGGCGATCTCAGGTTTGATGCACTTAATCGCCACTTCTTGATTGACGCCACCAAAGCCGAACGTCTTGGCCAGGTACACGTCAGCCATCCCGCCTTGTGCGAGACGCTCTACAAGAAGATAGTCCCTCAGCCGCATGACCATAGGTGACATGTGCAACGCTACACCGGGTCGAGTCAATGTCATTGGCGCAGATTGACATGTGCCCAGGCTACCCCTAATTTCGACATCCACCGTACGCGGGAGAATGCCATGTCATTTTGTCCATCATGTCGAGCTGAATACGAGGCGGGAATCACTCAATGCCCAGACTGTGACACTGCTCTCGTCAACAGCCTCCCAGTGGGCCAAACCGACGACATGGTGAATGTCTATGTTTGTTACAACAAACTGCAAACGACTCGGCTCGCTGACATCCTGCACGACGATGGCCTTTACGTCCTCGTCCGTGATCGCCGCTCCTCTGCTTTCCCAACTGATATCGGCGAAACGGCACAACAAATTATTGCCGTCCCTTCGCCACAAACGGATCGTGCTCGAGAGCTCATCGGGAACGCCATCGAGGATGAGGTTGTTCCCGACGACGGCAAGATGCTTGAGCCCTAGCCACTCGGACTCGGACTCGGAGTTGGCAACGTGATCTCGGTGCCACATTGTGTGGAGATCTGCCAGGTTTTACCCTCGGTGCGCATTTGCACCATACCATCAATATCGGTGCGTAAGACTCTCA
>MGST01000342.1 GCA_001798605.1 Deltaproteobacteria bacterium RIFOXYA12_FULL_58_15 | reverse complement strand
TGCCCTAAATGCCGCGTGCGTTGCCCACCGGCAAAAATACGTAGGGTGAGCCTCGTATTTTCGCTAAGATCCGCGCGTCAAACAGGGGATAGCCAATGACTGACAAAAGAAATCCTGATCCCGTGAGCTCCGGCCAGAATTCCGAAATGGGTGGTGGCCCCATTGGCCAAATGACTCGTTACGCCATGACCGTTGCCGGCCTCGATGCAAGGAACACGAAGAACCGTATTGGCCTCATCGTCGGCGCGCTTTTGGTGGTCAGCCTCGTCGGTATCGTCACCATCGACCTCACTGGGATCATGACCATTCCTGGCATGGGCATGGTGTACGACGTGACTGGCCTCGAGGACCCCAACCTTGGCCGCACCATCGAACGTGTCGAAGCAAAGCTGACACAGAGCGATCTGAGCGACAAGGAGCGCAAGGCTCTACAGGACAAGCTCATGGGTGCACAGAACCGCGCTCAAGCGACCGGACTGCAGATAGCGCCGAACACCAAGGGCAGGCGCAAGGCCGGTCCCGGCGAAGCGGCGGACAACGTCGCGACGACAGGCGTCGAGGATACCCAAGATCTGGCGGACAAGGAGAGGGCGCAGCTACTCGACATCTTCAACGACAACAGCAAAAAGGAAGCCAAAGTCTCCCTGGTAGAACCGGATCAGATTCAGACTCCCAACTTGCCGAGCGGCCTCACCCGGGAAGCCATTTACAAAGTCATCACCGACGGCTCCGGTGCCATGAGCCTCTGTATCGCCGAGGCAGCGCGCAAGGGCGAGATGCTGCAAGGACGCATGGAGGTGAGCATGACCATCGCCGCGGACGGGACGGTCAAAGAGGCTGCCATTAACACTCCGAAGTTCTCGGGCTCAGTGGTCGGCAAGTGTACCAGCCGACGCATCAGAAACTGGAAGTTTCCACGCTTCAACGGCGAGGCCATCACCGTCGTCTACCCCTACGTCCTCGGTGGCGGCTTCTGAGATCTGTATTTGTCGTCGTTAGGCACGGACTTGCATGGCCTACTCGAATCCCAGCCACATCGACGTTTGCATGCTGGTGCGAAATTTCTATGAACACGACGGCCGAGTCGAAAAGGAGGCTGAGTATCTCGCCTCCCATGGCCTCAGGGTGCTGGTGATCGCACAATGGCGCGCCGGTCTGCCGGCCAACGAACGCATCCGCAATCACCAGGTCGTGCGCCTGCCGCTTCACCGCTTGGGCAACCCAAACCAGACCTGGCTGGCAACACGAATTCTCGACGGCATCGATGGGCTCATGACCGCTTCACAACAATGGATGCCTGGCATGTCCAGACTCCAGCGGACGGTGCACACCCTCAATTACCAAGTCGGTGCTGTGTCAGCGGTCGCCCGCGCACAACCAGACACCATACACAGCCATGACCTCGATACACTCCTGCCTGGGGTCATTGCCGCCATCTTCGCTCATGCCTCGTTGGTTTACGATTCACATGAGCTCTGGGTGGAACGGCATATCAACCTTGGTTGGCTGTCGAGCTGGATTCACCGTGCCAAATACTCATTGCTCGAATGGGCCTTGATCGGCCACGCCGATACTGTCTTCACCGTGTGTGATAGCATCGCCGATGAGCTCGCTGCCCGCTACGGCATCACCCGACCCACGGTGCTACGCAACGTCCCAACCTTCACCACGGGCAAGACCCGCGATCTGCACAGTGAGCTCGGCATCGATGGCCCCATTCTGCTTTACATCGGAACCCTTGCGCCCCACCGCGGCCTTGACCGAGCGGTCCAAGCGTTGCGTTATCTTCCTGAGCGAGTCCAACTCGTCCTCGTCGGCCCCAAACACGGAACCACGGCAGACGATGTGGCCGCGTTGGCGAGAGCCCTCGAGGTCGACCAGCGTGTCACCATCCTCGACCCGGTGGCCCCCGGAGATATCATTGCACTCGCAGGTGGCGCTGACATCGGACTGTGCACCCACCAACCGGTTTGCCGCAGTTACGAGTACGTATTACCCAACAAGCTCTTCGAGTACGGGTTTGCCGGTTTGCCGGTGGTCGCGAGCAACCTGCCGGAAGTGCGGCGCATCGTCCGCAGGCATCACCTCGGGGCGCTGTGCGATCCCAACAGTCCCAAGGACATTGCCAGAGCTGTCAATAGCATCCTCGAGGGTAACACCCGAATGGCCAATCCCAATGAACGGCAGCAATTCATCGATGAGTTCGATTGGCGCCACGAGAGGGAAAAGATGCGGGTCGCCTATCCGATGATCGACCTTCGAACCTGCGAATCAACCTGAGCCTGTCGCAGGATGCGGACACCGCACAAACCGATAATCACCAATCACCTGATCTCCGCATTCGTCGGTCTTTGCCATTCGGTACGCATCGTCGGATGGTTCGGAAAAACCCATGGTGTCCTGCCGAACTCCCTTTGACATTGACTGCTCAATCTCGCGGCGAACAACCTTCAGCTCACGCTCCTCGTCATAGCTTTGGGCAATCTCCATGACCCTCGCCACCGAATCATCGTAGGTCGCCTCAATCTCCATGAGTTTCTCGGCCCATTGGTCAATAGCATCGTTGTCTGCAATCAAATGCTCCCGCAAGATGACTTCTGGCAGTCCACCCTTTGCCGGACCCATGACGGGAATTCCCAGGTTGTATGCCTCAATCACTACCCTGCCAGTACCACAGGGCTCGTCGTCGAAGGGGAAAAGCAAAATGCGGGTATCTCGCATCAACTCGTTGTACGGGCCGGCGCTGTATCCCCGACAGACGACGTTGCTTGGATAATCGCCTCCGTCGTTTGCATCGACCACCAAGAAATCAACATCCGGTAAACGCTGTGCCAATGCCCGCACCAGTCGACCGCCATTTGATTTCCGCGCGTTCACCAAGGTGATGTAATGCTTCGCTGCGTCGGCTGCCGTCCGGCCCAACCGCTCGACCGGCACATACGCAACTGTGCTGGCGACGCCATAAAACCGTTGAATCACCTGACCCACATGCTTGGCATTGACAACAACCGATGACGCGTTGTGGAAAATTGGCGCATGTTTCTTGCGAAACTCATCGTCGATGCTGTCGCTCAGCATATCCCGATAGGGCGGCGGATTGATCAAATGCCAGTAGCGAATGAACAAGACATAGGGGATCCCCTTGCCGACGCAGATGTCCCAAATTTCCCTTGCAGGTAGCTCCCAAACCATCGCCGCTTGGGGTCGCCACCAATGAAGAATGTCGAGTACCGTGTTGCGATACACCGACGCCGGAACACATATGACCGTCACCCGGCCAAAGCGCTCACGTTTATACTCCCTGTTCTTGAGATTGCGAACGACAACGAGAATCTCATAGCCACAATCGCAGAGATACTCGACGATCCGCGCCATCGACTTTTCCCCGCCGTGCGGGTCGAATCGATACAGGTGATTGTGGGCAAAGAGAATCAACCGCTTGGGTGATGACTGTTCGGTCTGCCGTATCTGCGGAAAGACCTTGCCCAACGATTGTCGTGTTGCCGCTTGGCCAAACCGTTCAACGCAGTAGGCTCGCGCCTGAGCGCCTGCTTGCCGCCTCTCTTCGGCATCACTCTTTCCCCAGCCGACCAACCTCTCGACAAAGTCGTTTGCATCGGCGGCCACATAGGGATCCCAGAAGTCCCGCGCACGCCCCCAACGCCAGTCCCAAACGAGAGGAAACAGCCCGCACAACATGGCTTCTGCCACGGCGTAGTGAAAACCCTCGTGATCGCTCGTCGAAAACACCGCATCGGCGTGATGATAAACCTCGACAATGTCCGTCTTCGCCACATAGGCGAGCTTGCGAGCCACCCGATCACCGCGGGGCATCAAAAAAGTCACCCGCTCTTCGAGCCCAAGTGCACGAATGCGCGCAAACACCGGCGTGGGATCACTGCCCTCGAAGTCCGGATCTGCTCTGATAAGCAAATGCAAGTCCTCAACCTGCGCCTGAGCGAGTGCAAACAACTCGACCGCACGCAAATGATTCTTCCGCGGTGTGAAACCCTCACTAAGCAAGAGAACCGTCTTTCCATACGCGCCGCGCCGAAGTGGGAAGCTCTTCTCGTTGACCGCATTTGCGACAAATCGTTGTTTGTCCACGAATCGGCCGGATGTGAGACGCTCAAAATCAGCCATACTGTCCCGATTGATGAAGACGAGATAATCCGCGGCACCCCAGGCGGCATTCTCCATATGCGAAGCTTGGCGAAGCTCGTGGTCGTGAATTCGACAGACGATCTGAGTCCCAGGACCCTTCCTCGCAGCGAGGGCTGGTAACAAAAAGGCTGCGGATCCCCATTCGAGCCAAACGATGTCGAGCTCTGCGATGTCACGGAACAGTCCGCGGTCGTATGCAGGGTAGTAAAAGAGCTCGCAACCGTCCCCGAGGCTTGCCAACAATGGATCCACGAAGTGGGTGGTACTCGAACGAGCAATCAGACCGATCTTGAGTCGGCCGGGAACTGCGGCGGGCAGATCTCCGAGGTGCCGCTTTACACACTTGTACTCGCCACGAGAGGCGAAACGTCGCCCGGCGCGCCACCAGTGGCGATTCTTGTAGAAATAGAACCGTTCATCAGGAAGGCGCATGACCACGTGATTGTGCAATCGATTGAATATACTGCGCACCTGTGCGTAGTTGCACCAGACAAATGACGCGGCCCGGTATTCCAGACTGGCTTTGTTGCGTCCTATGTGGTCGCGGATTTTGTCGAGAAAGGTCATCGCTTGAGGCTTGATGGCCCGGATGAGCCGATTTGGCCCAACTCCACCATTCGTTTGAAGGGCTCACAGGTTTCCAAGAGTTCAAGGAAACGACCGGAGGCGAGGAGTCGCCCTTCATGCAGAACGAAAACAGTGTCACACCGTTGCATCGTCGACAGGCGGTGCGCTACAGACAGAATTGTCTTCTCGCCCGCAAACTCCAAGACCGAATCGAGCACCTCCTTCTCTGTCTCGTTGTCCAATGCGGAAGTCGCCTCATCAAAGATCAACACCCGTGGGTCAGCATACAGCGCTCGGGCAATCGCCACACGTTGTCGCTCGCCTC
>MGST01000341.1 GCA_001798605.1 Deltaproteobacteria bacterium RIFOXYA12_FULL_58_15 | reverse complement strand
GATACATCTGTGGCCAATAAAGGCGTCAGCAGTCGATACGTCTGTGGCCAACAAGGGTGCCAGCAGTCGATACGTGATCTCACACTATGGATCGAAGCCAGAGTAATCCGTGCCATCTTGTGACGCGCTGCCGTTTGGGGAACAATGAGCCGATAATGGGACACAGGACGGCAACGATCTGTTCGTGCGCGTTGGCAACGTGGCTGGCCATGAGTGGATGGGGACGGGCCTGGGCCGCGGCACCGATTCCCGTGCGATTGAGCGCTGACGGCACCTTCAGCGCTGCCACCGAGGTGGCTGGGCCGGCGGGACCGTTGCATATCTCCTTTGCCCTGCGTCAAGAGTTCGCCGACTGGAGAGGACACGAACGGGCCTGGGTCTCTGCGCGGGTGACTGCGGGTCCGACGAGTTGGGCCGCGGTTGAGAACGGCACGATCGTCCTTGGTCCGCCGGTGGAGATCGGCACCTTTCGTACCCGGCAACTGAAGGGGGAGAGCTGGAAGTGCTTGCCGGTAGACGAACGCCCGCAGTGGATGGAGGAGGACCACCCCGACCTGGCGACGACACGTCTGGAGCTGCGGTCGGCAACAGCCTCCAGCGGGACTGACACTCCCCGCGAAAAGGTGGCAGGGACCGATTTAGCGTTCTTTGTCGCGGCACGCACCACTTCGTTGCACGCTCGTCTCGAGCTGTCGAGGCGGACTCTGGCGCGCTGGACGCTCGCTCTCGAGCAGCCGATGCAACTCACCGAGACCGAAGGCGAAGTGCTGCGCCAATATCAGCGGCTGGGCCCGGCGCTCTTGGAGCGACGCGGAGGCGTGGCTGGCTTCGCTATCGTGCGTGTGTCCACGGACATGTGCGGCAACACGACGCTGTCCCAGGTGTCCTTCGACGAGTCGAACATCGAGACGCTGGCTTGGCCTTCGCCCACCCACCGATTTGCTACCGCCGCTGGACGATGACTCCAATGTAGACGGCGTGCCAGACGTCAACGAGACCGGTGACGAGGATCTCGATGCAACCGCATCTCAATGCTGTTGGTCTTGTCAACGATCTAGGCGGCGGTTGAACCCGAGATCAGAGGAGTCTGCATCTCCCACAAATCTTTCCTAGCCCTCTCACCAATTCTATAACCGACTTGGTTGTGTTGCTTGTACCGTTTCTTGTCGGCGATCAGAGCTTGGCATCGTTGCTTGTAGAAATGCACCATGGCTTCAACGTCTGCGTCGTTGTCTTTTTGTGCCTTGGCAACAATCTCTTGAAACGCTCTGCTGGAACTCAATCGCCACACGGGGGTTTCGAGCAACGATTCGAAGACGGCCTTACCTCTTTCAAAGCTGAAAACGCCATCCTTTACGCCCGAGATCAAAGCGCAAAACACCTTGTCGGCCTCATATGGGTCGCTGTTGTCAATGCAAGAGACAAACAGGGCCCCGAGCTCCTTGATACTTCTGTCGGGGAGAGCGACGCGCGCCTTGAGAATACTCTTGTAGAATGCTTGTTGGACGATCTCACTGATATCGCATCTCTGCCAGAATTTCTGCACCGCCGCGTCAATATTCTCACGCACGGTTTGAGATGCATCGGTTTGAATCCTGTTCGTTTCGGCGAAGGCCTTGAATCCCTCAGACAGTTGGTTCTGGGGCAATTTGGGTTTGCACTCCTTCACCCACGCCATCGCCTTTGCAACTTCAGCTTGCGATGCCGTGCATTTGTCTTCGAATTGATTGAGACCAGCGACCGCACTGTAGGTTTCGGCATATCCCATCTTCAAATCTTCGCTGAGAGCCATCACACCCTCATGCACCCACGGCTCACCTTGATCGCGAGGTTGCGCGGAACCAACTACTTTTTGCGTTTCGATCATCGTACCCTCCACAAGTTACACATGTGTTATCGACCGTCAGCAATTACTGTTGCGGAAAAGAGAAAACCGAACTGGCACGCAAATGAAGAAATCAAGGAGCCAGCTATGCTCGGAGGCACTCGGCGAATACATGGCAGGGGACGCTCGATGGTGTTGATGCGGGCTAGCAACTCAAGAGATCCCGCCCCATCGAAGGGGCCGGATCGAAGATCTGAGAATTGTTGAGTTGACGACATTGGTGGGATCGCGCAAAGAGTCAAGAAATGCCGCGCCGGGATTGAGTTACCGGCGGTTTGTCATTCCCCCCGACGAACTCCAGGCGTGTCTCAGCTTCGAGGAGGACGAGCGATACGAAAGCGGTGATGCGACGATGCGTCTGTGGCCGATGACGACTTCCTTGCGACTGCCGACTACTTGGTGCCCGTGAGATTGACGGATGCGGGATCTGTGTCTGGATCGTTGGAGTAAACATCCATGGTGGTGCTGTGACTGCCAGCGGCTGCCTCGGCAGTGAACTGCACGCCGCGAATGTGGAAGAGCCCAGTGGTGACCGTCACGTCTGCACAACTGGGTATCTCACAATCGACACCATTGGCATTGAATTCCTCACAGCGGCACTTGAGTCCCCCAGCGCAACACCCCGTGCCCGGACCGTCGCCGGGGCCACAGATGGCACCATATTCACAGGTCGCCCCCGGGTCGACAGAACCGCCGAGAAATGCGAAATTCGTGGTGTCGTTGAGGACAAAACTGTCAACAGTCAAAGTCCGACCACCAAGGTTGTAAAATCGAACGATGCCGGCGGGGACGCTGACGAAGGGATTGTCCTCCAGGGTGACCTCGGATGTGAAAAACTCGATATCGGGCTCATCAGGGATCCGCTGGCCAGCCCCAGGGCCGACGAGTTCGAGAGTGTAGACGGGAAGATTGGCAGCGTTGCTCTCCACCACCAGCTCAGCAATGTAGACACCACGGCCCGGCGACGTAAAGGTAATCGGCACAATGAAATCGCCACGTGGAGCAACCTTGCCCGATGGTGGGTCAACCTCGCCGATGTGAAAAACGCCAGCCCCTTCTCCCTGAAGCCGCAACGCGTCCACGTCGATCTTCAGCTCAGAACAGCCGCCGTTGACAAACACGACATCGATGCGGTGACTTGCGCCCTCCACAGAGAGGTCGAAGCCAAGCACGCCCTCCCACGCATTGGTGCTGAGCAACGGCTCGTCGCTGTTGAGAGTGCATTCGAGATCATCCCCGTTGCAGCCACTCGCAAGGGCAAACAAAGAGACAAACGAGATATTCAGAATTGCTCGACGTGCCATCTGTGACTCCTCGAAGATTCGCAATTTGAGCGGTGATTGTGCCCGAAGTCAGCCATGATCTCCAGCACAATGCCGCCATGCTTAGCGTCAGTTGTTTTCCAGATCGGTGAGTATACACGCAGCAACTTGTTCGCGTTGAATCCCAGCAGGGCAAACTGACCGCAGCCACCGACGCAACAAACGGTGGTACTTCTGGATAGGGAACTCAGGCGTCTCGAAAGCCTCTGCTCCTCCGAGAGCCCGGTGTGGCCGTCGGGTCGAGCAAACCTTTGCGCCGCCAGCCCGTCCGACGTAACCAAGTGATGGGATCTGCCACCGGCTTTCGACCGCCACGCGGAACAATCGTGCCCACCTGAGGTTTCTGTCGCCAACCGTCGAAGTAGGCAGCTGATGAAAATGCATCGACGTACAACGGAGACAGCGCCGCACCGTGTCTACGTGCATTTCCGAGTACGTACGCCAGACAGTTGCGGACTTCCCGAGGCGTCCGGAGGGCTCGCATATGGTATCGGTCCGCGAATACTGGGCCAGTGCGACCGAGTGCTTTGTTGAGATTTCGAGCCAAACGAATGGTGAGGCCTTGTATTCCGCGGGAGAGCGACTCTGAATTCTTTCCCTCCACAATGGCGTGGATGTGGTCGCACTGTACCGACCAGTCGGTGACATGAAAGCCATTGCGCTGACATCCGCGAACGAACGCGTCGTGGAGGCACCTGAACATAGACTTCCGCCGAAGACTACCCACCACGTCTCTTCGAACCTTCATCGTCACATGAACCGGATGGTGTGACGCAAAGGCTGGACGCGCCTGGTGCGTCACGCCAGCTTTGCCGTTCTTTGGCTTTCGCCCAGCACCCTTGCGTTTGCCTCCCCAGGTCTTCAGGGTGAACTCGAGCTGTTTGGGTTGTCGTCGTGACATCTTGATTAAGCAGTAATTATCATGCGGAGGTCTGACAGTTTCTGATCCCGAACGCGCAATGGGGTGGACACTCATGCGTGTTCGATTTCCGGGCGGATCTCTTATTGAGCGGGCCCTCACACTGGCCACGGCCTACGACAATGCCCGGACCGTGTTTTTCGCCCCGCGTCATGAGTGGCGGGGACCACGCCAGCGCTCACCTTTTGGGGAACATGGAATGAGGTACCGGCGGCCTGCGGTGCCGACGAAGTCATCGACAGTTTCCGGACAGGCCCTATCTGCGGGAAGATTGCCCAACAAAGGGAGGAGGGAGGTGCGGCCAAGTGACAAGGACCCCATTTCGCGATACCTTACGAATGGGTCACGAGGGCCCCACAAACCGACAAACCACGTGCACGAGGTCTCCATGAAGCTTGTGAGGATTCGTTCGGCGACAAGATCCACGCCTGTCTCCATCGCTGCGTCCGCACTGGCGCTGTCTTTCGGCCTCGCTGTCTCTACATGCAAAGAAGACCCAGCCAAACCGGTCGAGCGGATTGGCGACGAAGACACCGACAACCATTTCTGCCCGCCTCCCTGTGTCGAGGACGGGGTCCCTGCACCATGGAACACCGTTACGTTTGAGATTCAACATGAGCTCTCGGGAATACCCGGCCACGCCGCAGGTACGCAGGGCCGCTTGGTGAGAGCTGCAGATGGAACCCTTTACTATACGTACCTCAAGTTTGCGTATCACGAGGCGACCTGCGACATCGCTGTCTTTGGCGGCGGACCAGCTCCAGGAGTGAACTACTGGCTGGTCACGGCGGTTCGGGCAGCTGGGGGGACCGAGTGGACCGAGGAGGACGTGCCCCTGGAGGATGTGTCCGGGGGACTGCCCTATGTCACATCCCAGTTCGGAGTTGACGCGACGGTGACGAGCGCCGGCAATCTCGTCGTCGTCGTTGCTGGCGGCGGCTCTGGTCTCGCCGCCTGCGGCTCAGGGGATCTGGTTGTGGCCACCAGAACCCCTGCAGGTGCTTGGAGCTTCAACGTCCCATCGACGGCGAGTGGCGATTGCTGCAACCTCAGGGACGCGGCGACCTGTGCACCTGATTTTTGTGAGCTCGATTACTGCCTCGATGTGAACTGCACATCTGGCACAGATGTAGGAGCTTGGGCGGCGGTGGCCTTGTCGGAAGCAGGCACAACAGGCGTAGCCTTCTCTGACTACCACAACTTCTGGGATCAGGATGGTCAGAACCATATTGGTTTGGAATTTTGGGGCAGCGGCGGTGTGAGTGGCATTCGTCCCTGGTCTGGGAAAGGACTCTATGCGGCCTTAGTATTCTCGGGAGAGACGCCTTTGGTCGCCTTCACCGGCTACAAAGATGGCGGCATGTCAATACTGCGCCGCGCCACCAACAACGGCGACGGCAACGATTGGGTGGAGCCCATGGCCGGTGCCAATCCTTGGTCCAACTACTGGACGGGTTACGATATCGGCGAACGCATCCGGATGGCGCGTGCACCGGACGGGACTCTCGGTGTTGTTTTCCACGCGCGCAAGAATCGCAACAGCGAGTTGATCAACGACCTCCTCTATTGCTCCTCTGATGACGGCGGCGAAACATGGAGCTTCCCGTGCAAACGAATCGGCATCGATCAGCACGAAGGATTTTATCCTTCACTCGCCTATGACAATGCCAACATTCCATATGTTGCCTATCGGACCTGCGGAGCCGACTCCCAATGTGGCGTAGGAAGTGATGGAACAAAGATGGCATGGTACGACAAAGGAGCCAGTCGTTGGTGGACCTTCTCTGTCCATGGCTCGGCCGACAGTGTCAGCGGCCACCACAGTCAGCTTGTCGTCGACCCAGGGACCAAAGAACCTACCATCGTCTTTCAAAACCTCACCCGCGGCACTGCCGTCGTGGTGCAGGGCAAGTTCGAATAAAAGGCGGCTCGATGCGCATTTACTCAGTGCTCACTCTGCTGGCGTTACCTGCAACCGTCGCCATGGGCTGCGGCAAAGCCGACAACGATTTGTGGGGCTCCATCGACGAATCTTTCCCCCTCAACTTCGACCGCGTTGAAATCTTCAAGCAGAACCTGGCCCTGCGAATCGAGTACATCAAAGAGATTCAGGGAGGTGAAGACAAAGTCTGCAAGGTGGTGGTAAACACCGGCAATGTCAAAATCAAAAACGGAACGTCCCTCGAAGAGAAACGTTTTGCCGATTTCACTGTCACCTTCGAGAGGGTCGCCGCCACCGGCGGCAATTTCCCAGCAATCTCGGGCGGCACCATTCAATTTGATACCTTTGAATTCAAAGAAGGTGGCACCATCGACGGCGACTTCTCCGTGGTGTTCGAGGAGGTTGGAGGCCGCCAACCCAACATGTTTGGCAACTTCGATCGCAAGGTGAAGATTGTCTCGACAGAGTAGTCCCACCACCTCGGGCTTGCCTTAACTGACTTGTGGTCCTATCTAGAAGCAAGCCCTTCACACCGGAGTTTGGCGTGCTCGATTTCCTCATCCAAGGTGGCCCCATCATCGTGCCGATCATCGCTTGCTCGGTGATCGCCCTCGGTGTTTTTCTCGAACGTTTGTTCGCTTTGCAGAAGAGCCGAATCATCCCTGACCAGTTCATCAAACGAATCGAAGAGCTCGTCAACGATAATCGAGTCGGCGATGCCTTGTTGCTCTGCCAAGAAAACCATAACCCCATGGCCCGGGTGATGGCTGCGGCACTGCGCTGCGCGGACAAGACGCGATCGCGAATCAAAGAGTCGGTCGAAGAGGTGGGCAAGTACGAAGGTGCCATGCTCGAACGTTATATAGAGATCGTCGGCACCATCGCCGCCATCACACCCTTGTTGGGATTGTTGGGGACCGTCTTTGGCATGATCAAGGTCTTCCAACGGGTTGAAGAATCGGGACTCGGCGACCCGTCTGTGTTTGCCTCTGGCATCTGGGAGGCGTTGATCACCACAGCCGTGGGTCTTTCAGTGGCCATACCTGCATTCATCTTCTACAAGTACCTGCTTTCCCGAATCGACAGATTGATCATCGAGATGGAAGATCGCTCCCTCGCGATGATCGATCTTGTGGCCAAGGACTGATACAAAGTGGAATTCGCATCCAGGCGCAGACGTACGCGGATCACAGAGATCAACCTCACACCTCTGCTCGACATTGTATTCAACCTGTTGATCTTTTTTCTCATCACCACGACCTTCGTGCAAAATCCCGGCATCGAGGTGAACTTGCCAAAAGCCACCGATGCCCCGGTGCAACCCCAGGCCGACTCAGTGATCATCGCAGTGACTTCTGACGGTTCGCTGATCTACGAGGGTCGGCGAGTTTCCGTAGGTGAACTAGAGGAACGATTGACGGAGCAACACAAACGTCGCAAGGGTGGAACGGTCATCATCCAGGCAGACTCTGCCACCAGCCATGGAAAAGTCGTCGAGGTCATGGATCTAGCCCGACGCATCGGCTTTGCCGATCTCGCCATTGCCACCGAGGCTGAGTAGTAAACCCTCTCAATTTGGAAATTGGTGACATCTCGCCAATCAGAACTTGCCACGGCGATCTGAGGGCTCTACCATGGTCGCGATGAAGACCAGCAGCCTTCTCATGGGGATGATTGTTCTCGGATTGAGCATCGCCATGGTGACTCACACCCTGTTGGACCCGAGCGGCTGGACTCAGCGTCAGAAAATCACCGACGATCTCGAACGGCTGCGCGCACAAAATGCTGTTCTGGAGGAGCGGGTGACTGAGCTGCGACAAGAAATCAAAGCTCTACGTCAACGCGATGAGGTTCGCGAGCGTGCCGTGCGGAACGAGCTCGGTTATGTCCGACCGGGCGAAATGGTCGTAGAGCTAAGGCCCAACGCAACACCATAGGCAACAGCGACGAGATTGACGATACATGAGCACCATGCCGGTCATTGACCATTATGAGATCCGGGAGGGTCTTGGCCGGGGTGCCATGGGGAGTGTCTATTTGGCACTCGACCTGAAGATGGGACGAGAGGTTGCCATCAAGATCCTACAGCGGGAGTTTGCCCAGAGCGCCAAACACCGCGAACGTTTTGATCGCGAGGCAAAGGCCATCGCGGCGCTCAAGCACCCCAATATCGTCGGAATCTACGATTATGGCGGATCCCCCGATGAGCACCTTTACCTGGTCATGGAGTACATCGCGGGTGCTCACGTGGGCAAGCTTTGTCGCGAGAACGGCGTCTTCCCTGCATCCGTGCTCGGAGCAGTCGGCCTGGAACTCGCCTCAGCGTTATCCCATGCCCACAAGGCTGGCGTCATTCATCGTGACCTCAAACCGGAGAATGTCTTCATCGACAACGGGCGCTTGGTCCTCGTCGATTTTGGCATTGTCAAAGCCATTGTCTCCGACAATCCCCTCGGTGCGGCGGCAGCCTCGCCCAAGACCGACGTCATTGGAACACCAGGTTTCATGGCACCCGAACAGTTGGTGCAGGAACCCCTCGACAACCGTACCGACATCTTTTCCCTGGGCTCGTTGTTGTACTTTCTCGCGACCCTCAAGGTTCCCTTCGATGCTGACAGCCCCTACTCCCTGCTGCGGCAGTTTCGCGAGACCCGCCCAACACCCCTCGCCGAGCTACGCCCCGACTTGTCTGACACCCTGTGCTCGCTGATCCACGACTGCATCGAGATCGAAAGGGACTTTCGTCCAAAGAATGTTGAGATGGTGCGACGGCGTTTGCGTGAGGCCCTTGACGAGATCGGCGTTCGCGACGCTCGGGAGTTGCTCGCCAGTTATGAAAAGGACGCGGTCGCTTTTGCTGCAGAAGACAACGAGCGAGTCGCCCACCACCTCGTTGAACGTCTGAAGATAGCGACCCGCGACAAGGACGCCATCGCCATAGACTCGGTGCGCAATCGCCTCGGCATCATCGATCCCGACAATGAGGAAGCTCAACGGATCACCGGGGTCGACGAGGTCTTGCGCCAGAAGCCCAGAGGATTCCCGGTGGGTGAAAAGCGCAAGTCGGGCCTAATATTCGTGGCCTCTATTCTTTCGGTCGCCCTCGTATCGGCAGCGCTTGTCCTTGCTGTCTCCCACGGCAACTCGAATGAGCCAAGCGCCGAGGTTGAGGCGCTGCCAACATCGCCGCAGCCCATTTGTTTGCTGCGGGTCAGATCGGATGAGCCAATCAAAGTCTATCTCGGCGGCAAGGACATGGGCGGCACCCCCAACTTCGCCCCCGCCATCGTCCCCTGCGGTCCTTCGGTGCTGGTCTTTTTGCAACCGGGCGGCGACCGCCTCACGGAAATGGTCGAACTCGTACCCGATAGCGAAAAAGTGGTTTTTGTCGATTGGCAGCGTGGTCAGGTTCACCTGCGCGAGCCCGGCAAGAAGAGCAACCGCCGCATGCGGTGATTTCCGTGTCAGCCACACCACCGGATAAAGAATCCGCCGCAAGGTGAATCAGCCGCGACGGCCGCTGTGTCGCTCAATTGCCCGTGGTAATTGGGATTGCAATGGGGCAGTTGGAGCCCCCCGCAGCAGGGTAACTCACGCGCTGGAAGACCTTGGTCATGCAGTTCTTCAGCATTCCCGTACGGTAGTGGCGGTCAGAGATACCAAAGTCGACCACCTTGCCGTCGGGACGTACGACAAACTCGATGCCGAGCTTGGCCGGCAACAAATTGCCACCATCCTTCTTCTTCTCCTCGTTCACACACACGGTCAGTAGAGCCGCATTCTTCATCAGGACCTTGACGATGTCGCCAGGGCCACGTTCGCAACTCGAAACGCTCTTTTCACCTTCATCGCTGGCTCCTGATGGAGGCTTCTTTTCACCCGGCACAGGCTTTCTGATCTTGGAACCAATCTTCTTAACCGGCGATCCGCCACCCTTGATGACGACATCGCTCTCGTCGAACAACTTGACCAACGCGAGATCCCCCAAAGACTCCCGCTCTTTCTTCAAGCGCTCTTGCTCCTCGAGCTTGGCCCTGAGGATTTGATCCGCTTCAACTTTCTTGCGCTCGTGGGCCTCATAGATGAAGTAACCGGCGACACCACCACCAGCAAGTGCCAGCAAAACAATCGCCATGACGATGCGACGAACTCGGCCCGCGGAACGCTGGGCCGCGAGCTTCTGCGCCTGCTGCACGTGTGGCACGAAAATCTTGATCCTACCCACCGGGTGAAATTCACCGCCTTCTTTCGCCACCGGTGTCTCGGAGTCGAGCTCGCCACTGAGCAACTTCTCGACGATGATTTTCTTGGGAACGGGACCGTGGACGTCACCGCCCTTGCGGAACAACCACTCCCCCTCAGACTTGGCGATATCAACGCCAATTCCACTCCAGATGTCAGACATCTTTTTCGACCCCTTGCGCTACCTTCGTCATAGCACAACTGCACCTTATTGCCCGAAGGCAAAAGCGATCGCAAGGATTGTTCATTGAGTGTCTGTGGGTAAGCTACCCACCTGGAAGCTGCCTCAAGGCCCAAAAATGGGCCATACGGACTTGCTCTATCCGATAACCCGACCAGGTCTATTCGTCGTCAGGGTCGATCGCATCCCACATTAAATCAAATTCCTCATTCACTTGGGAATTATACATGTCGTCCGCTATGTCCTCGATCGCCGAAACCAACGGACCGCTGTAGTGACCGAGGATTTCGCGTTTGAATTGTTGGTAGTTGCCATATCCCTTGCCCATATGTTGCCTCACTCCCGTTTTGATCAACGAAGACAGGCGGATTCAACACCGACTTGAGATGAAACGCAAATAACGTGCGGGAAAGACGCCAGAAATGCGACGGCGGTTCTGCGTTGGCGCCCATGCCGAATGACAGTGACTGCCGCGCAGACTGCAACAACGTGTAGAAGACGGGATCAATGAACCGTGCGCATGAGCTCGAGAAAACGCGGTGCCGGAACGAACTCCGTGACCCGAGGTTGTTCGAGGATCTTGCCCGTGGAATCAACAAACACCACGCTCGGCAGGCCGCGGACCTGATAGAGCTCAAACAACGCCTCCATCGCCTCATCGATAATGGTCGCATCAATTCGCAGGGACACAAACCGTTTGGCTTCGGCGCGCACCGCTGCATCAATGAATGTCTTGTGGTCAAGTTCCTTGCAGGCGGCACACCATTCTGCCGTGAAATCGATCATCACAGGCAGCTCTGCGGAGCGTGCCCCGGAGATTGTCTCCTCGTGCGCTGAGGCCCACTCGATAGCGGGCGCTCTGCTGCTCGGCACATCCCCCTTGCCATGAAGGGTCAACGCCACCCCCACCGTCATCAGGGCAATGCTAACAACCTGAGCCACCTTGCCACCGGTACGTCCATGCATGCCGAACTGAAGAGCTGCCACCACCAGGCCTAGGACGACCACCACCAACCCAGCGACGGTGCCGTGGGGAACGGCGACGAGAACAGCCCGCAGCTCTGGGGACGCTATCTGCAAGAAGTAGACGGCCACCACAAACATCGCGGTCGCCAGGATTGTCTTGACCGCATCCATCCACAAGCCGCCGCTCGGAATCTTTCGACCTGACAAAACGGCAATCACCAAAAATGGCAAACCCAGCCCCAGAGAGAAGGCGACCATCAGCCAAAAACCGAGAAACAACCGGCCAGTGCTGGCAATTAGGGTCAAGACAACAAGAAGCACGGGCCCGGTGCACGGTGCAGCGATGAGACCGCTGACCAGCCCCATGATCAAAGCACCACTGTGCGAGCTACCACCCGCTTGACTCAGGCGGGTGTTGAGTGCTGCCGGCAACTGAATGGTGAACAGGCCAAGCATCGACAATCCCATGGCAATGCAAAACAAGGCGATGGCCCCGGAGAACCATGGATTGGCGAGAAATGAGCCGTGCAGCTTGCCAAGGGACGCCGAAATCACACCGAGGGTGGAGTAGAGAAGGGTCATGCCAGCCACGTAGATCAGCGCCAGTCGGATCACGTGGGAGCGACCCGCCCCCTGCATGGCACCAAAATACCTCACCGTGATCGGTACCAATGGCCACACGCACGGTGTGAACGATGTCAACAATCCACCCAACCATGCCACGCTGAGGGTGATCCACAGCTGACCACTGGCAATCGAGCCCTCAAGGGTCGAGGCGAGCTTTTCGCCAAACGACCCGTTTGTGGTGGGATCCGACTGGGCCACGGCAGCCGTCGCCACGAGGAGAATGGGAACGGCGACAAACCACCCCAGCGTAAGCCACCATCGCTTGTTCCCCAGTCCTGTCACTGCATCCACCTCATGGTCGGAGAGATCGCCAAGGGATCGCCGAGGGATCGAGCTGGAGCTTAGGCAGGCACTACATATTCTTGTTGCGACCACGGCGCTTCTTCTTGCTCTTCTTCTTACCTTTGCTCGCCTTAGAATCCTCGACATCGACTATCGCCGCGTCACCCTCGCCCGATTTGCCGCCGCCTACAGCGCCTGAGCCATCTGTAGCAGCTGCACCGGCGCCCACTTCTCCAGGAACTTCGACGGCGCTGTCGCCAACGTTACCATGCATGTGGCGAGCGAGGGACTCGGGCACCGGATCCGCGAGAGGTACACCGATGGCCTTGCGAATACTTTCGAGCATAATCCTGGAGGCGTCGTCGTTGTAGCCGACGTTCACCATGGCCACCTTGCCCGCGGCGTCAATAAGATAAACACATGGCAGCTTCGAGATGAAATAACGTTTGGCGACGATGTTGAAGCGATCCGAAAGAATCGGGAACTTGGCGTTGCTATCCTTGGCCAGGGTCGCGACCTCCTCAACTTTCTCAGGCTCCTTGTCGATGGAGATCGACAAGACCATCAGTCCCTTGTCGCGATAGAGGTCATAGAGCGCCGCCAGAAATGGCATCTCTTTCTTGCAAGGCTCACAGTAGGTGGCGAAGAAAGACAACAGAACGGCCTTCTTGGGCTCCTTGGCATCTGGACCATAGTAGCGGTCGATGCCCACATAGGGTTCGCCAGCAACTTCCGAATTGACCACTTTGAGTGTGAAGTTTTTGACTTCCTCACCAACCTCATACCGATCCTTGTCGGCTGCGGCCGTGGATACAATCAAAAGAACCACCGCAAACGTCACTACAGCCATCCATCGCGTCATGTTTTGGCTCTCCTCAAACCATTTCCTTGAGCGCAAGGCAGATCGCCTTGCCGTGAAGCTCGACATCGTTTTCGACAGACTTGTCGAGATATTTGAGCTTTGCTCGACCATTCACCAACTCGTCCTCGCCCAAAACCAAGGCCGCCTTGGCATTCTGTCGATCGGCTCGCTTCATCTGTTTTTTCAGACGTCCTTCACTCACATCAACTTCAACCTGCATGCCGAAACTTCGCACCTCATCAGCGAGTTGCAAAGCTCGGCGATGGGCTCCTGGCATTGGCATGATATACAAGTCTGGACCTGGATGTCGGGTTTTCTGCTGCGCCAACACCCGGGCGATCCTTTCCACCCCCGCCGCAAATCCGATCGCGGGGACCGGAGATCCACCGAGATCCTCGACGAGATTATCGTAACGGCCGCCACCGAGGATGGCGTTTTGTGCGCCTAACCCTTTGGCAGTGAGCTCAAACACTGTGCCCGTGTAGTAGTCGAGCCCCCGCACCAGCCGCGGATCTCGCTCGTGGGGCACCTTGAGGGCCTCTAGCTCCGAGATGACGACTTCAAAATGCTTGCGTGAGGCGTCACTGAGGACCTCCATGATGTCTGGCGCGGTCTTCAATGCCTCCGATGCAAGGTCGGCCTTGCAATCAAGAACCCGCAGCGGGTTCGTGTGCATACGCCGCTTGCAGTTGTCGCAAAGCTCGCCTTGGTGCGCCTGCCAATGGGCCTGCAGTCGGTCACGATAGGCCTTGCGACTTTCATCATCGCCTACGGTGTTAATGCCGACCTGAACACTGTCGAGGCCCAGCTTCTGACACCATTGGTACAAGAGCAAAAGCAACTCCACATCGGCGTAGGGCGAGGCTACACCGAAGAACTCCGCACCAATCTGATAGAATTGCCGATAGCGATCGGCCTGCGGCCGCTCGGCACGGAACATCGGACCGAAATACCACCATCTTTGCACGGGATCGATCCTATCCAGGTTGTGCTCGATGAAGGCACGCACCGCACCCGCAGTGCCCTCGGGACGAAGGGTCAACGAGTCGCCACTGCGCTCAAAGGTGAACATCTCTTTGCCAACAATGTCGGTATCTTCACCAATGCCACGGGCAAACAGTCGTGTCTCTTCCACGGCCGGCAACAACACCCGGCGAAACCCATGCCCTTCGAGAACCGACGTGGACACTTGGATGATTTTGTCCCAGAAGCCCGTGAGGAAATGCTCCTCGACCCCAGTTGGCAGAACATCCTTCATTCCCTTTGCTGCTTTGACGGATGCTGCTCCCATCTATAACCTCCACCGCAGTGCGGTCACACCCTGGTCGCCAAACAACTCGATGATTGTGACACGCCGTCGTACGCTGAAGGGCAGAAGGGGTCAAGCACAGTGGCTGATGAATGATGACATCTACCACTGTTGCTAGGCACTGCGATGCGTCGCCTTGGTGTCAGCGGGTGGCGCGGCTACGACCCGGTTCTTGCCACTGCGCTTAGCCTGATAGAGAGCCTCATCGGCGCGCTCAATGAGTTCTTCAACGCTCACGGCATTCGACTCAGGATAACCTGACACACCTATGGAGGCGTTAATGGAGACCTTGTGGCCGGCGGCGTCGATTGACAATTCGTCGATATCAGCGCGAATCCGCTCAGCGACAGTCATCGCCTCCTCGACACTTGCGCGCGGCAATAGAAAAACAAACTCCTCACCGCCATAACGACCGGCGAGATCTGCGGCACGCATGTTGTTGCGCACCACGGTGGCCGCGGCTCGCAGAACGCGATCGCCTGTTTGGTGACCATAGGTATCATTGAGAGCTTTGAAATCATCGAGATCGAAAAGGCCGATGCAAAATGATGTGCCGTAGCGCAATGCCCTACCCCACTCCTCCCGCAGGCGTTGGTCGAAATGACGGCGCACCAACAGGCGAGTCAGGCCATCCACGGTGGCGAGCTCGTAGAGTCGCGCATTCTCGAGGGCGACCGCCGCTTGATCCGCAATGCTGGTGAGTACGCGGACGTGGTCCTGTGTGTAAGCGTCACGTATCTCGGTTTGGACCGATATCACTCCTGCGACTTCGTCGTATGTAACAAGCGGTGTGCCCAACCACGAATGGAAGCGCGGGTCGTTGTATGTGCTAGACTTGGCATACGCCCGATACTCCCGCTGCACGTCTCCCAACAACAGTGGCCGACGATTTTGCATCACCCAACCCGATAAGCCCTCGTCCGCAGGTGCTGTGAGCCGGCGATAGCGCTGTCCCTGCTCGTCGAAAAGTTCGTAGTGCACCTCTTGCAGGTCGGAGTCCACCACACCAATCATGAATCTGGAGTTGTGTCCAACCAGCCTCAAGGTCGCCGTGGAGATGTGCTCGAGTAACACCCGTCGCTCGAGACTGCCGGAGATGATGTGCCCTACCTTGTTGAGTGTGGACAGCTCTTGCACCCGGGCGTCGAGCTTGTCGCGAGAGATGCGCGCCTTGCGAAATATCCAATTGAACAGAAGCGCCGCCGTACCCAACAAGAGAAACGGCAAAACCCCCTGATGGGTGTAACCATAAACCATGGACAGCGCGATGGGGGCAAGCGCCAGCTCTGAGGGCACCACACGGACAAAAAACCGCCGCCACAGGTCTTTCGGTGGTGCCCCCTCGAACCAATGGGAGCCGCCCGCAAACACATAGTGTCCGACCAAGAACATGATGGCGTATGAGGGGAGGTACCAAGCAAGCGTCAAATCGTCCCGCGGATAGAGCCCATCGATGTCGAGGAGCATACCTGAGGCCAAACACATCAGAGCCGGCAAACCACCAGAGTAGAATAGGTGGGCGAGATCATAGTGCCAGGGTGCCGTCCCCTTTTCGGTCGATCCCGTTCCCCGTGCCAACCGCACCATGGCGTCGACACTGAGAACGATGAGCACCATCCATGCCGCCGGCACCACACCGAAGGCGAATGCCGACGCCACATAAAACACGGAATCCAGGGCTATGCGCACCCGACGAAAGACCGTGAAAGCAAGAAATCGGGCCGCGCTCGCCAAACCGAGGACTGCACCAAATTCCCAGGTTATCTGCCACGGCCGCAACCACAACGGCGGCCACACGGTGACCGCGGTCACAGCGATCCACCCGGCCAATCCAACCACGCCAATGAAGGCTATGTGCAGAACGCCAAAACGGCGTGTCAATCTTTCCATGGCTGGGGTCCCCTCCCCCCTTTGCCGCCGCATACAGCGCGACTCGCACCGGTCACACCGCGCCCCTTTTCGAGTTCGGCCATCATACCGGATAACGCGCCGCGTCACCAGAATAGGAAGCCTCTTTTTCGCAATTTGTCGTGCAGGTCGATTTCCACAACCAGAGCCTCGGCGCTCAATATGTCGATGCGTACAACCGCCTCATGGGAGGTTGGGAGATCAATCGTCGAGCAACACGACATGCAGTGCGTCGGGTGAATCGGCCCGACCGCCTGGCACATCCAGAGAATCGGTAGCACCTACGACGAGCAACCCTCGAGGTGCTGCAAAACTAGCAAAGGCGACATCGCGGCCCAGGCCCCCAAACGACCGTTGCCGGGCGAGATTGCCGTGCCTGTCGATCTCGAGCACCAATGCGTCACCGTGCTCCGATACCCCAACAAGCATCAGGCCGCCGTCACCGGTGGCGCGTAATGCCAAACCTGAACCTACATCGGCTATGGGGGCGGCGATGGTGTAGGTCGAGCGGACCCTTCCCGTTTGCTCGACATGAATCACGCTGACCCGGCCCGTTGACACCGTCGCAAACGCAAATCCACCGTCGAGCGTCAAGACCACGTTGGTGGGGCGTCCTTCGAGCTTGAAGTGCTGCTCCCAAAGGAGCCGACCGTTGACATCGTATCTCGTCAACGCCTTGTTCCAACCACAACGGGCATGGGCTGCGTTCCATCCGCAAATGGGATCGCCATCACAACCGTTGTCGGCGTGAGGGTCGAGGCAGTGACCTGCATGGGATAACGCCAACACACCCGGCCAGAACGGCAATACCGACGGCAACGATACAGTGCCCCACCCAGCAAACTCCCGCCGCCAACTCACCCGGCCTTTGATGTCGACACGCGCCAGAACAGTCTTCTGGTTGCCCTCGGGACCTCTGTCGTCCAACGCCAAGTAGACAGCACCACCATCCGCAGACGCCACGGCAGCCACACGACCCCAACCGAGCAAATCGGTCGGGAGCTCCTTCGCGATCTCACCATCGCCGCTCAGCCACGCGAGATGGACGCGACGCTCGAGATCGACTCCCGCAGCCAGCAGGCCCCCACGGGTGGGCGCAAGACGTGTCCAGCCAATTGGCGAGGGCCGAGACCACACCTGCCCACCATCAGGATTGATCGCCAGAAGGGTGGGCGAAGATCCGAGCAAAGAAACAACAATCATATCTTCGCCCAACCACGTCACAGCACCAGAGGAGACCCGAGTGGAAGTGGGAACCGCCATCCCCATGCCGTCCGGCGCGGCGTGGCCTACCCATGTCGCCCCCGCATCGGCCGCCAGCACCTGCGCGTGTTGTCGAAACACCTTGTCTGCCCGCTCGTGGAGGAAACGACGCAAATGTGAATCGATGTCCGGCAATCGCGCAAGAAATGCCAGATACCCTGACAGTTGCAGGGTTGCCAAAGCGTAGTGACGGCCGTCTGCCTGGTCCTGCCAACGTTCGGCAATGCGGCCCAAACCGACAGCCATGCTCTCGGCGCTACCAACCAAATGGTTCCCAACCTCGTTGCCGTCTTTTCGATAGACCTCAAGATTGTGACTGCTAAAGCCCGCCAGCACATCGACAAGCAACCCAAAGGCAGCACCCTCTGCCGCGCGGGTGGGATCATCCAAAAACGGCCGAGGAGAACTGGCACCAAGTCCGCGCAACTCCAGGCCACCTCGCGTGACAAAGAGTCCGCTGCCCACAGTCACCCAATCGGGCTGTGGGTCACCCGGTGCCGGTGTGACTGCGTCGGGCAACATGAAGGTTACGCCAATGCTGCGTTCAATCGCGGCGACGAGGTCCGCTGGCGCACCTTCGCGCATCTGCCGCGCACGGATAAGCAAATCTTCAGCCCTAACCGAAACGAGAGTCGCCCGCTCTGAACCGTTCTGCTCAGATACCTTCACCGATGCGAGAAGTTCCGCAACGAAACGCAGCACACGCTTGCGCAATGTAGGATCGAAGTCGGCGCGCAACGCTTTCTGAGCGCGCGTCGCATCACCGACGGCTGCGTTGGACCGCGGTGCTGCACGCAAAAAATCGATGACAGCAGCCTCGAGGTAATAGCTCAAGAAACGTGAGAGGATTGCTCGTGCATCCTCGCCCGGAACGCTGCGCGACAGATTGCCATCCGCAGAGACACCGATACCCGCAAACAGCTTCCGGTCGACATCGACTGTGGCGCGGGAGCCACGGTCTGCCCATCGTGGGCACTCAGCATCACAGCAGACCTGAGTCCAACCCCGTAGGCGGTACTGGCACTGTCGCGAGAGATTGCGCGGCTCAATGCCGACTCCGACGATAACAGCGAGGGCGTCGCTTGCAGCCTTGCGGACTAAGGCATCAGGATCGTGCTCGGCAAGATCCGCCAATTTGTGTGCGCTTGCATGCGCGGTCGGCCCGAGCATCTGCAGGGCATCTATACTTGCGCGACGCACACTCGGTGAATCGCTTTCAAGGGATTGTTGCAACAAAGCAAGAGCGACCACCGCGGCCCGACCCGACTGCGCCAAACCTTCGATAACGGCGGCGCGATAGAACGGGGTCGGATGAGGCGGCTCGACCAGGCGATAGGCCAACTCGGCCACAATGCGTTCATTTGGCCACGTGCGCCCTAACATGCGCGCACAATGCGCAGCAACCTGCTCGTTGGCGTGCGCCGTCATGTGCAAGAGAAAGTTGGGATGACCGCCGGCATCTGGTGCCTCAGCGCGACATTGCGGCTCAAGGAGCGATGCGTATACCAGCCCCACAATCGTCTCATATTCGGGTAACGATGCATCGAGGGCGAGTAGCTCCACTGCTCGAGAGAGCCACGGCACGAAACGAGTACACGACGCAGCCGACGCCACCAACTGTGCCGCCCGCAAACGCTGCTCGGGATCGTGAAGCATCACATCGAGTTTGGCTGTCACCCCTTCCTCGGGCGAGAAATGGGCCCCGAGCGCAACCGCGGCAGTTCGTGCCACGTCGATATCCGGGTCGCTGAGCGCCCGCGTCAGGATCTCGCGCCCGTCCTGCCGCAGCTGTGCCACGCGGCCGAAAACCTCGACCAAATAGCGACGAGCGACAGGATTGAGTTCTTGCCCGTGTTCCGTGAGCTCGACGCGAACCAGCTCGGCAACGCTGCGCGCCAAGGGGTTGTTGTAGCGGACTTGGTTGGAGATAGCCGCCGCAGCAGCAGGTGAACAGCGGTTACCGCGGGCGATGGTCTCCACCAGTGGCCCGAAGGCTGCGCCTACCTCGCGGCCAACGACGCCAAGCTCATTTGCTGCATCCACGCAACGTTCGCCGTCAGCAAGATGGCCAACGAGCTCCTGGGTTGTCACCGCCAATACCAACATCGGTATGCACAATGGGATCATCGCGAACAACCCTAAAGCGGATCGGCAGCGACAACAACCCGTGGAGACAGCGAGGACGAGCTTCGGAATTGAGAGTCAACGATTTAGCGGATTGGGCCCCTTCGGTGACATTGTTTGTGAGGCAATTCGCCCTGTTTCTCCGCCAAGCGAGCGGCGACACAGGGTACGTTTCGGGTCACTCAGATTGAATGGGGCTTGGCCGTCCGAGCAAGTACCCCTGGCCCAGTCCCACCCCGAGATCTTGAAGACAACCCAACTCTCCGGAGACCTCGATTCCTTCACCAATAGTCAATGCCCCAACTTCGTTGGCAAGATTGACCAGGGCTGAAACGGTCGCGCGCTTGTAGGCGTGTTCGTGAATGTCACGGACGAGCCACATATCCACCTTCAGATAGTCGGGCTCGAGTTTCGCGATGCGCTCGAGTCCAGAATAACCCACCCCCACGTCATCTATGGCCAGCTTGATGCCAATCGAGCGATAATCTTGAAGTAGGTTTTGCAGAAAGCCCTGATTGCGCATCACGTACCGCTCACTGAACTCAAGCACCAATTGCTCAGGCTCCACGCCGAGCAGATGCAATTGTCTCTCGACCTCTACCGGACGCATGTCCTTGGCACAAAGTGCCATTGGGATGGTGTTGATGAAGAACTGAGGAGCCGAAGTCATGCGCGGTACATTTGACAACGCCGTCGTCCGAAAGGCCCTATCCAGCTCGACCGACAAATTGACCCGATCGGCGAGGCGCAAGAGAAACGCGGGACTCTCATATCGGGTGCCGCTTGGACCGCGACTGAGGGCCTCGTAGCCGATACACTCTCTCGTGGTGAGATCGACAATGGGCTGAAACACCGTCCTCAACTCACGGTTGACGATGATGCGCTCGAGCTCACTTCGATGGGAGACTTGGTCATCGGACTCGAGGAGCCTGCCCGCGCGAATTCTCGCGCTGCGGACCCCATCACGAAGCTGGAAGGTGATCGGCAATGTCGGATTGTGGATTAAATAGGCAAACCCCACCGACACGCGGGGCCACCAATTTTCAATGGGAGAGGCAAGTTGCAACATTTCCTCGGATACCGCATGCAGGAGGCGACGGGCCAACAGCTCCACATCATTGCCACAACTCAAATGCTGGGTGCGAGGCTGCGACAACAATATGCAGAACAGTGGGCTCTCCACCTCATCGACGGCAAGGATATCCTCTCGACGATAAACGTTGCCGTGCATGCGAACAATCGCAGACACAAAGGCGTCACGTAGGCCAACAAAAGCGTCCGTGCCGATCTCGGTTTGCACCGCCCAAACCTCGCTCGCGTCGATCACCAAAATCCCCAAAGTGCCATCTGACTCGAGCCATCGTGCCGCATCACCTTCTACCAGAGCGCGGGTGGGTAGGTTTGAAGCGGAGTCAAAAACCAATCGACGGTACCGGGCGTGCTCCGCGGACAGCCTCATCCGCAGCCGGGCGACCTCAACAACATGGTCGACAACCCGAGTGAATTCATCATTGGACCAGGGTTTGAGAACGTAGGCGTGCACCTGCCCCTTGTTGATCGCTTCGATAATACGTTCCTGGCTCGCATGACCGGTTATCAAAATCCTGCCCATGTCGGGGTATGTCTCTTGAATGCTCGCGAGGAACTCAACACCACTGTCCTTTTCGAGGAATTGGTCGACAATTGCAGCACAGAACGAGCCGTCCTTGGAGAGCTCGAGACCCTCCGCAAGAGAATGGGCCAACACAACATCATAGTCGGACCGGAGAATCCTTTGGCACAGATCCAAGATCTCTGGCTCATCGTCAACAACGAGGATCCGACGGGGCGAATCATTTTCCATATCGAGTCCGTACCTCCGTTTGCAGCGCCAACCGCCTCATGCCCCCACCCCACTTCCCAGCATACCAGCAAGGTTATCGAGCTCCGACTCAAAACCTAGGCCCACCCCGAGCCGGTTGTGCTCGTTGCTGTAGCCATTCCAGCGGACCACACAACGCAAGTCGACTTCCTCTTTGCCATTTGGCTGAAACCTAACCCGACAGTCATCCCCGCGTGCAGCTTTCAGATCCGAAGCCCCTACAAACAACCCGCCAGGTGAGATGTCCAGAATCGTCGCTGTCAGTGAAGCTCCATCACAGCATGACACGGTTGCCGGCCACTCAACGACGCGACGGGGATGGACACGTGAGCTCGCGAGTGCCTCCTGCCCGTCAATCATGCACAGTGTGAGAGTCGGTGAGGATCGCATGAAATCTCGTCGGCGTTGGTCCAGTCGTCGTATGAAGGTGACTTCCGTGAACTGCCCCGCCTTCGCATTGATGACCAGATGGTTGGCATTCTGCAGAAGCATGAAGAAGCCGAGGCCCGCTCCGCCACTTTTCATCTCGAACCGTGCTCCACCTGGTGCAAAACAACGCCGCAATGCCTTGACGATGTTGTCGACCTTCAGGGTCCCGTATTTGTCACACACCGATACCGCTATTTGTCGCCCGTCCCGACCAAAACGGATGGCGAAGGGCCGCGGCGAGGTGACAGGTACGGAACGTGGTTCTGAGGCATTCAGATGTCGCCCATCCTCGCCAGTGGGAGCATCGTACACTGCATTGGTAAACAATTCGTCGAGTGCAAGCTCCAAGCCTTCGAGCACGTGTCTTGACGCACCGGCCTGCAGACCAAAATCCGCCAGCCTCGCCAAATGGTCTCTCTTCGCCTTGGATTGGTTCTCCCGATTCGTGATGATCTGAGCCCCTTGCTCCAACAATCTATCAAGCGTACTGAACTGGCGAGTCCGCAAGTGCGCCAACATCGAGCCCACTCCGCGTGAGTCCACCTCTGGAGCGACGCCGATCCATCCCACGGTGTTTTCTTGCTCGAACGGGTTGGAGTCGGTTTCACTGGTTTTCTTGTGACGGGCAATATCCCAGAGTCGGATGATCGGTGCCCCTTTGGCAACATTGCCTTCTCGGTCACGAATCACAACCCACGGTGCACCTTCTCCTTCGCATTGAGGCACGCAGCCCACCGTCCGAAGGATCTCAGCGACCCGGACACGTAACTCTTCATCTGCAACCTGCACGTCGACCGACCTGATTGGCTCCCCTTCGCAATCGTCGATCCCCTTTTCATTCGCACCGTTGCCCGATTTCAGCACATGAGACATGTTCAATACAGCTCGGTAAATCCTGCCAGCTTGGGGCTGACACTGCTTGGATGTAGTGGCCCATCATGCGACGAAAAGATGCCATTTGTCATGATTTTGGCGAGAGAAAGTGACGGTGACCGTTTTTCGTCACCAGCGGTGACGAGATTTCGTCATGCTGGATAGTCTCGAATTCAGAAGATCTTGTGTTTTTCGAGTCGACTTCGCAATGTTGTTCGGGGAATCTGCAGTTTCCTGGCAACAGCGGTCTGATTGCCACAATACCTCTCCATTGTCTGCAGCAGCACACTTCTCTCAACGTCGTAGAGAAGCTCATGGAGATTTCGACCTCCCTTGAGGAGGTTGTCCGCGACACCCCAGAAAGATTGACGCACCGCCCGTTGCTCCAGCCACCCCGAACCGAGCACCTCACCACCGGCACTCATTGCAACAACGCGTTCGATAGCGTGCTCAAGCTCTCGCACATTTCCAGTCCAAGAATGGGCGATCAGATCGCTCAACGCATTCTCACCAAGAGTGATATCACTCTTGTTTGCTTGGCTGGCAAAACGCTTAAGAAACGCGCGTGCCAGCAAGGGAATGTCCTCGAGCCGCTCGCAGAGCGGAGGGACATCTATCCGCACCACGCTCAACAGCTCGAAGAGCTCCTGGTCAAAGCTCCCTGTCTCGACGAGCTCCGACAGATCCTTCGTCGTCGCGCAAACCAAGCGGAAACCCACGGGTCGCACAGTCGCGGCCCCCTCCCGCGAGTAACTTCTTTCGCGCAGTGCCTGCCGCAATTTCACCTGCGTCGGCAACGTCAATAGGCTCACTTTGTCGAGAAACAGCGTACCGCCGTGGGCCAGCTCCAGCTTGCCTGCACTGACCTTCATGCCTGCGGCAATCGCCCCGGAGTCCCTGCCGAACAGCTCTCCCAGCATCGAGGACTCAGCAATCGCGTCGAGCTCAACATGAACGAGAGGCCCGTTGTGACGATGACTGGCCGCATGAATCGCACGGGCCAAGAGGGCCTTCCCCGTTCCGGGTTCTCCGCAAAAAAGTACAGTTGAGTCATTCCTGGCAACCAGCTCAACTGCACCAAAAACCTTTCTCATCGCTTGGGACTGGCCAATCAACTCGAAGTAACCCTGACGTGACTTCGTTTCCAAACGCAGGCGCTCCACCTCTGCTTCTGCATTTCGGCGCGCACACCAGGTTCTGTACCGCAAGAGAACCTCTTCCACTCGCACCGGGCACCACACCACATCATCAACGCCCGCCCGCAGATAAGAGGCGGCATCGTGAGCTTCCCCCAAACCCATGACCACCAGCACCATCGCTTCGGCGTCCGGACCACCGACCAACCTCAACGTCCCCTGAACTTGGTCAATGGTGGGTTGCGAAAGAACAATGAGTCCCTGGCCTGATAACGTGGCGGAATCGGGGGCTGTCTCGCACTCGAGTTCGCCCGCCGCGTCACGACTGAGTTCCTGCGCCAGTTCGTCGCCACGCTTCGAATCCTCATCAATGACGATGCACCGTGTGGAATGATGCACGCGATTGGCCGTCAAAGCCCGAACGCAGGCCAACAACTCAGCTACGGTTACAGGTTTGTTGAGAAATCGGTGGACCCTACAACGGTTGATGGCAGCAAGTAGATCCGCAGTATCGGTGAACGCGCTAAGGATCACTCGAAGTGCCCGCGGCTGAATCACCAACGCTTGCTCCAACAGCTCCGTACCACACATTTCGGGCATTTGCTGGTCGACAATGAGCAGGTCGAATGCTGACCGTCTGAGCAGTCGCGATGCATCGAGGGAGGAGGTCAATCCCACGACCTCAAAGTCAGGGCGTAGAGCCCTTTTCAGAAAGTCCACGTTGTGGCGGTCATCATCCACCACGAGAACTCGCGGCTGTGCCATCGTTGGAAGATTACGCAACCTGCGCCAATATCGCAATGCAAAGGCCACAATCGGAGGCAATCAAACAACTCGCCACATCAAACAACTCGCCACATTGCCAATCCCGAAGGGACTCGCTAGTCTGCCCCGATGGAGGACAAACTACGCATTCGGCCTACCGTCCTATTGCCCCTGCGCGAGCGCTCGGTTTTCGTGAACCACTATTTCAAACAAGGCGGCATTGGGGGGGTCTTTGTGCCGGGTTACACACGACTCGCGAGCGCAGAGGAGGTCGATGTCGAGATTGTGTTTGCTAAAGAGCAGGTCACTGTGCACTCGCGCGGTATCATTCGCTGGAAGCGCATCACTGACCAAAGGAATCTTCCTGCCGGGGTAGGCGTAGAATTCGTGGAAAGTGAGCGTCACACCCGCGATCTCCTCCTTGAGTTCACCCAAGGTCGCGCCGTAACCCTGACAAAGCGCCGAACCCGCCGCTATCCGGCAATGCTCGAAATCGAGTACGCCTCCAACAGTGTCTTTCTAACCGACATAACCGATGATCTGAGCCGCGATGGCGCCTCCATTCTCACCAACCACGAGGTGGAAGTTGGTGACCTCATCCTAATGCGATTCAAGGTGCCAGGCCAAAGCAACGGCATCGAGGTCAAGTGCGAGGTTCGTTGGCGTCAGTTGGACGGGCGCAAAGGCTTTGGCGTTCGATTCATTTTTGACAGGCCTGGCGCGGAGAGGCGCGTCCGTGAGCTCATCGAGGAGGTCAAGCACCAGCAGGCTCAATTGTTCGGTGTGCCGACACCCTAGGTGCCCTGGTGGCCGCCACTGTGGGTGGGTATTGTTGCCAATGCTCAAAATACTCGGGGTGGTTTTCGTAATGTTCTCCGTTCTTCCATTTGCCGCCCGTGCGGATCACAGAGGGATCATTCTCATCCACGCCGGCTACGGCACTCCCGGAAAATTCGTGCTGCAGGGTCGAGTTCTTGAAGGCGAAGGCATCCGGGCTGCCGACAAAGACCTCGGACGATTCGCTAATGTGGTCGACTCTTTCAATACTCTTGAGACCGATGAGCTCAAGGGCGTTGGGGTTGAGGTTGAAATCGACGGCAGATCCTTCGCCAGCCGAACCGACGATGATGGCGTTTGGCGAATTGAAAGTCAGGATTTGCTTTCCCCTCTGCCCACGGGTGCCCTCCCGATCACCGTGCGCGCAACCGGCGAGACTGGCTACGTCATTGCCGATGCCCACGGCGTCGTTCACATTTTCGGCGATGAACCGGGCATCGCGGTCATCAGCGATTTCGATGATACCGTCGCCAACAGCGGCGTCACCGACAAGAAGCGACTTATTGCCCGCACCCTGACCAAGAATGCCGCGCAGATGGAGGTTGTGGCGGGTGCCAGCGTCGCCTTTCGTCATGCCATGCAGGCGGGAGCCCGCGGTGTCTTCTATGTGAGCGGCAGCCCACAGAACCTACACGAACGAATCACCGAATTCCTCCGCATCCAACAAATGCCCCCCGGCCCCATTCTGCTCAAGAACTTTGGCGAAGACCCGCTTACCAAGCACGTGGAATACAAGGTCGAACGTATCACCCACCTGATGAATCTCTTGCCAAATCTGAGCTTCATTCTGGTCGGTGATTCCGGCGAAAAGGACCCGGAGATTTATCGCATCGTTGCCGAGAGGTATCCTCGCCGAGTCATCGGCATCGTCATCCGTCG
>MGST01000340.1 GCA_001798605.1 Deltaproteobacteria bacterium RIFOXYA12_FULL_58_15 | reverse complement strand
TGGTGCTGGCAACTCCGTTCACCAACGCCTACTTCACCCATGTCACCCATCCAACCTTGGCCGTAGCAATGGTGTGGGTGCTTTGGCCGCTCTTCGAGCGAGGTTACACATGGGCGTGTGCTCGAGTCGGTGAATTGCGTCTGCATCGCGCCTGGGAGCCTACTCTTGCCTTTGTGGTATGTGCATGCGTGATATTTGTTCAGTCCTATCGGCGCCATTTATGGTTCGGTACGGGTGGCAAGGACCTGGGTCTGTTTCATCAGAGTGTTTGGTTGTTGTCGCAGCTCGAGTCTCCCCACAACACGGTAATGGGGATGCACGCCTTCGCCGACCATCTCGAGTTCGTCGACATTCTGGCGGCCCCCCTGCAGTGGTTGTGGCCGAGTGCTGGTGCCTTGCTGCTGTTTCAAGCGTTGGTTGTCGGGGCAGGGGCGGCCCCGGTCTTCTCCCTGGCAAGGATGCGCCTCGAGTCCCGCGCCGCCGGTTGGGCGCTGGTGGTTGTCTATTTGTTTGGCGTCGATCTGCAGCACGCGGTCATGTTTGACTGGAATCCAACCACCTGCGGGGCCGGCATCATTCCTTGGGTCGTATGGTTTTTCCGTGAGCGACGACCCGTGGCCTTTGGTGTGGCTCTCGGCTTGGTCGCAATCTGCAAAGAGAATCTGGTCCTGTATGCCCTGGCGCTTTGTCTGGTACTGGCTTTGGAGAAGGGCAAAGAGCGTCGTTGGGCAATGGTCGGTGCAGCAACGCTCGCGGTGTTTTTTGTGATCGAGATGAAAGTGTTGTTTCCGTTATTTCGACCCGATGGGTTTCGCCACTTTCGTTTTGAAGAGCTCGGCAACGGCCCCCTCGAAATGCTTGCCGCGGTTGTTGCGAATCCCTACAGGGCCTTTTCAATGCTCTTTACGCCGGGGGCAAAGGTCGATGGGCTGCTGGCTCCTTTGTCCACGGTTGCTTTCGTTTGCTTGTTGGCCCCACGTTGGTTCATCGCCTTTGCGCCGATTGTGTTTGAGCGATTTTGGTCGACGCACTCCAACCGTTGGTGGGGGTACCATTACGGTGCTGGCATTGGAGTGTTTGCCACTTTGGCCGCCATCGATGGGTTGGTGCGATTGCGGCAATCGGCGCGGTCCCGGGGGGGCCAAGCCGTAGAGTGGTCGAGGATGGCCGTGCCAGTGGTGGTGCTCAGCTGTCTGTTGGTGTCCACCCTTGCTCGGTTTGGATCGGGACCTTTGTGGTCTTGGCGACAGTCGTACTACGCCACCTCTCGGGATCGGCGTGATGCAATGGATATATTGCGGATGATCCCCACGGAGGCCTCGGTGGCCGCTCAGAATCATCTCTTGCCGTACCTAAGTGGTCGCGCACAGATTTACCAGATCGTTCTGGGCGATGGGGCTGGGCCGCTGCCGCGTCACGTCGAGTTTGTCAGTGGTGTCGCCGAGTTTGTCGTCCTCGACGTGGCCCAGAGCGCCTGGCCCAAACCCGCTGCTTTCGCAAAGGAGCTCGGTAAGGCTCTGCGCGAGCGTGGTTACGGCGTCAAGGCGTGTCAGGGGGCGGCCGTGTTGTTGCAGCGGGGTGCCATTGGGATTGCCTGTACGGCACTGGATTAGAGAGATTTGCGAATGAACCCCAGTGCCATGTGAGCAAATTCGCTTTGACCTGACTTCAATGCCGGTGCTACGGTCCCCCGCCGTGAAGGGTTTCATACTAGCAGCTGGCTTCGGCCAGCGAATGCGTCCGATTACCGAAACAGTGCCTAAGCCGCTGTTGCCGGTGGGCAATCTGCCGCTCATCGGATATGCCCTCAAGCTCCTTGCCCATCATGGGATCACCGACGTCATTGTCAATGTCCACCACCTGGGAAAGCTCCTCAAAGAGAGTCTGGGGGATGGCGCGAACTTTGGGGTTTCGATTACCTACAGCGAAGAGGAGGAGATCCTCGGCACCGGCGGCGGTCTCAAGAAGATGCACGCCCTTCTCGAGGATGACACCTTTGTGGTGGTCAACAGCGACACGGTGCTCGATCTCGACCTCGCTGCGGTCATCGCCGCACATCGTGCCAATGAGGCGTTGGCGACCATGGTGTTGCGCCAAGACCCCCGACAGGGAGAGTTTGGCCAGATTGAGATCGAACAGGACGGTAGGGTGCGCAAGATTCTCGGTCAGGGTGTAGCCAAGGCACCGGTGCAGCCCTATATGTTCGCCGGAGTTCACGTCTTGGAGCCACGTTTTCTCGAGTATATTCCTCCCGATGTGCAAACCTGCATTATGCGATACGCCTACACCAAAGCGTTGAACAACAATGAGCCGCTCTATGGCGCGACTATGGACGGCTATTGGAGCGATGCTGGCACTCCGGAACGCTACTTTCAAGTGAACGCCGATGCTTTGTCTCAAGGGGTCAAGCTTCGATACGCTGACCCGCTCGGCGGCTACGCCATTGCGCCCAAGCGTGCGGTAGCAGAAGTGGTGCGGATGGGGTACAACGTTGATTTCGGTTCTGGGGTGGAGATACGTCCGCCGGTGTTGCTCGGCGATGGTACTCGTATCGGTGACAACGCCATCGTCGGCCCCTTCGCTGTGGTGGGGCCACGTGTGCAAATCGGCAAAGACGCGCGTTTGGCAAACGTCATCATCCTTGATGGGGCTCGAATTGATGCAGGAATAACGGTCACTAACGCTGTGGTGGGCAAAAAATCGACGCTGAGCTTTAGGGAAGAAAACAATTGATTCGTGACAAGCCGCCCCGCGTTGGGCCGTAGGGTTGGGAGCTACCCTACGACCCGCACGCAAGGAGAAGAAGCGACCCCGGGTTTCTCATCCCGTGGCCGTTACTCTATCCCGAGCAATTGGGATGCAGGGGAACTGACAACACCAACTGTCGAGATCTGATCCGATCAGCAACAGCCGTGCCATCTCCACCCAGAATCTGGATGTTCAACTGCCATGAGATCTGGGCAGATTGTCCAACGTCCAAGAAGAATTTCTAACGCATAGCGTCAGTGTTCTGACATTGATGTCACAGGTGAGACCCGGCCCATCAAAGTTTTCGTAACGGGCAACAGCAAAAAGTGGATTTTGCAGGAAACAGTGGTGGACATAATCCACCACTCAATCATACAAAGAACCAGCGAATAGAAACGAAGAGTATCAAGGCAAGAAGTAAGAGGAATCCCACAGTGTGGACAACTCCTTCAATCTTCTCATCGACTGGTTTGCGGCGAACTCCCTCTATCGCCAAAAACAGTAGTCGACTGCCATCAAGTGCGGGAATCGGCAACAGGTTGAGCAAGAAAAGAGTAACCGACAGCGCAGCGAGGGCATCAAACAAGTGGCTGATCCCCTTTTCGGTGCGCTCCGCCACGGTACTGACAATTTCCGGCAGGCCTGCGAGTCGGCCTTTGCGGGTGCCCCGCGCCCAGTCCCACAATAGGCTCGCCTGCTGGGCGGTGAGGGTCCAAGCGCCCATGAACCCAGCCTGGAGTGATGCACCCAGCCCCGGTTTGATGGTTACGGAAGGCGGATAGACGCCGAATTTCCCGACTCCATCCTCGTCACGGGGCGTGACTTCGATTGAAAGTCTTTCCGAGCCACGTTCGATGTCAAGAACGACCAGCTTGCCAGGGTGACGCTGAATCTGTGTCACCAATGTCGGCCAATCGGTTACCGTTTCACCACCGACGGCTAGGACTCGGTCATTCTCTTGTAGCCCGGCCGCTGCCGCCGGCTCGCCGGCTACGATCTCACCGAGCATCGGCAGGCTTTCATCAAACTGGGAATAACCAACTGAAATGGCCAATGCAAAGATGAAGACAGCGGCCAGAAGCCAATTGGCCACGGGACCTGCGGCGATGACGAGGGCCCGTTGCCACAAGGGTTTGTTGCGATAGCTGCGCTCATCGTCGGCGGGCATGCTCGGATCCTGCGGCCCCATGCCATGCACCTGGACGTAGCCGCCGAGCAGGACGGCGGCGACTTGCCAGTGGGTTTCGCCAATCTTCTTCTCAAATAACTTCGGGCCAAAACCGAGGGAGAATTTGAGGACCCGCATTCCTGTTAAACGCGCGGCGAGGTAATGGCCGAGCTCATGCAAGATGATGAGGACCGAGATCCCAAGAATAGTGAGAGCAATTGACATGTTTTCTTTCGGAAAGTGTCGGTTGGATTACCCTGTCTCGTCGAGAATGTCGAGCACGCACTCGAGGCTAAATCCACGGCTCAGAAGTTGTTGTTGCGCCTTGGCTCGTTGCTTTCCTTGGAGATCACCCGCGTTTCCGAATTTTGTGGTCAAGAAACGTTGAGCGCAGACCCGAGCAGTATTCTCGGCTTCATCTTGTGCCGCGTTACATAACGTCTCATTGACCTTGCGTCGCTCGAGCGTGCGCCGCACCCACAGTGGTCCACGGCAGGTTCGCTCCGCCTCCAGGCGCACTGCCCGTGCCAATGCAGCATCGTCGAGGTAGCCATAGGATTGCACTAGGGCCATGGCATCAGCAACATCCTCTTGCTCATATCCGCGTCGAGCGAGCCGCTCTTGTAGCTCCGCGGATGACAAGAGTCGCGGCACAAGGAGCGTAAGAGCGGCCTGCCGTGCTGGTACCCTTGGTCGGCGTTCTTGGTCAGAACCGTTCGATCTTGAAGTCATCGTCTTCGGAGGTTGGCGGCAGGTCCGTTTTCTTTGGTGCTGCCTGAGCTGGTGCAGTGACTGCCGATGCCTTCGCTGGTGCAGGCGCAGGTGCAAGCGCTGGTGCTGGTGCCGCGTTTTCGAAAGTGTCCCAGCTGGTGTCAGACGTCGCAGAGACGCCAGAAACGCGCAGCGCAAAGTCGTCTGGATTGGTGGCTTGACGCAGGGCTTCTTGGTACGTGATGAGATTCTGGCGGAAGAGGCCCATGAGTGATTGGTCAAAAGTCTGTGTGCCAGAGGAATCACTGCCCTTGGCGATGGCGTCGGGGAGTTCTTGGGTTCGATCCTGGTCCTCAATAAGGTCCCGCACACGTGAGGAATTTCGCAGGATCTCCAATGCTGCTACCCGGCCGCGGGCATCAGCGCGTGGCACCAATCGCTGGCTGATGATGGAGCGCAGGACCGATGCAAGCTGCAGACG
>MGST01000339.1:1362-5238 GCA_001798605.1 Deltaproteobacteria bacterium RIFOXYA12_FULL_58_15 | reverse complement strand
CCCCGACTTCATGTATCGGTGGCGGGAGACAGCGCTGCACTGTGGAAGATTGCCAGAGAACATCCTGGAATTGCCCCACCGGGCGAGCGACCTCCGGATTCGGCACCTGGGCTGGGCCCGGGAGGCCGACCGGGTCGCGAAATATCAGCGATACATGGAGACCGACCCCGAGGGGCGTTACGGAGACCTTGCCCAGTACCGGTCCATCCTGGACCTCACACCCCGGTGCATCCCGTGGGAGGAATGAACATGGAAGAGCATGAGCGAATCAAGGGGTTTCGGGAGGAGGACTGGACGGCCTGGGATATTCGGGGCGATGGACGGAATGCCAGTGAGCTCTGGATCGGGGAGACGGCCTGTTTTCTGGAGAGGCGCACAGTACCTCGCATGATGGACATTCCCATGGCTGCGGGATGGGGCCTCATGGCAGGCCCGATGATGGGCCCCCTCGTGATGAAGTTGAGGAACGACATCCACTCCCACCACGTGTGGGCCGGGAACCGTGACGGAAGCACGGATACTGCCGAGATGTCTACTCGGGTCGAGTGGTTGTTGGAGTACATGTCCGTCAGCGGTGTGCAACGGATGGCGTTGTCGGGCCTGTACAAGTGGGACGGTGGCGGGCCTACCCTTGAGAGACCGTTCCAGTTCGAGGAGTTGGACGACACGGTCGAGCAGGCCGCCGTGGACTACCCGGACGCGTTCATCCCCTTTGTTCGTGGATTCCCCCTGAGTGACGCGTACATGTCAACCGAGGAGATGGTCGAGTACATCCAAGGAAAACTGGAGGACGACGGCTTTCGGGGTATCGGCGAAGTGATCGCGAGAGGGCATGGCGACGACTGCACCGACGTGGAGCGGTTGAAGGCCATCTGTGATGTGGCGATCGCGTTCAATACCACGCACACGGAGTACAGCGTCCCTGTGTTGTTCCACTGGGATCTCGGGGCTGTTGACGCGGGCGGATCTTCCATCGACACCAACTGGGACGACTTCCAAGAACTGCTCGACCACGTCGCCGCGAGCGGCTTCAACGTGAACATTATTCTTGGCCACTGTGGGACGGGGCCGGGAGGGGCTTCATTAGCCGGAGAGGAACTACTTACCTACCTGGAGAAACTGGACCACATGCTGGATACCTACCCGAGGTTGTATTTCGACATCGCGGGGATGTGCCATGTGCCGTCGTATGACCTCTATGATCCCCTCGGGCCTACAGATTTGGGTTCGGCTATTGCTGAGAGGATCCGCACATGGCCGGACCGATTCATTCTTGGATTCGATGTGGAGAACTATAATTCCACAGAATATATTGATCCCGCGATGGAAAGGTACACGGGAGACATCGTCTTCTACGAGATGTTCCGGGAGGAATGTGGCGCCACGCGGGGAGGGGACTTGGAGCGATGGAACGCAAAGCGGGTTTTCGAACCCTTCACCTTCAGTCTCGGTGTCCCACCGGAATCCGATCCCAAAGTGTAGCTGGAGAAGGAGGCACCCATGAGTACCCTGACCGCAACCCGAGTCATGATATCATGCGTCTCAGGCGCTCTTATGCTCGCCTGCCCCAAGGAGCAGGACGACACGAGTGAACCTTCCGACTCCGCCGTTGAGACGGATACAGATACCGATGCTGACACCGACGGTGACACCGACGGTGACACCGACGGTGACACCGACGGTGACACCGACGGTGACACCGACGCTGATACCGATGCTGACGCCGACTACGATCTCGAACGCGCGTTTGCGTGGTTGGTCGGTGAAGATGATGGCTATATGGCTGTATCTTCCGGTGGTGATGTGAACATGGATGGGAGAATGGATCTCCTCCTGGGCGCTCGTGCCAGCAGTCGAGGGGGGGAATTGGGCTCTGGCACCGTGTTCGTGGTCCTCGGCCCCGTTTCGGGCCTGAAGGATCTCTCCGATGCGGATGCTATTCTCACAGGCGACGACCGTGGCGGCTGTGCCGGCACATCCGTCGCCCTGGCCGGCGACACGAACCGGGACGGATACGACGACCTCCTGGCCAGCGCTCCTGGCGAGAACGCCTATGATGGCGAGACCCACCTCTTGTTTGGCCCTATCACGGGAACCCACGACCTTTCCATCGCTGGTGCCACGCTGCTGGGGGAACCCGCAGGCGGCGGGCCCTACCATTTCTCCGGGTCCGCCGTGGCCTCGGCCGGCGACGTGGACGCCGACGGCTACAGCGACATCCTCGTGGGAGATCAGCAATACACTCCATCGAGTGGCGCGGTGTACCTCGTTCGTGGGCCCGTATCCGGTGATGTGTCATTGGCGGACGCGGATCTTCGCATCGAGGGCGAGTCAGACGATTGGGCGGGCAACGCCGTGGCCTCCGCGGGTGACACGGATGGGGATGGCCTGCCCGATATCCTCGTTGGTTGTCTCAGCGCCGATGTCGCTGCAGGGCGCGTTCTGCTCGTCCGAAGCCCCGCTTGGGGATCCGTACCGGCCTCGGAGGCAGATGCTTCGCTTCGGGGGAAGGAGGCGTTCGATAATGTGGGGAACTCGGTCTCGTCCGCTGGCGACATGGATGGTGATGGGTTGGACGACCTCTTTGTCGGAGGTCCTGGAGCCTGGGATGAGAGGACCGGCGCCGCGTGGGTCGTATCGGGTCTGGCCTCGGGGGATCAGGCCATCGATGACGCAGCCCTGGCCAGGTGGGTCGGTACCTCTCCATCCGGCTACTTCGGCGAGGAGGTCACCTTCGCGGGCGATGTCGACGGCGACGGGTTCCCTGACGTGCTCATCGCCGCTCCCGAGATGGATAGCAGGACACCCGGCGCGGGGACAGTCTACCTGTACCTGGGACCGGTAGCCGGTACTCTCGGGATCACTGACGCGGACGCAACCGTGCGTGGCGAGAAAGACGACCAACTGGGCGACTCCATGGCCGGTGTCGGCGACATGGACGGCGACGGCCTGGACGACGTCCTTCTCTCGGGGCCGGGAAACGACGAGGGAGGCGAGGACGCGGGGGCGGCGTGGTTGTTCCTGGGGTCCACGTTGGTGGGGAGGTGACTGAACGGCGTTCATCAGTCCTTTCCGATTCCGTGGGATTCAGGACCGCAGTGGAATCCGAGACAGGAGAATGACCTCGTCACGAAACCCGGCTATCATGGGATTCCACGTTGGAGGCCGGAGTTGAGTTCAGTGTTGTCCAACTGGAACATCCAGAGAAAGCTGCAAGGAGAATCCAGATGCCTGTTCGATGGTGCCCCGATCAGCATCTCACGTTCCTGCGAGGGATCAGCGGTGAACCCTTGTCGTTCACCGACGACGCGGTTCTGTTCTGTTATAAAGGTCTGAAGCTGACTTTCAGGCAGAAAGACGAGATTGAGATCTTCAGCGAGATCTATCAGTCCCATCTATACGCGATGCCATTCAGTGCGCACAGCATCGTCCTGGACATTGGAGCCAACATCGGTCTGGCGAGCCTGTATTTCGCTTGCCATCCCTCCGTGGCTCATGTCGAGAGCTTCGAGCCTTTCGCCCTCACCTTCGCCATACTCCAGGAGACTCTGCAATCGAATCCAGAGTTGGCGAGGAAGATCACACCATAGGCTTTTGGCCTCGGTGGCGCGAACTACCAGGGTCATGGCATCATCAACCCGATCCTGAAGGGAAACTCCAGAATCGTCGCCGATGGCAGGGTTCCCCTCGACTATGCGGCCCACCCAGGCCGATACGAGGCAGAAACTGTAGTGATCCGTCGTGCCGGGGAGATACTGGAGACCGTGTTGGGTCAGTGGCCGGATTCAGCCTGTTTCATCAAGATGGACGGTGAGGGCTGTGAGGTCGAGATCTTTGAGGATGCCCTGTTTCTCGATCAGTTGGACCGCATAGCAG
>MGST01000339.1:0-1283 GCA_001798605.1 Deltaproteobacteria bacterium RIFOXYA12_FULL_58_15 | reverse complement strand
AGGCGGGATGGTATCCCATTCCAATGGCTACCTCAGGGCCACGAGGCGTGTTCCTGCATGAGAACGGGAGAGAAGATGGCCACCAGTGTCGCGATTCCTCATGCCCCACCCCCTTCGCCCCCGCAGAGCTCTCGTTCCAGGATCTCCGCGATCCGCTCCCCCGCCCTCCCATCCCCGTACGGGTTTGGAGCCGGGATGGGACCTGACCAGGCCGGCTCTTGCCAGGCTTCGAGGAGTGCGCGGGCAACACCGGGCCGGCTTCTCCCAACCAGTCGATTGACTCCCGCCTCAACGCCTTCGGGTCGCTCCGTGACATCGCGTGCCACCAGGACCCGAACGCCGAACGTGGGCGCTTCCTCCTGGACTCCTCCGCTATCGGTGAGGACCAGGCGCGCGTTTCGGAGGCAGCCTGCGAAGGCCCGGTAGCCCATGGGTTCGCACAGCTTGATCCGTTGAGCGATCGCCGGGTCCAGGCTGCGCGCGGCCTCCTGGACCCTGGGGTTCGGGTGGACGGGCCACAGGACCTTCGCGTCGGGTGTGGTCCGCAGGAAGTCTACAAGCCCCGCCAAGATGTGTTCGAGGGGCTCACCAAAGGACTCGCGACGGTGGAGGGTGATGAGCACCGTACCAGGTGGGAGAGGGGTGCTCGATTGGCCAGCGGCCCTGAGGATCTCGTCGACGGCGGTGTTTCCTGTCACGTGAATCCAGCGGGGTGCCAGGCCTTCTGTAACGAGGTTCGCGGCTGCCAGAGGAGTCGGCGCGAAGAGCCATCGCGCCAGCCGGTCGACCAGTTGCCGGTTCCCTTCCTCTGGAAATGGGTTTTCGAGATCATGGGTGCGGAGTCCCGCCTCCACGTGGCCCACTGGAATCCCCATGTGCCAGGCGGCGAGGGTGGCGCCGAGGACAGTAGAGGTGTCCCCCTGGACCAGAACCGCGGCGGGCGCCAGGGATGTGAGGACTGGGGGAAGTGCGTGGAGGATCCTGGAAAGGACCTCAACCGGAGACTGACCAGGCGACATCAGGTCCAACCGGACGTCTGGGACCAGGTCCACTTCCACAAGGGCGCTTTCCAGCAGCTCCCGGTGCTGCCCCGTGCTTAGGAGGACCGGCGTGAGGGTGCCGGTGCGTGCGAGGGCGCGGACCACCGGGGCCATCTTGATGGCCTCAGGCCGGGTACCGACGATGACGGCGACAGGTGGCATTGCAGGGAGCGTATCGCGGTGGAGAAGAGGCTGCCGCGGTCTCGCCCGGGCCCGGTTCAGGGCGGCGAAAAGTCTCGGAGT
>MGST01000338.1 GCA_001798605.1 Deltaproteobacteria bacterium RIFOXYA12_FULL_58_15 | reverse complement strand
GTTTCTTTTCAGTCGGACACCTAAACTGGCGCCACAAGTCGTTGATCGCAGCGGTTCATGCCGGTTTATGCTGCCTATCCACGTCGCTGGCTGGGCCTTTGCTCTGCGCTGCTGCGAGCAGGAGGTGCTCCGTTGAAACGTAGTCGTCCTTGAGCTCGTCGGCCTGTTTCTGTGCGGCGGACATGACTACGCTGAGGGAACGCCCCAAGTAGGGCTCGCCGCCCTGGACCTTGGGCAGCCGCCGTGCTGCGTTTTCTACATCCTTGAGAAGCACGTCTGCGGACACCCCTATTTTTTTCAACAAGGGCGAGACCACGCCGCCGTCCTGCTCGATCAGAGCCTTGAGCAAATGCTCAACCTCGACGGCCTGTTGGCCGAGCTCTGCTGCAAAGGTTTGGGCTTGGAGCAATGCTTCGTTTGCTTTCTGGGTCAATTTGTCAGTGTTCATCTCACAACCTCCCAAACGCAGCCTTACGGGTGCAAGCGACACCAGTATAGGGGCCAAAAGTGAAGGTGCAACCAGGCTCGTGTTCAAAGAACTTGCGCAATATCATGTCGTTATTGCAGGGCGGCCTGGGAGGACGGACCGAGCTGGTATCCTCGGCGGGAGAACGTTGACTCAAGGCCGAGTTGGGGCCAAGTTGCGCCGATTGCGGGCCTGCAGCGTGAGCTGCGCCTGTGTCACATGAGAAGAGACGCTGCGGCCATATTGGCATCGCAGTATCAGGAGCGGACCATGGGCAAAGAAAAGGTCATCCTTGCATATTCCGGCGGACTCGATACCAGCTGCATCCTCAAGTGGTTGCAACTCAAGGGTTATGATGTCATCGCCTACGTGGCCGATGTCGGTCAAGAAGAGGATTTTGGGGCGTTGAGGTCACGGGCATTGAGTACCGGCGCCGTTGACGTCCAGGTCGTCGATCTGCAGCGCGAATTTGTCACGGACTACATCTTCCCGGCGATTCGCGGTAACGCCGTCTACCAGGGACGCTACCTTCTCGGCACGGCCTTGGCGCGGCCCGTGATTGCCAAACATCAAGTTGCGCTCGCGCACCGAAGTGGTGCCAAATGGATGGCCCACGGTGCAACGGGTAAGGGCAACGACCAGGTGCGATTCGAGCTTGCCTTTGCCGCATTGGCACCCAAGGTTGGGGTACGGCACGTCTGGAAGGATGCGGAGTTTCTCCGTCAATTTCAAGGGCGCCAGGATTTGATTCGGTTTGCCAAAGAGCAGAGCATCGATATTCCGGTCACGCTTGAGAAACCGTTCTCCACCGATGAGAACCTCATGCACAAGAGTTACGAGTCGGGTGTCCTCGAAGATCCCATGTTGCAGCCCGATCCGAACATCTTCACCGTCTGCAAGAATCCCCAGGATGCACCCGACCGTGAGACCCTGGTGGAGATCTATTTCAAAGACGGGACGCCAGTGCGCTTGCTCAATCTCAATGATGGGCGCGAAGAGACCGAGCCTTTGGCGCTGTTCAAATACGCCAATGAGGTTGCTGGTGAGAATGGCGTCGGCCGCATCGACATGGTCGAGGACCGTTTCGTCGGCATCAAGTCCCGCGGTATCTACGAGACTCCCGGAGGTACGTTGTTGCACATCGCCCTGCGCGACCTCGAAGGCGTCGCTATGGACAGGGAAGTGCGACGCTTGCGAGACATGCTGGCGCCGGAGCTCGCGACGATTATCTACAACGGTTTCTGGTTCAGCCCGGAGATGGACTTTTTGATGGGCGCCATCGACAAGGCATCGTCCATCATCGATGGCAAAGTGAAATTGCGACTCTACAAGGGTACGGCAATGCCCATCGGCCGCGAGTCGTCGAGCTCCCTGTACGACAAGGAGCTCTCCAGCATGGATATCGCGGGCGGTTTCGACCAGGCTGACTCCATCGGTTTCATCAAGGTCAACTCCCTGCGACTCAAGGCGCACCGACTGATTCTTCGCAAGGTTGAAAGAATATGAGATTGTGGGACTCGGGCTCGACCGAGATTGACGGCGCCATACTCGCCTTCACGGTGGGTGAGGATCCTGTGCTCGATAAGGTGCTGTTGCCGTACGATTGCATAGGCTCAGCTGCTCACGTCGAGATGTTGGCGACGATCGGCGTGCTCAACGAAGAGGAGAGGGAGGCATTGCGCGATGCTCTCTCCGACGCTTTCATCCACGCCAGCACCGGACGACTAGGTATCTCCCAGGAGCAGGAGGACTGCCACACGGCTCTTGAGGCATGGGTTACCCAGTGCACCGGCGAGGCGGGAAAAAAGGTACACACGGGGAGATCACGCAACGATCAGGTGATCACTGCCCTGCGTTTGTATGTCCGAGAGCAGTTGTTGCAACTCGCCGCCGTCGCCGCCGATTTGGTTGAAGTGGCGTTGAAAAGGGGACGGCAGCACCGATCCGATCTGATGCCTGGATACACCCACACGCGGCAGGCGATGCCGTCAACAGTGGGGCAGCTGTTCTTTTCCTTGGCAGAGTGTCTGATACGCAACATTGAGGCCTTCGTGGCGCCCCTCAAGCTTGCCAATCGGAGCCCGCTCGGCTCGGCATCGGGGTATGGAGTCCCGTTGCCCCTCGACCGTCAGCTCGTCAGTGATCTGCTCGGCTTTGATGGTCCCGACATCAACACCATCTACGTGCAACAGACTCGTGGTCTCCTCGAAGCGTCGGTACTCTCGGCGTTGCATCAGCTAACCCTGTCGTTGTCCAGATTTGCTGCCGACCTGATTTGGTTTTCATCGGAGGCTTTTGGATTCTTTCACTTGCCACAGCAGTTGACCACGGGCTCGAGTATCATGCCGCAGAAGCAGAACCCCGACGTGCTCGAGCTCATCCGCGTGGCGCCAGCCTCAATTCTGGGACGCTACAACGCCGTGACCACGGCTCTACACGGACTGCCCAGCGGTTATCATCGGGATCTGCAAAGAACCAAGGGCCCATTGGTCCGATCGTTCATCGATACCTTCGCGACGTTGGTGGTGATGCGCAAGGCGGTCGACGGACTCAAGGTCGATACCGACAAGTGTGCGGCGGCGTTGACCCCAGACATCTTTGCCACCGACCGCACCTTTGCACTGGTCCGGGGCGGCATGGCATTCAGGGATGCCTACCGCAAGATCAAGGAATCGGAGCCAGAAGCGATGGCCAACGAGTTGGTGTTTGCCGGCAGAGATCACCTAGGTGCTCCTGGAACTGACCAGACCGAGTCTCTGCGGGCAGCGCTCATCCAAGTGCAGCAGGAGTTGGTCGGCTTTGCCGCCGGGGCAACACGCTCCCGAGAGCTGGTCAACTCGCCTGACATTTAGCCATACCCAGTGTGGGGCCAGTGATCCAGAATATCCCTAACCCATCACAGCAATTCTTTCCGTTAGCAACTGGCACCATTGTTTAAAACTTCGCAGCCTATGGCCATAGGGGAGATTATCGGGCCAGGTGCCGCTGCCGCCCAAGACCAACTCCACATCGCGGGTCTGTGTTATTTCGCGCAGCTCGCGGTATTGCCGTTCGAGATCTGACGGGTTGTCCGAAGCCCGAGAGGCTGACACAGCGACAAGGTGTGTGTCGCCATCGTCGAGCCATGCGTCGAGCATGGTGAGCGGTGTCTTACTGCCCAGCCAGGTGGTGCGCCAGCCAACCTCTGCGGCAACGAGCTCCGCCAGGGACAATCCGAGAGTGTGCTCATCATTCTCGGCCACCAACAGCAGAGCCGTGGGACCATCCCGACTTGCCACCAGGGTTTGGTTGATCCAAGAAACTCCCCGTAGCAGGCGATCGCTGGCGATGTGCTCCTCGATTACACTGAGTGTCCCGCGCTCCCAGTGTGTACCGAGGGCCTCGAGTACCAGTCCCAACAGCTCGGCTACGGTCCACCAGGAGCCGAGGTTGGCTCTTTCGAGCATCAGCTCGGCGACGACAGTCTGCGCCGGTGTGTCGGCGACGAGCATGGTGGGCCTACGGGAACGGGGCAGCACCGTGTTCTTCTCCACCCACATACTTCCTGATGTCGAAATGATCTGCGATCGCGTTGGCATCATCGTCGCAGGCAAGGCGCGAAAAGCCGGCAAGCTTTCCGAGCTCGTCGGGAGCGGCGTTACCCGCATCGAGGTATGGGTCCGTGACCTCGATCAAGACGCCCGCGCAGCCGCGAGTGCCCTGGGCAGCCTCATCGCCATGAGCTTGGCCGTTGTATCCTTTGCCAGCGAGCTCACCCGGCGCACGGCGTACCCACTTCTGGCGCGTCCGATTCCACGCGGTGCGTTTGTCGCCGGCAAATATCTCGGCATCGTTGCGGCCATGGAGGTCGTGGTCGTCCTGATGGGCTTGGCCACCGCCGTAACGGTGTGGCTCTTCGGCGACCCGGTCCCCACTGCCTTCTGGGGCTCGTTGTGGCTCACCGGAATCGAGATTCTGGTGGTGGTTGCTATCGCCCTGATGTTTTCAACGATGACCGTGCCTGTGCTCGCAGCCACGTATACCATCGGTGTGGTCATCGTCGGCAACCTCGCTGCCGACGTGCTCCGCTACGCTCTGCGGCTGGAACAGGATGAGGTGCTGTTCGGAACAGTCTTGCATGGGTTCTACTTCGTTTTCCCGGACCTGGAGAAGCTCTCCTTGCGCTCGCAAGCGGCGAACAATCTCGCGATGCCCGCGGACTTTGTGATGACAGGTACCGGTTACGGCCTCGCCTATGCCTGCACCACCCTGTTGCTTGCAATCATCATCTTTTCAAGGCGCGAGGCCATCTGACGTGCCCTTTCAACTGCTCTACTTCATCGCCACGTTTGTACTGAGCTGTGCCCTCGGACTGTATTTGACGCCATTGATTCGGCAAGGAGCCCTGTCCTTCGGCGTGCTGGACCATCCCGACGGCAAACTAAAACGACAGACGGAACCCGTTCCATATCTCGGAGGCATTGCGGTCTATCTGGCGTTCCTCATCTCCCTGTCCTTGGTGTTCGAGTTTAGCTCACAACTGCTCGGATTGCTCTTGGGTGCGACCATGGTGACCATGCTCGGACTGTTCGACGACCTGCACGTCCTCGCCCCACGCCTCAAGCTTGCCGGTCAGTTGCTCGCAGCCTGGGTCGTGCTTCGCGGCAACATATCCATC
>MGST01000337.1 GCA_001798605.1 Deltaproteobacteria bacterium RIFOXYA12_FULL_58_15 | reverse complement strand
CGAAGCTCGAGCGGGTTCACATGTTGCAAACCCAAGAGCTCGACGCCATCACGGCGGCCATTGCATCCCAACGTCAATATTTGTTGCGTGTCAGTGGTCAAAGTCATGAGGTGATCTCCTTCATCGGCCCCCAATCCTTCGGCCGCTTGGTCGACTATCGGGCCCGTGTCCATCAGGGTCTGACCGAGAACCTGCGTTTTTCGGCCCAACAGAGGTTGTACGACCGCCTCCCTGTGCCACTGCAGAATCTCGTCGACAATCGGGCCATGCGCCAACCCGTGTATCGACCTGACCCTGACAACGGTCTCGTGGTGCATGTGGCTGGGGGCAAGGATTGGTTCGAACACGCCCGCAACTGGGATGGGTCCACCAAGGTCGTTCGCTCGTCTCGTCCGTGTTTCCAAGGGGGTGGCTCGGGGCCCTATGGACACCTGTACCCTGAGGTCCTTCTCAACATGGGTTGGTCAGACCAACGGATTGCGCAGCTACAGCAAGATCGAAAGGATTATCGGCAGGTTGACTCGGGCCAGGCGGTGAGCCTAGACGAGCGACCTGAACGGTTTCTGGCCAACCCTCCGCCCGTAGTCTCGGTTGGCAAGCTCATGCATGGCCTGTTGCTGCGCGAGCTACACACCATCGTCGATCTTTATGAGCCGTACGTCGACAAGCTTCCGACGTTTGGCGAGCAATCGGAGCTTAGCGGCGTCGGTGTGCCCAATTCCATACGCGCCATTTGGCCGCGACTGCGTCAGATTCCAGGATCCGCACAGCGAAAGAAGGCTCTGCCATGGTTGCTGTTGTCGTACATGGTTCAGGCGGCCGGCAGTGGCGGGAGGATCCGCCTCGAAGATCTCAAAAAGGAATGTTTCAAAGGCGACCCCTGGGCGCGTGAGAATCTCGAGGGCCTCTACGTTGAGGCCGCGCCTGACCAGTCCCATGAACGAAATGTGTTACGCACGCAGTTTGCGGGAGAGCTCGACAACGAGGTTAGGCGGCAATTGCGCCAGTACGCACCGGAGCTGTTGCGGTTTGTGCCCACTGGAAAATCCATTATACCCAAGACGGTCAGCCAGATCTTGGCGTGCACCCAAGAAGCGCCACTCGCCAACGTCAATGTCATCGCGGTGCAACACCTGCTCGACGACAATGTTGGTTTGATCGAGTCACTGCGAAAGTTCGGTGTCGACCCAAACTGCACCCATGTGCTCGGCGTGCCCTATTCCACCTGCGAGCCGGATGCTGACGTGTTGCGTGCGTCAGGCGTGGATGTGGATACCCGTGAGCGACGCGGGCTGCCCTACGATGCTTGGCGATCGGTGCAGGTCTGCAATCTCATTCGCAAATCATTGGCGGATCACGCCCGGAACAACAAACCGATCGTCGTTCTCGATGATGGTGGATATGTCACCAAAGCTCTGCACAAATATTTTCCCGAGCACGCCAACAAATTCGTCATTGTCGAGCAGACCACCCGTGGTCTGACGGTTGCCAAAGATCTCGAGCTGAAGTGCGACGTCATCAACATTGCTAAGTCCGAGGCCAAGATGCTCGAGCTGCCGGGCCTGGAGTATCGATTTAAGCAACAGGTGCGCGCCCGACTCGATCCGTTTGCCGGTGATGATTTCATGCCCGGCAAGCCCGCAGCCATCTTGGGGTATGGCTGGATCGGTATGACCACCGCGCGGGCGATGCGCGAGCTCGGCCGTGCGGTCGTCGTGGTTGAGCCCGATCCGATCAAACGAGCCCAGGCTGAGCGTGACGGCTACCGCACGGTGACGTCGGCGGATCAGATCATCCACGAGGCCGCCATCATCGCCGGCTGCACCGGCAAACAGTCCTTGACCAAGGAGCAGTTACACTCCCTGCGACACGGACCTGTGCTCTTCTCTGCGTCGTCATCCAATGTTGAGTTCGAGCTCCCCAACGACTCCCGTTTTCACGATGACATGTTGGTGCAGGGGGATGGCTACAATTATCTGGTCCTCGGTGCCGGTTTCCCCATCAACTTCACCGGCGCGGGGGACATCAACACGCCTGAGGAGCTGCAGTACACTCGGGGTGCCATGCTCTACGGTGCCATACAGGGAGCCGCCAGTTTCGCCAAACGGGGCGCCGATTGGAAGCCGCAGGTTGTCGACCTAGAGGAAACCTACGATGCCCATCTCCTGAAAATGTCGGAGACTCTCGGGAATGGCGTTTCGAACCGGCAAGAGGATGAAGAGGAAAGCAGCAAGCCGTTCGCTCGTTTTGGGCGAGTCGGTGGCCGGTTTGGTGCGTGGAAACGTTGACGTTGATTTGTGCTGGCGGTCCGCGTCGCAAGGCTATTCCGCAGGGCGTTTGAAGCACCAGACAACCGGTCGGAGGGGGTAGTGCCCTTCTCCGGTCGTGGGCACGATGGCGGGGGTGTACTCCCCTGCGGCTGCGAGCTCCCAGCCTTTGAGCCCACCTTGGGTGAAGGTCTCCACCAGCTTCTCGGGCGTTTCGCTGAATTTCTCGACGCAGAAATACTCCCATTTCATACGGCTCGCCCGCGCCGCTTGCGCAGACGACGAGAGGGTTTGCGAGAAAACGGCGCCAGCGATGAACGCCGCCGACAATGAAAGACCCAATAGAAACTGCCGCATTCCCACCTCCGCTCACGGCGCGAACCTGCAAAGCACCCTAGCACGCTCCGGGGTCGGACCAAACTCTGGCGCATGTGCGGATGTGCGGATGTGCGGGCGTGCGAGTGTGCGGGGTCGAGCTGCGCGAAAGTTAGCGCACGCGTCCCAGAAGAAACAGGATGGCGGGAAGGACGATGATGGCACCGAGAAGGCAGCTGCTGACGCCGATGCTCATAATGAGTCCGAGACTGATCATGCCGCCATAGTCAGCCACCATCAATCCTGCAAAGCCGAACACCGTGGTCACCGCGGCAACAAATACGGCGGCACCTGTGCCGCGCAGCAGATCTTCGAGAATGCCGACGCCGCCGTGTTCCAGTTGGCTTTGGCGACAACGGTGCATCAGGTGTACCCCTGCGGCAACGCCAATGCCCGGAACCAACGGCAAGGCGACGATGTTAGCAAAATCAAAACGGATGCCGAAGGCACCCATGGCTCCGAGCATCCACAACCAACCGCAGCAAAGTGGTGCCAGTGCGAGCAGGGTATCCTTAACACTGCGAAAGTCGAGCAACAACACCAGGAATATCAGCACTGCGGCGAGGACAGCCGCCTGCTGAAATCCGTGCAGCACCATGCGACTGTGCTCGTGCAAGGTGATGGCGGTGCCAGACGCCTTCGGATCGACCGTCTCGAGGTCGTCACGAAACCGCTTTGCCTCGTCGACGTTCCAGACATTGCCCGCAGGGTAGACAAACAATGCGAGAGCTTTGCCGTCCTTCGAGGCGAAGCGGACGCGAAACAGCTCAGGCAAATCACTTGGCAGCCAAGAGCCGCGGGCGGCGACTGTCACGGCAGCGTTCCAAGCACGCTGGAGAATCTTTGCGGCGCGTTCAGAAAGAGCGCGGATGGCGGGTTGGCCTCGATCGGGGAGTGATTCAAGTCGTGCTCGCAGTGTCTCGAGGGCCGAAATCGCTGCGTCGGCACTGTCGGTGCTGCGGCCTCCCAGCTTGCGAAACTGACGCATGCCCTCGATGGAGCGGGTTACCCCCTGGAGCTCGGCGATGAGTTGTTCTGCTGTCGCATTGCTGGTCGCGAGCATGGAGAAGTTTGGCGGCCTGGTGTCGAGGCTCATGCGCAATTTTCGAAGTCGTTCTTCGTCCATCTTGGGGATGAGGTCGGTCGCTGATTGGACTGCCGCGACGGTTGGCAGGGTGCGCAGGCGGGCTGTCATGGTCCGTGCTTGCTCGACGTTGTCGGCCGAGACGAAGGCGAAGGTAGGACCCATGCCCGTTTCCTTTTCGAGCTGACGTAGGGCGATGGAGCTCTCGGTGTGCGCCGGCAGGAAGTCAAAGTAGCGCACGTTGAACTCGATACCCGGTAGGACGATACCTCCGCCGAGAGCTGCCACGAGGGCGAGCAGCAACGTCAGTCGTGGATGGTTTCGTGCCGCGCCCGCGAGTCGAGTCATACCCGGGATCTCCGGAGACACAGGCATCTGCCTTTTGCTACCCCAGACCAAAAGTGGCGGTACGAGCAAGAGGGTGGCTACCAGGGTGAATGCGAGTCCGAGCGCAGTGAGCACGCCGAGCTCCGCAAAAGCAGTGAACTCGGTGATGGTAGTAGTCAAAAATGCCAGGGCGCAGGTCACCGCACCAGTGAGGATTGCTGGGCCGGCCCGCAGAAGTGTCGTTTGGACCGCCGCTGCGGGAGTGGCGCCATCGCGCAGTGCCTCGTTGTACCGGGCGGTCGCGTGAACAGCGAAATCGATGCCGAGGCCCAGGAGAATTGCAACAGACGCAGAAGTGATGAGGTTGAGTTGGCCAAAGAGGAGCCGCGCACTCGCCAGAGTCATGACCACGCCGACGAGCAGGGGTATCAACGCCATGATGGTCTGTCGCACAGAACGAAACACGGCGAAGAACAACATGAGAATGGCAATGGTGGCAGCGAGGCTCGACTGCCACAATCCCCGGGTGATGACACTGTGCTCATCGACCGACAAGGCCGGCAGGCCGGTGAGGCGGATGGTGATATCTTTGTTGGCGGTTTCGGCGAGAACGACGTCGCGGATGGCGCGAATGCGTTCGACTACGGGCCTTAGCTGCTCGATGTTGTCACCGGGCAGGTCGACGAAGATCGGGATCATATGGTGCAGGCCGGTGGTCCCCACCAAGTAGCCGCGGCCGTCGATTCCTTGATCTGTAGGCATCAAGCCTGCGCCTGCAGGAACCATGATGTCCGGCCATGCCGGCTCTTCGGACAGGGAGGCCTCAAAGGCCCGCGCCATGACGGCGAGCCAGGCAATGGCTTGATCGGACGCAGTTTGACCTCTGCCGATGGAAAACGGCGAGAGTATGGCCAACCGGTCGGCCGCCACGGCCGCCTCTATTTGGCGGGCCATCACCTGGGTCATTGCCGGCAGGCCACCTTCTATGAGGTCGGCGAACTCGGTGTCGGGGGGCAAAAAAGGTCGCAGAGCCGTCAGTGCCTCCGGTTGGTGCAGCAGGATGATCTCCGCGACTTTTTCGGGATCGATTCGCGCCATGACCCGACCGGCAAACATCGGTTCGGCTTCGAGATGCTTCTCCAACCTATTGACCACCCTGCGACGCTCAACGTCGGTTCCGCCGCTGAGGACCAGTACCGGAGTGTCGGGGAACCCGAACCGCTCAAAGAATTCGAAGAGGCGCGCCTGGTAGGGATTGTCGGCGGACACCAAACTGTAGCGCGATGTGGTGACACCGATGCCTGGGATCAACGCCCCGGCGACGATCGTCAACAAGCCGACGATGGCGACGACCCGTCCCGGCCTGTTAACGGTGAGTAGACTGAGTGCGGTGAACCAACGGGTGCGCGTTGAGCTTGTCATGGATTGATTGCGAAGAGGTCGTTCTGGGGCTAACTACACCCAATGGTTAAAAAGAATTCCAAAGCTCAGGGCAGCGTGGCAGTCACTCGCCGAGTCATCTACGGTGATACCGATGCCATGGGCATCGTCTACTATGGGAATTACCTACGCTTTTTTGAAATGGGGCGCAACGAGTACTTGCGTGGCCATGGCGTTACCGCAGCCGAGCTCATCGAGCGCGGCATTCACATGCCGGTGGTGGAAGTTCTGGCTAAGTACCACACGCCGGCGCGATATGACGACGAGATTGTCGTAACCACTCGTCTCGAAAAAGTGGAGCGGGTGCGGGTGAGTTTCACCTTTCGTCTCACTCGCGCGGCCGATGGCGAGTTGCTCGTGGTTGGCTCGACAGTTCATGCATGCATCAATGTTGCAACAGGCAGGGCAGTGCGAATGCCACGGGATTTCCGCGAGCTCTTGGTGGCAGCGCTGTCGCCTGCGGAGGACAACGGTGACTGAGGTCGCGGTGATCGGTGGTGGTGTGGTCGGTGTCGCAGTTGCCGCGGCACTCGGCAGGCAGGGACACGACGTAACTGTTCTTGAGAAAAATGCCAAACTTGGGCAGGAGGTATCGGCACGCAACAGCGGTGTCATCCACGCCGGCATTTATTATCCCGCGGATTCGATCAAGGCCCAAACCTGCGTCGAGGGTCGCGAGCGGCTCTACGCTCGTTGTGTCAAAGCGGGTGTCCCACACCGTGAGACAGGGAAGCTCATCGTCGCGACGGATGAAGAGGGGGAGTCGAAACTCGAGGAGCTCCGCCGCCAGGGTATGACCAACGGAGCTGGGGCGCTCGAGATTCTCGACGCAGCCAAGGTTCACGAGAAGGAGTCGAGGGTGCGGGCGCGGGCGGCGTTGTGGTCCCCCCGCACAGGCATCGTCGACGTCCACATGCTCGTCCGTAGCCTTGCTGGCGAGGCCGAGAATTTCGGTGCGAGTATCGCCTTGTGTACCACCGTTTCGGACATTGAACGATTGCCCAACGGTTGGCGCTTGCACACTGTTTCCGATGGCGAACCCTTCGCTCTCGATGTGCCAGTGGTCGTTAATGCAGCAGGGCTTGGGGCCGAGGGCATCGCCGCCGCTGCAGGAGTAGACATTGACCGCGCACGTTGGCGTTTGCATTTGTGCAAGGGCGACTATTTCAGCGTGTCGGGCCTTGGCCTATTGACCCGGCATCTGGTGTATCCTGTCCCAGGTGTTTTGGGTCTAGGCACACACATCACCTTTGACCTCGGAGGGCAATTTCGCCTGGGACCCGACGCGGAGTATGTGCCAAGAGTCAGTTTCAACATTGACGAAGCAAAGGCGGAGGGGTTTGCTGCCGCTGTCAGTCAATTCCTGCCTGAGGTGACAGTAACCAACCTGAGTCCCGACTTCGCAGGAATACGTCCCAAGCTGCAGGCACCCGGCGAGGCATTTCGCGACTTTGTTATTGAAGAAGGAACCCCACACGGCACCCCAGGGATGATCCATCTCATCGGCATCGAGTCACCGGGTCTAACCGCTTCTCTTGCCATTGGCGAAAGAGTGGCCAGGATGGTCAACTCCCTCAGATAGATTGAGGCTCGCGGGCGAGCCCTACTTTTTGCGGCGCTTCTTTGCGGCGGCAACCAATTGGTCCACGGTTGACTGTTGGCGAACCTGCGCTCCCATCAAAGTTGCGAGATCGGCGCTTGTCGCTTGCAGCCGCTCTGCTAGGGTCTTGATGATCGCTCTGTAGATGATCAATCCCGCCTCAGGAAGGTCGTTGCAGAACTTGTGTAGAATCGGTTGGCGAATAATCGCGCAAGTTGTGTCTTGGCTGGAGGAACAAGTGGCGCTGCGCTTTGACCCCTCGAGGAACAGCGCCATCTCACCGAAGAAACCGCCCGGTCCGAGGAAGGCCAAAAACTGTCCGTTCGCCTTGGTAACGTTGACGCCACCTTCCACGACGACATAGAGCGCGTCAGCCTCCTCGTCCTCGCGTACGATAATCGATCCAGCGGGAATTTGCTCCAACCAAACCTCGTCGGCGAGCGCCGCCAACTGGATATCGGTAAGGTCCGTGAACAACGGATTGTTGCGAAGGGCACTCTTGATGTTCGCGGGACTCGGGCCGACCATTCGTGTTTTTTAGCACGGCTCGCGGCGTGGGGAAACTGGCAAAGGTGCGTTGGGTGTCTGAGTTGAGTGTTTGCGTCAACGCTGTCGGCCATCATCGTCGTCGCTGGCGTCGCCGCCGTCGCCCGTCTCGGCGTCCTCGGAGATATATTGCCGGACGTTCAGATGCAGAGTGTCAAAGAGCTCGCGGACCTTCTCGAGCAAAGCGTCGTCGTCGTACGGTTCGGCCAGATAGGCATCGGCACCGACCTCCGCGCCCACGAAGCGCTCTTCGCTGCCGTCTTTGCCAATCAACAATACTCCCACTTTCTTGGTTGCTTCCTCTTGTTTGATGCGAAGGCAAACATCAGTCCCCTCGACCTCCGGCAAATCGACGTGCAGGACAGCCAGTTGCGGCCCATACCGTGCAACGCTGGAAAGCGCTTCGGCACCAGATTGCGCGGTCAGACAACGGAAATTGTTGGCCTCGAAGGTGTCAACCAGCTCCTCGAGACGTGCGGGATCGGGATGACCGATGAGCACGACGTTTCTCATGGCCACAACATAACCAAAACGGCGTCTGTCTGCACCAGGTGAAATGTGATTCGAAGGTGGGCGAGAATTGCTCGAATTCGCGTCCATGCGTGGACGATCGCCCAAATCCGTACGCCGCTCGCGGACACCGCACATCAATGCACATCAATGCATTGGCGCGCCGTCGCAAGTGCGCTAGGAGCGTATGGCATGGATGTTATTCCCCAGGGCGCTGCCATCGACAGCGTCGAGCCCATCCCCAATGACGATCGGATCGATCTGCACCCGGGGGTGGTGGACCTGTGGTGTTTCTTTTACGAGGAGCGTGACGAAGGCGCGCTCAAGACTGCCTACGAGTCTTTGATGACCTCCGCGGAGCGGAGACGATGTGACAGATTTCGTTTCGAGAAGGACAGGCGCATGTTTCGCGCTACCCGCGCATTGGTGCGAACCGTCCTTACGCGATATCAGAACGTGGCCCCCGCAGACTGGCAGTTCGACGAAGGTGAGTACGGAAAGCCTTACATCAGCGGTCCGGCGGCAGCACCAAAGCTGTCCGTCAATCTCACCAACACCAAGGGGTTGGTGGTATGCGCGGTGTCGGCCCCTGGTGGTGAGCTCGGTGTCGATGCGGAAAACCTGACCCGCACCAGCGATACGATCGCCATCGCCGACCGATTCTTCTCTGCAAGTGAGGTGCGGGCGCTCCATGCCCAACCCGAGCACAAACAACAGGAACGGTTCTTCACCTACTGGACGCTCAAGGAGAGCTATATCAAGGCCCGCGGCATGGGACTTGCGATTCCCCTTGGCCAGTTCTCCTTTCTCGTGGATGACGGCGACAGGATTGGCATCGCCTTTGACCCGCGACTCGAGGACGACCCGAGTCGCTGGCAATTCGCCTGGATGCGGGCGGATCCACATTTCGTCATTGCGGTAGGTGCCGACGTGAGCCCCCATCCCATGCGGCTTCGTTTTCGCAAGGTGATCCCGCTTGCGGATGAGGTCATGAAGTGATGGCGACGCGGTGATGCGATGAAGTTGTGGGCAGTGAGCGATCTTCACGTGGGACCGAGCAAGGGTCGCGATCGGCTGGCGCAGATCCCCTCGCATCCTGAAGATTGGCTGGCGCTCGTCGGCGACATCGGTGAAAGCCAGGACGATCTGCGATACGTCTTGGGGGAACTTGCTCCACGGTTTCGCCAACTCATTTGGGTACCGGGCAACCACGAGCTATGGACGCTGCCGGGGCGCGATACGCTGCGGGGCGAGGCCAAGTATCAGGCGCTTGTCGATATGTGTCGTGAGCAGCGCGTGTTGACTCCCGAGGATCCCTATCAGGTGTTCGAAGGCGAGCAGGGCCCCCTATGGGTGGTGCCGATGTTCACGCTCTACGACTACTCGTTCAGCCCCCCTGGATCGACGCCGCTGGAAGCGGTCGCGTGGGCCAGACAAGCGGGAGTTGACGCGATGGATGAGGTGTTGCTTCACCCCGATCCCTATCCATCGAGGCAACAGTGGTGCATTGAACGTTGTCAGCGCACCGAATTGCGCATCACCGAGACAATCAAACAACACAACTTACCCACTGTACTTATCAACCATTTCCCCTTGAGCGAAGAGCTCGCAGTCTTGCCGCGGGTACCACGATTCAAGGTGTGGTGCGGCACTCATCGTACGAGCGATTGGCCAAGGCAGTTCCGTGCGGCGGCGGTGGTCTTCGGCCACCTGCACATTCCCCAGAAACGTATCCTCAACGGAGTTCCCCATTACGAGGTCTCCTTGGGGTGGTGGCCCAATCCGCGGACCAAACTTCACCAGGTGTTGCCCGGCCACAACATCCAATGACGTCTAATGGTCGCAGACGTTCTCACCAGTCTTCAGCTTGCCCTCGAGATAGTCGGTGACAACCTGTTTCGGTTCCCCTGCAGCGGCTCCGACTACCACCTTGATATTGTTTTGGGCAAAGAGACTTTGCGCACGCGCCCCCATGCCGCCGGTGATGATCAGATTTGCTCGTTGTTCGTGCAGCCACCGTGGAAATACCCCGGGCTCGTGGGCTGGGGGATCCAACATGGTCTCGCCCAGAATGGTTTTCGACTCGGGGTCTACGTCGAAAATCGCGAACCGTTCGCAGTGCCCAAAGTGCATGCACAACTGGCCTTGGGCCACCGGAATCGCGATCTTGAAACTGCCGTCTTGGGACAACTTTGGCGTTGCGGGAGCATCCTCGGCGATGTCCGATTCCAAGAGGGGCCGCACGATTCGAGCAAAGGCCTTGGCTGACTCGGAGTGGGGATGTGCTTGGACAATGGTTTTGCCTTCGTCGCCTGAGGCAACAACTTCCACTCCCATGGGGATAGCCCCAGAAAGGGCACGCCCATGTCGTCGGCCATCTGCTTGCCGCCTTGGGTGCCAAAGATGTTGACGTCGCCCGGGAGGTGGTCGAAAACGAAAGGAGGAAGAAGACCCTGTTGAGCGATCTCGAGTTTCTGGTTGGTACGAGACTTTCGGACTGACGGATAGTCGATAAGTCAAATAACATTGACATATATGTGCAATATATGTCTATAAGTAAATTATAAATGACATTTGTGAATACACTGCAGCAATTGGGGCAAGTAGTTAGGGAAGCCAGGCGGGCCGCGAAGATGACACAAGCAGAGCTCGCCAGCCAATCTGGTGTGAGTCGGTACACGGTGATTCGGTTTGAGACAGGTAAGCTGCCAGACATCAACTACAAGACCTTGGTGAGCATCTTGCGGGCGCTGGGTCTGGAGCTTCAGGTCGGTGAAGAGCGGGTGAGTGGTTTGCCCATTCTTGGAGAAGGGGATGACTGAGCTCGCAGTCTGGGTTGGCAATCGTCGCGTCGGAACGCTCCACTACGCGGACTATGCCCATACCTTCAGATACGACACCCCCGCTGCACTCGACCCGCATCTAGATCTAGTGTCGTTGACCATGCCAGTGCGAATGAAATCCTATGATACCCAGGTCTTGCCACCGCCATTTCAATCGGTCCTACCCGAAGGCGATCTGTTGCTGCGGCTGCGCTTCCGATACGGCAAGGCACTCGATCTCGACACCGACGTCAATCTGCTTCGACTGGTCGGGCACAACACCATCGGCAGATTGACTTTTCGCGACGTGGATGACGCTGAGCCGGTGGAGGGCGCTGGGCCAGAGGCAAAGCAAGACCGTCGGCACAAAGAGCTGCCGCTCGACTCCATATTGCGTCACCCCGACGCTGCCGAGTTGCTCAGCGAGCTCATCGACATCTATGGCATTCGCTCCGGTGTGGGAGGTGTTCACCCCAAAGTGCTTCTCGAAGGGCACGGCCGACAGTTGACCTTGACCAGCGAAGACCTCATCCTCAAAGCGGCTGGCGCTCAGTATCCTCATCTCCCCGTAAACGAGTTCTTCTGCATGCAGGCGAGTCGGGCTTCCGGGATCCCAACGACGACATGTCACCTCTCCGATCGTCGCGATCTCCTTGTGCTCGAACGGTTTGATCGTGGGAACAAGGGTGAGGCACTGGCTTTCGAAGAGATGTGCGCGCTGTTGCGACTTGGTCGCAACGGTAAATACAACGGCTCCTATGAGCAAATTGCGCAGGTCATCCGTTCGATACCCTGCCAGAACGTGACGCAAACCATGGAGACGTTTTTCCGCATGGTCCTGTTGGCCATGGCCACCCGCAATGGGGATGCTCACCTGAAAAACTTTGGCGTACTTTACGACACGACCGGAGCGGTTCACCTGGCACCTGCATACGACCTCGTCACGACGACAGTGTATCTCGCCAAAGACCACCCAGCCCTCGAGCTCGGTGGCCGCAAGTTGTGGGCCAGCAAGGAGCAGCTCTTCGATTTTGGTACTGGCCCGTGTGACCTGCGTCCTGCAGTGGTGCGTCGCAGCCTTGAGGCTGTGCGCGTGGGTCTGGTCGATACCGCCAAAGACCTCGAGAGGTTTGGCAGCGAGAATCCAGAATTCAACGAATTGAGCCAAGGGATGCGGCGACAATGGCAGCTCGGACTTCAGGGGTTGTGATGGCACCACACACCAAACAGCCAGCGCCGGCTTGAACAGCGCTCCTGTGTCAGTGATGTCTGCCGCAACAACCTCCCGGGCCAGCGCAACCGGCATCGGATGGTGTTCCACCGCAGCAGGAAGTGTCGCTGTCAGTAGCGGACCCGGGCTTGGACGAACCCGATAGGGACGAGTGTGCCGAAAGAAGTTTCTTCACCTTGCTACTTCCGCACGACTGGCATTGCGGGACATCCGACGATTTTGCGATGAGCGACTCTGTGGTCTCACCGCAATCCAAACAGAGAAAATCATGCAATGGCATCGCCTGTCTCCTTCTTGGTCTGATTGCACACGACGCCGTTGAATCCGAAATCCTCCTGGGTGGGAAACTCTACTCTCACTGTTGCTCTCCTGTCACCTCGCGAAATCCGGCGGTTGTCGAGACAAAGGACACGGGGTGAATCTGGCGGTCCAGCATCAGTGGGACCTCTCGAACGAAATGTTGAGCCTTTTCATTTTTCGCCAAAGTGTTGTCTTGTGCATGCCGAGCTCGTTGGCTGTCTTGCTGCGATTGAAACCGTGCCGAGACAGCACCCGACGAATCATGTCGGACTCGAATTCCTTGACGGTTTGACCCGGTCTCGTTGACTGAGTTGGGTCTTGCGGAAGTAGATAACCCGGTAGGTGTTCGGCCAGCAGGACACCACCGGGACAGGACAATGAGCTCACGGACATTGCCGGAGAAATGATGGTGCATCAGGACTGACAACGCCTTGGTGTCGATGTGATCCACGGTGAACACGCCATCGGCGATCGAATCGAGGATGACATCGCGTGAGGTCGGCTTTGGCGGTGCCGACTCAACCAACACAAGTTTTGATGTCGATAATTGGCGCTTCATCGTTCGCATCCAGTCCGAGAACCAGAATCAGGCTTCGACCGCAAGGTCTTTTCGTCAAGTTCTCGCCTTTTCATCGGTCCTTCAAACGGATCGAGCTGGAACGAGTTCCGGATGTCGAGGCCAAAACCTACTCGCCGGTGATGCAACACGGCGGATGGGGCATTCGATACAGAAGAGGAGGGAAGGCGTACAACGTCAGCGGCAAAAAGGGTGTAATGGTGACTTTCAACAATGCCAAGACGCTGCTGATTGGCTCTCAGAAACCGGAAGAACTTGAGGTCGCGATCAAATCTGTATGGCAGTCACCTGCGCACCAAGACGCAGTTTCGCAGGGGAATGCAATGTTTTCTTTGAGCTGACCCCGGTAGCTGACCCCGGTGCGGTCATCGAATGCCGCGCCTCCATCAGTCAGCGTCGGCCGTGTTTGACTCCCATTCTCTGTTGTTGCACTATTATATTCGATCGGATATATTCATCAAATGAACGAGGTTCTTAAACTGCGACAGCGAGTCGGGGTCACCCAGGCCGTTCTTGCGGATCTGACTGGTACATCGCAGCCGACCATTGCTGCCTATGAAGGTGGCACCAAGACACCCACCGTGCGAACACTCCAAAGGTTGGCCACAGCCGCTGGCCTGCATATGACGATTGAATTTGTCCCCCCCCTGACCCGCGAGGACCGGCGCAGCCTGTTTCTTCACCACGCCATCGCTCTTGAACTCAAGAATAATCCAGACGTGGTTCGAAGATCGGCACAAAAGAACATCAGGCTCATGAAACAGAAGAATCCTGGCGCGAAGAGCTTGCTCAATCAGTGGGAGGTGTTGCTGAAGCTGCCGGTTGAAGCTCTCCAAAGCGTCATTGTGGACGAGCGGCCATACGCCCGTGAGCTGCGCCAAACCACACCCTTTGCTGGCATCCTTTCGGCCGATGCACGGGCAAAGGTGTACCGGAACTTCAGGGCCAATGAGGAAGGCGAAACGTGAAACGAGCTGAGTTTGAGCATTGTGTGCGTGCCGCCGGTGCCATCCTGGAAACGGACAAGCTGTTGATCATCGGAAGCCAGGCTCTTCATGGGTCAATATCAAAGGAGGTTCCAGAAGAGGCCGAGCGATCCGTCGAAGTCGATATTGCTGTCTTTGGCGACAAAGGTGACAAGGCGGACCTCGTCGACGGTGCCATAGGAGAAGCATCTCAATTCCACGAGACCTTTGGGTATTACGCGCAGGGCGTTGTTCAGGAGACAGCAGTCTTGCCCCAAGGGTGGAAGAAGCGCCTGGTGCGCTTCAAGTCCCCAAACACGAGGGGTGTAGAAGCACACTGTTTGGAAATTCACGATCTTTGGATCGCGAAAGCCATCGCCAATCGTCCCAAAGACATTGAGTTTTGCAATGCATTGAAGAAACGTAGACTTGTCCGTGTGCAGGTATTGTCTGAGCGTCTCAAGAAGGTCCACGCAATAGACGATGCGGTGCGCGCCATGGTGGTGACGCGTATCAACTCCCAAGCGTAAGCAACAATGCGCAGGGGTCGAGGACCGGCCCCGTGAACCGGCGGCGAGAACTGGCCCGTGAACGCTTACCAGGTCAGTTGGCCGATGCCATGTGTGAAAAGGCAAGCAATAGCCCGGAAGAGGTACTCGAGCTCTCCGACTTGGGGATGCAGGGTCGGCTGGGCAATATGGGGTTGGTCCGCCAGTGCCTCGTTGACATAGGTCGTCAGGGCAGATCTGGGCCCACACTCAATGAAGATGCGAACGTCATTCTCGTAGAGAGTTTCGATTGCCTTTTGGACGTGTATGGGGTCGACGAGTTGACGGACGAGATCATTACGCACCACCTGGTGTTCCAAGACCTGCATGGAGTGTCCGGTGATACTGGAGACGAGATCGCATTGCAGAGGCCGGAAGGACAGAGCATCGACGGTTCGTCGGTAGCGGTCTGTTGCCCCAGCGATGAGCTTGGAGTGATAGGCGTGGGAGATGGGAATCGGGACGGCCCTGACGCCGATTTTCCGGCACCGCTCGAGAAGTGAATCCACCACCTTCGTCGAGACCGAGAGGATGTAGGCGGTTGGACAGTTGTACGCGGCAATGACGGCATAACCTCCCAGATGAGAGGTGAGCTCCTCCGCCATTTCTGCAGTGCACATGACCGAGATCATTCTTCCTCGATCTATGCACGGCAAAGCCATCAATGCTTGATTGCGCTGCCAAACCACCTCGAGTCCTTCTTCAATGGACAACAGGCCACTCGCCACCAAAGCCGAGATATCGGCGATGCTCTGTCCCATGACAGCATCAAATCGGCAGCCGTATTGTCCGAGAACCTCGAACAGCGCGATGTTCACTGCAAACAAGGCACAGGGGATGTCTTCATCTTGCTCTACGTAGGATTCGACGTCATCCACCCAGAAAGTGGGTCGAAGGTCGCGACCAGTTAGTTCCTGGTAGGCGAGGTCGATTCTGCTGAGCGTCTCCTCCAATTTTGGAAAGTAGGATGCGGCTTCGCGAAGCATGTTTGGGTACTGCATGCCTTGACCGGGAAAGATTGCTGCGACGCGTGGGGGTGGGCCGCCCATCAACGTGTACACGCCTTGACTGCGCAAAAACCCCAGGTCGTGATTACCTCGGATCGCCATGGCCAACAGTTGCTGTCGGCGTGTTAGCTCAGCATGGGTTTGTGCGACAATAGCCACGCGGGCGGTCGCAACTCTGGGGTCAGAAGCGACCTGGGTTGCCGCGAGCTCTTCGAGATATGAGTCTTGTCCCAGACCCGTTGTTCGCTCTGTCAACTCTCCAAGCTCATCCGCGCAGGATCTCAGATCGTTGGCTAGAGCCACCGCGATAGGAAGGATCGGGGCGCCATCCGACTCGTTTGTTGTTGACATGGGAGATCTCGACTGTTCGTGGCGGTTCGGGCTAGCACAAAGTTGTCATCAATAGGAATGGGTGCCCAACACCACCGGAATGCCGAATTTCTTCTCCAGTGTGGTCTTAGGTTCGTCGAAGTCTATCGGACACTGCGCGGTTTCCATTGCAATCTTCATGCACGTGCCCAGATGGAGAGTCTCGACCGAGGCTCTTGGATCCGTCTGCAGCAGAGAATCGCAATTTTGGCCATGAGAACCTCCCGCTTGGCATTTCATCTTTGGATGTGACGCAGCATTGCATGACATATGCCATTCGCCAATGATGCTGCCCATGGTACAGGTTACCAGGTGAAGCTGCCGTCCGCGCGGTCTTTCGCCGCAGATGGGTTTTGCTGCACAGGGAGCAAAGAGCAAAAGGCCGATGGTAGGTATGCGATGTTGCATCAATATCACCGGACAAAGTTGCAGAACTGCAATCATGTGGCGTCACACAACTCCGACCCACGAGGGGTGTGCCCAAGTTCTCGTTAGCGCTGGGCCGGGTTATTCCCGAGATGTACGGCCGCGGTTCATTTCGTGCAACGAGAGGCTGAAATCACCGGCCATTGCGGGCACTCTCCAGACCCATTACCGCTGCGCCCATGGCCACGACACGATTGGCCGGTAGTGTCGTGAGCAGTTGGCTGCCAAAGTGCTCGCGAACTCGGTGCCGAACGATGGGTAGAAACGTCATACCGCCAACCATGAGAATGCCATCGAGATCCTTGGGCAAGACGCCGACCAGATTGGTTGCGTTGTCACAAATCGCAAGAGTCCTGTCGATCAAGGGTTTGACGAGCTCGTTTAGGAGCTCTCTTTTGATGGACAAGGTCTTGTCGCGGAGAACCTCGTCCACGGGCGACAGGTTGATTGAGGTTTCATCGGTGATTGACAGCCGCACCTTGGCTTGCTCGCAGATGAATCGCAGCACCTGGCGGCTCTTGGTGTTGGTGGTAACGTCCCAACGAAATTGCGACAAGATCTCACTACAGGCCCAGTCGGTGAGCTTGTGGTCCAAGTCATCGCCACCGAGGTAGGAATCGCCGGCCGTGGATTGAATCCGTGGGCACCCTTTGTCCCACCGAACAACCGCGGCGTCGAACGTTCCTCCACCGAAATCGTAGACCAGAAGCATGCGGGAGGCCGACTCTTGCCAAAGGTACGCCAGTGTCGCTGCCGCCGGCTCGCTGATCACTTCGGCATCGAGGAATCCCGCCTGCGTCGCAGCGCTCAGGGTGGCGTCGCGTTGCCGCGCGTCGGCGGATTCGGGAATGGCGATGACAATTTGACCTATGGCCTTCGACGTAATCGACGAAAATGCTCGCGCGTGGGCAAGGAAGAATTCGGAGACCTGCACAGCCGTGAGCTTGCCGGCACGGGTGACAAATCGGGGATAGCCATCTTTGTCCCGTTCGAGCTCAAAGGGGTATTGACGGCGAAACGCGGCAACGTCCGGGGATGGCCACGATTTGCCGAGAATCCTTTTTACAGAATGAAGCGTGTTCGCCGGATCGATCAACATTCGGCCACGTGCAGACTTGCCGATTTGTGTCTTGCCATGCGGAGTAAATGCAACGACGGAGGGAATGATGTCCTCACCCTCGTCGTCCTGGAGAACCTGCAACCGCATCGGTTCCGCATAGGCGAAGACCGACGTGCACGTGCCAAAATCGATACCCAAAGAACTCATCATGCCTTCATTTCGAGCCGGTGCCTTGCTCAACCTGTCACGGGTACGACGGACGAGCAACAGGAATTCGCGATGTGTGGTTGCACCATCATGCAGTTTGGCGCGTCGCCAACGGTGTCAAACCCCAAAAGCAAAGGATGGCTCGGTGCTCAAACACCAAAATGAAAAACGCCGGGTCAGCCTCTCAGCAAACCCGGCATTCCTGCTGTCAATTTTGGAGCGGGACACGAGATTCGAACTCGCGACTTCAACCTTGGCAAGGTTGCACTCTACCACTGAGTTAGTCCCGCTCAGGGAGCGACTTCTTTACATATTTTGATCGTGATGATCAAGAGGAAAAATGTTCCTTACTTTGTTCCTGCTTCTTGGGATCAGGTCGGTGGGGGTCAACACGCTGTGGCCGGGCCGCACCCATGCCTTCCCAGGCAGCAACGAACCGATGTCTGTACTATGTTTGACAAACGCCGCAGCTGCCACAAGGAGGCGTCAGGTGAAACGGACGGCAATGTTGTGCCAAATGTCCCTGGTGCCCTTCTTTCTCAGCTTGGCGGTTGGTTTCAGCACATCGGCTTGGGCCGGTGGTCCTTGCGAACCCGATGACAAAGAAGAACAGCAAGCCTATCGACAGCTGGTGAAGTGGCGCAAGACAGCTGGCGTCAAGCCCGAGAGTGATTTCAGTCGTTGCCGATTCTCCGCAAATCATGCGAGCAATTACTTGCCGATTCGTGGGGATCTTCCCCGCGACAAGGTCGCACTGTTGCAAATGCTCGACCGCGTGATCAAGACCCGCGATGAGAGTCTGCTCAAACCGGAGTTTCTGCGCGGTTTGTGATTGTGCTTGTCAGGGGCTGCGACAGTGCGACAGTGAGTTGCGCGTGCAACATGTCGCCCGTTGAAGTAAAATCGAAGGGTTGCAGTTAGGAGGTCGCATGCGCGTCCCTTTCTTCTTGATTCTTCTGATCTGGGGGCTCGTAGGCTGTGGCGGGCAGCTCTTTCTGCCCGAACCTCGGGAGTCGCGCGAAGATCAACCGTGCACGGTGTTCAACCCCGACGGTTTTTGTCGTGACGGTCTAGAGTGCTGCTCTGGCGTCTGCGATGGCACCTGTGACGCCTGGACTTGCTCCTGCGATCCTGAGCAGGCCTGTGTCGATGGCGGGTGTGTTGACATCAACTCCAACAATCGCTGCTCCGAATCCATTCCCGAGGGACTGTGCCCCCTGGGCGAGGTGTGTATCAACGGCAATTGCATACCCATTTCGGGGCTGTGCGGCTGTGAACCACCGGAGCTAGCCTGCGTTCTTGGCGAGTGTCGCACAATCAAATCTGGGGAAGAGTGTTCGAGTGCCAATCCACATGGGTTGTGTCGTGACGGTTTTGCCTGCGTGGATGGGGTGTGCATTCCTGCGAACAATGCCTGCTCCAGCGAGAATAACATTTGCAATGGTCTTTGCCCCAGTGGCTCGACCTGCACGGGCTGCCGTTGCACGCCCATCGAGCGGCCCTGTTCTTCACTTGTGCCGGACGGTCAGTGCCCGAGCTGTCAAGAATGTGTCGCGGGAGTGTGCGAGCAAATCTACTGTTCGGCGGAGGCACCAGCATGCGCATGCGCCAACGCGGACGAATATTGCAACGCTGGTACGTGCGAAAAGTTCCCCTGTGGTCCGAGCCACCTCGGCGGGTTCTGCCTTGACGGTGAGTTCTGCTGTGCCACGGGTGCATGCATCAACGATGGTGGCTGTTGCGCCACACCCGACTGCCCAGGGGGCAAGTGCAGTCTGTGTACGGGGGTTGGACTGTGTATTCACAATGATAGCTGTGTTTGCGATGACGACTGCCAGGATGGAAACCTATGCGCGGGGGGCGACTGCGTCCGCGATCTGCGTTGTCCGGACGGCGACGACGACTGTGCCCAAGGTGAGTACTGTGATTCGACGACCCTGTGCCGACAAGGTGGCACCTGTGGCAGCGGTGATGACTGCATCCTGCAGGGGCTTACCGGCACATTTTGCTCGGAGGAGTGCGGCGAGTGCCTGCTCGATGGCAAGTGCTGCAAACCATCGGACTGTTCCGACCCTCAGTTTTGCAGCAGCCTCTACAATTGCTTGGACCCAGGAGCGTGCGACACCCGTGAGGATTGTCAACCTGGTTTCTCCTGCAGTCAGGGTACCTGTCAACCTGGTGGCGCTTCTTGCAGTGGAAATGGCGGCTCGAGTTGCGTTGCGGCCGGTGATGACACGTTCTGGTGTTGTCCAGCGGGCGTAACTTGTTGCGAACAGGGCGAGCATTGTGTCGATACCGACGATAACGACGTGCTCGACACCTGCGTGCCCGACGGCCAATGTTTTGACGACGGCGATTGCCATCCGAGCTTTCACTGCGATGACTACGCATGTGAGCCCGATGACCCCTGCGCAGCCGTGGGCGAATGCCCATCAGGACTTTGCAGTGCAGGCGGATGCATCCCCGATGATGGGTTCTGTGCATCTGATCACGATTGCCGTACGGGTGAGGTGTGCAACGCCCTCTACCTCTGCGAGCCCGCGGTTGGCTGCGGCAATCAAGAGTTCGAAGCCACTGTTGTGCCGCCCAACATGCTCATTGTTCTGGACCGCTCGGGGAGCATGAACATCTGTGACGTCGCCAAGACCCCACCCTCACGCTGGTCCTCGGCCTTGACGGCCATTGACGAGGTCATCGCCAACAACCAGGAGGAGATTCGTTTTGGGCTGTCTACCTACCCGCATGTTTGTTCCAGTACCGACCTGTGTGATGCCGAATGCTGCCCAGACAATACCAACGGTTACGATTGTTGCGACAACAGTTATTCCTGTGCAGACAGCTCGCATTGTGGCGCGGGCAAAGTGGACGTGGCTGTCGGATTTACCAACGCTGGACAAACCGCGCAGCAGACCATTTCGGGGTCCCTTGGCACCAATTATCCCGGGGGCAATACGCCCACAGGATGGACTCTACGCAATATTGCGGCCGCTCGGGGGAGCTTCGGCCTGCCTGATCCCTCTGACCCCATAAACCGTGACAACTACATCATGTTGCTCACCGATGGTGACGGCAATTGCGCCAACAACACGAGCCTCGGTGTGTGTGACTCATACACTGGGGAAATCAACAGTATCAATTGTGCGGCCCACCACATGGCCACCGCCAGTCCTCCCATTCGAACTTTTGTGGTCGGCTTTGTCGGGGGCAGTGCTGGCAATCTCAACTGCCATGCCGTCAACGGGGGTGTGTCCCGTTGTCCCACGAGCGCTGAGCACTGCGCTCTCTTTGCCACGGGCGGTGAAACGGCGTGTACGGCGAGCCATTGCTCCTGGGACGGCAGCGCTTGCGGGGCTGACGACAACTATTGTGCTCAATTCACCACTCTGGGCAAAGGAGCCTGCGAGAATGCTCTACCTTGCTCCTGGAACGGCAGCAGTGCCTGCGTCGGAGATCCCGGCGTATGCAGCGCCTTGACTGTCGGTGGTCGCACTGCCTGTCGTGCGGCCCAGTGTTTCTGGCAAAGTCCCGTTTGTATTCCCCTCGACCCCGACCACTGCGACACCACCACGGTGAACTGTTTTTACCGCGCCGAGAACGCCGAGGATCTGTCGGCGACCTTTGCAACCATTGCCGGCCAAATTGCGTCTTGTTCCTATTCCCTCGACCAGATCCCGCCGGAGCCCGATGCCCTGTTCGTCTATTTCTATCACAAGTGTGAAGAGGTCACTGGGGGCGAGACCGCCTGCAATCTTGTCCCCGGGTGCAACTGGGCGGGGAGCGCTTGCGCCGGCAACCCGGCTCGCATCGAACGGGATCGCAGTCGCACGGATAACTGGGACTACGATGTCGTGAGCAATCAGATCATCTTCTCTGGCAATGCCTGCAACATCGTCAAGGGTGGTGTGGTGACGCCGGTGGTGATTCTGGGGTGTTGTGAGGGCGGCGAGTGCTGAACGGTCTGAATCTTTGCGTCGAGGCGTCCGCTCCTCTTCATTTAATGAGATGACGAGGACATGAGCACCAAGAAGCTGATCTGTTTCGACCTCGGTGGCGTCATCGTTCGGATCTGTCGCACCTGGCAGGAGGCCTGTGTCCACGCCGAGGTGCCGGTGCGCTCCGAGCTCGCCAGCAAGCGAGCGACGGTGGTCGAGCACTACCAACGACTGCACGTGGGCGCGATCGATTTGCCGACCTATGCCCGGCAGCTGTCGTTGGCGGTGGATGGCCTCTACAGCGCGGAGGAGATCACCGCGGTCCACCATGCCTGGTTGCTCGAACCCTACCCAGGTATGCTCGAAGTGGTCGAGGCTGTGCATTTGGCAGGTCATGCCACGGCGTTGTTATCGAACTCCAACCTTGCCCATTGGCGGGTGGTGGAGAGCCTGCCGGTGCTCAAAGCGTTGGGGCAACACTTCTTGTCCCACGAGATCGGCCACCTCAAGCCCGCCATGCAAGCCTACCGGGCGGTGGAAGAGGGCACTGGGGTGTCGCCAGAAGCCATTGTGTTTTTCGACGACACTCCCGAGAACATCCGCGCGGCACAAGCGAGGGGTTGGCAAGCTATTCTCATTGATCCACGCGAGCCAACCGCACCGCAGATACAGGAAGGCTTTGTGCGGCAGGGTGTGCTCGTGGATTCGGGTTAGCCGCCCGTGGTGATGAGGACGGGCATTCCCATGATGGGCCAGACGACCCAAACGAAAATCGCCAAAACCACCATCAACATCAAGCTCGCCAGAAGCCCGCAGGTGAAGAACTCCCTCGCGGTGAAGAGTTTGCTGTTGTAAGCGATGGCATTGGGGGCAGCACCCACCAAAAGAAGAAATGGCATGCCGGCGGTGACAAGGCACGCGAACATCACGACTTCGTGGGCGACGCCCATGTATTCTGCCATCTTTAGGGCGACGGGAAGGACGATGGCGATGGCGGCGACGTTCATGATCAGGTTGGTCATCATCAAGACGAAGAAGGCAACACCGAGAATAAACACCATGGGGGCTGCACCTTGGAACATGGCGAGCCACAATACGGCGATCCATTGAGCAGCGCCGGTCTCCCAAAGGCAGAAGCCAATGCTCATGGCACCGCCGAACAGAAGGATGATGTTCCATGGGGTTCCCTCGAGGTCTTCGAGGGAGACGATCTTGAAGACGAAGAACAGCACCGTGGCCACCAGGATGACGGCAGTCTTGTCAAGAAAGGAGAGCTCCGCGGGAAACAGGGAGCGAGCGCACAGGGTGCAGATTACACCGACAACAATGGTGAGCGCGAGACTCTCGTTTTTGTTGATCGGGCCGAGGCTCGCGTAGAGCTTGCGGGCACGGTCACGAAGGCCCGGGATCGTTTTGCGCTCAGGGCGATAGTACAACATGAAATAGGCCCACAACAGGAAGGTCAACGTGGCACCCAGGGGTAGCATGTAATAGGTGAGTTCGAAGAAGGTGATCGTCTTGCCGGTGATCTGGTTGTAGAAACCGAGGGCAACAGCTGCCCGCGCTGAGCCCAACAAGGTGACGATGCTGCCGGCACCGCAGATGAATGCCATACCGATGAACAGTCCCTTGCCAAATTTGGTCGGCTTGCCGTCCTCTTGGTAGAGCCCGTAGATGGCGAGGAACAACGGATAGACCGTGGCGGCGACTGCGGTGTGGGCCATCACCAACGTTAGGGCAGAGGTCATAACGAAACAACCGAGGTAGATCATGCTGGTGCGCTCGCCAACGAGCTCGAGCATCTTGTAGGCGAGTCTGCGGGTAAGACCCGTCTTGGTGAACACCATGCCTATGCTCAGCGAGCCGAAGATAAACCACACCGAAGGGTCCATGAAATCGCTGAACGCCACTCTGGCTGGTCGGATCAAAAACAGCGCTTGCGTGAGGCCGATGACGATGCTGGTGATGCCAATGGGGACCACTTCGGTGACCCACCAAGTGCCAGCCAAGAGAAACAGGGCGAGTGCAGCTTTGCCTTCGGGAGTGAGGACGAAACGCTTGCCATCGGGGTCAACCGCGTCGGAAAATGGGGGGGCAAAGTAGACAGCGGCAAACAAGCCCAGTCCGAGCATGATGAAGAAGATGCGTTTCCAATCGAGGGGTACGGCTTGGATCAAACCTGGGGAGGTGATCTCGGCAGACATTTTCTCCACCATGGGGAGCCTACTCGCTTGCTGCGCTCCGGATAGCGCCTATGTGGTGCTAGCTTTGTTTTCCTATCTGACTTGATGCGTCATGTCGAGACCGTTCCTCATGTCACGTTCCTCGTGGACCTTGGTGGACCTCCAGTACCATTTGGGCCACTCTCACCGCAGCTATTGTCCATTCACTCCGTTTTTGGATAATTGAGCTTGGAGAGTTCTCCATGTATGAGTTTCTACTCTTGGCAGTTGCGGCAACCAGCGCCGCACCCACACCTGAATCGACCAGCGCGAAACCGTCAGGTATCTCCAAGGCCGCTGAGTGCGATGCGGTGCGCATGGCGGCTTGGCCGTTGCGTGTGGTGGTGGCGGGAAGTCCACCTTTCGTTGTCGGCGACAAAGACGCGCCGATCCCCGCGGGCTTGGCGGTGGAGTTGTGGGCCGCCGTCGCCAAAGAGATGTGTCGCAAGTTCGAGGTTAAGCGATCAGGGAATGTCGAGCAGGCACTGGAAGCCGTGATTGCCAGTCGCGCGGACGTGGCCATTGGTCCAATCAGCATCACTGCGGCGCGAAGTGAGAAGGTAGCCTTCAGCCAACCGTATTTCGATTCCAACCTAGCGATTCTCGCCCCCGCGTCGAGGAGTATGCTCGATCGCATTCGACCGTTCTTAACCCACGTCATTGTGACTGGAGCTTTGGTCCTGCTTGGGGTGTTGCTCCTGGTGGGGGGATTGTTGTGGATTGCAGAACGGCGTGACAACCCCAAACACTTCCCCCAGAGCCCCCTCAAAGGAGTTGGCAATGGCGTGTGGCTTGCGGTGTCGACGATGTCGACCGTGGGTTACGGCGATCGGGTGCCGAGGTCGGTCCCTGGACGGTTCATCGCCGGCATCTGGATGCTGGTCTCGATTGTGTCCGCTTCGGCACTGACAGCGTCATTGTCGACGGCCTTCACTCTCTCCCAGCTCGACTCGCCGGCGATCGCCAGCGCCAAGGAGTTGAAAGGGCGCAAGGTCGGCGCGGCGGATGGAACCACCTCGTCGCGGTTTGTTCGGCAGCATGGTGGTACGTTGGTTGCTGCCCGTGACCTGCCGTCTGCGGTGGCCGACTTGCAAGCGGGGCGTACTGAGGCCGTGGTGTTTGATCGTCCGGCGCTGCGATATCTACTCCGACAAAATTCCGGTTGGGATCTGGAGATCGCGGCAGCCTCCTATGAGCCCCAGGGTTACGGTTTTGCTGTGGCGTTGGGCTCGCCGTTGCTGCACTCAATGAACGTGGCACTGCTCACATTGCACGAGTCAGGCGAGCTCGACGATATTGTCTCCCGCTGGCTCGGTGACTGAGGCTGTTGTCGTTGTTGAGTGCGCTCTAGCGCCGCAGGGACCCAAGCAAGATATCAGCTAGGCGGCTCGCGTCGAGGTGGCGCGAGCGGATGAACGCTTGCAAGGTGAGGGTGGCGGCGTCGGCCAAACGTCGCATGCTGCGGATGTGCTGCACGATTTTTTTGCGGTCGTTCTTGGTCAGACTTGCGTCGTCAATCACCTGCTCTTCCGCCTTGCGTAACTCGTCCCGGACTTGGGCAAACAGCTCGGTCTCCCGTTGCCGCAAAACGGTCTCCAGCATGGACCACAGGTTGCGTTCGGCGGCGAAGGCGATCCCGGAGCGATTGTCGGCCGGCACTCGGCGCAGTACTGCCCAACCTTCGAGCTCGCGCAACACGATGCTCATCGCCCCTTTGCTGAGTCCCAGTCGCCTACCGAGAGTGGGTGCGTCCATGGGCGCATCGTGCAGGTAGAGCAACGCCCAGACCCGTCCGTGGTTGCGCTTGAAACCCCAGTACTCGATGACGCGGCCGACGGCTTCAAGGACGGTGCTTTCCCACTTAGGGGAAGCCGGGGGCGTTATGGATGACGGGCGCGCCATGAGGGGAGGGGCGTATCATCGTTTGAACGGAGTTTCCACCGATTGGGTCGAACTGTCGAACTCATCAAGGTCAATCTATGGCGCACGACGTCGCCATCGTCTCTTCATGGTGACGAGGCACAAGAACAAGCCCGAGGGCATTGCGTTGCAAACGGCCGACGTCGTTTGGCAGCCTTCTGGCTCGCCAAGCAATCTTTGCTCGCGGGCTTCGCAGAGAGAGTGTTCATCAATCTTACCGTCGCAGTCATTGTCGAGGCCGTCGCAACGAGTCTCGAGGGCTTGCCAGTGTTCGTGACGTTCGCACTGCCAATCGCCATCGATGCAATGGGCCGCGTAGTCGCGGCAGACGCCTCGGGTACCGCAATCTCGCCTTGCGATCCCTGCTTCGAGGGTATTGGCGTCGATATCGTCGATGACGCCATTGCAGTCGTTGTCGATGGCATCGCAGCGCTCCGGTTGGCCACAACGCAGCAAATCAAAACAGTCTAGGGCAGCGGGTGATGGAGTGAGTCCGCATACTTCGCCGTCACAGGAGAAACCCGGGGCGCAATCGCCATCGGTGCATTCTTCGAAGCACCATGTTCCGGCAAATGCCGAGGTCGAGCGGCACTTGCTGCCCACGGCACATTGCGTCGAGCTCGCGCAGGGGGCGCACACCGGGCGGTCGCGTTCATCGCAAACGAAATACTCGTCGGCGAATCCGTCGCAGTTGTTGTCGCGGCCATCGCAGATTTCGGTGTCGTGATCCGGGACGCATGGAGTGCATTGTGCGTTGTCTTCTGCGTCAATCAGCCCGTCATGATTGTCGTCGGCATCATTGCCGCAGACTTCAAGCCACAGTGTGTGTGCATCGGTGTAGAGGTCGGCGGCGGCCAGGGCCCCGGCTGCATCGACGCGGCCATGGCCATAGAGTTGGCTCTTGCCGCCGACGTACTGGCCCCGCTGTGGATCAATGGGGTGGGCACCTATGTACAGGGCTTCGGTGACTTGCGCTGCGGTGAGCTCGGGACGGTGGGCAATCACCAAGGCGGCGACACCGCTCACAAACGCGGCGGCGGCGCTGGTGCCACCGTAGCCATCAAAATAGTCCCCCGAGTCCAAGCCATCACTGCCCGCGAGATCGGTTGTCAGGATCCCCGGTGAAAGTGACGGGCCGCTCGACGGTGCCACCAGGCCGAGTGGCGGACCGAAATCAGAGTAGTAGGCGCGCACGCCGGCCGCGCTGATGCTGCCAACAGCGATCACCCGCGGGTCGGAGGCGAAGCCGTCATAAATCATCGGCTCATTACCGTTGCCTGCTGACCATACCACCACGGTGCCGAGGCCATCGCGACCTTGGGTTGCAGCATAGTGGAGGGCATCGGCGAGGGCTCGTGGAATGGGGTGGGTGGCAACGGGAT
>MGST01000336.1 GCA_001798605.1 Deltaproteobacteria bacterium RIFOXYA12_FULL_58_15 | reverse complement strand
GTTTTCCAGTGGGGGCATAGCCCATGTCCACCCCTATGGGGCGGGGAATCGAGTGGTTGAGCTCTCCCTGCATACCCTTGATGTTCTCTGGCAGGGGCTCGTCGGCGGAATCGAAATAACGCAAGACCAATGCGGCGAACGACCGGTAAGACGCAGTGTCAATGGATTCCCAGCAGGTTTTGGTTTCGGCACCATACAACTGCGAACCCGGTGGCAGTGGAATCCTCACACGATTCAACACCTGCTCCAGTGAGATATCCAACCGTATCAGTTCAACTGAGCCGTCACTCCCTACGTCACTGGCGATCCACATGTCAGAGGAGTCTTGGTGACCCCCGAAGATACGGTGAGCGCTGACGCCGATCGAGTTGAGGTCAATCTTCCGCACGCATCGTTGGCAATCGGGCGTGAGCACGTAGAGACAATTGTCATCATAGTCGATGACAGTATGGCGGTTGCCAAGCGCCGACACCTTGTGTCCGGCGGTTTTGGTCAACCCGGCGACCAAGCCCTGCTCCCCGTTGCAGAGATCGAAAAAGGCCACCCCTTTCTTCGATTGCTGCAACATGACATTGCGAACGGCGTAGTTTGTGTCGGGGTTGACTTCCCTCGCTGTGCAGAAGGCAACGAGGTTGTCCTGAGCCGATCGCATGCGATGCCGAGCCACGGCGGAGCAGGTGACCATTGCTTGGTCGGTTAATAGCTCGGGGGGCATGTCGAAGACGTGCTGAATTCGACGCCCCTCGGCATCTCGGGTCACCACGACAATGGACGTTCCAATGGTTTGGAAATCAACGACCGTTCCGGACAAGCCAGGAAGGACGAACTGTCCGAGGCCTTTGCGGTCGACGAGTAGCGCTTCGCCAACACCCGGATAATTGGGAATGAGCGCATAATCGTTGTTGACCACAGCGTCAGAACACTGCAGGGCGAGCCTGTAGATCTGGCCTGGATCCGAGCGGCACGGCTTGGGTTGGGCATCGGGAATTTGGATTGTGGGGAACGCATCTCGGCTCACGCCATGGGGCTTGGCGCGCTCTTCTTCCATCCTCGTCTGCCACTTGGCGAGGAGTGGCTCAAATGCCGCGAGGACACGGTCTTGTGCCGCATCATTGAGGTCGTGGAGGCCAGCCGCGGGGTTGTCCATGGCTTGGACTGCCGCTTCGAACAACAAGGATGCGGTCAGCTGGATCTTCTCTGGTGCCACCGAGTTGACGTTGCCGTCGAAATTGATGGGCTTACCCTCATTGAGGACCGCAATACGTTTGCCGTTGTAATTGAACTCGAGGTTTCGGTGATTGCTTTGGTAGTCCCCTCGATGCGGCAATTCTCGATAGGAGCCGCTGGCTGCCAAAAGGACGGTGTCGATTTCCACCTCCGCCGAGGAACAAGAGACCAACAACGCCCCGTCTTTGAGCAAATCGAGCTGTTCGGGTCCGATGGAGCGGTGCCCCGTGCAGCCAACCACAATGCTCGCCCGTGCGTACCCGTCGGCCTCTGACTTCGCAATGTTGAAGCCATCTTTGAATGCCTGCTCGGCAAGGGCCGAGTCAGTCTCGACGACGGTGACGATAGCGCCGAGCTCCTTGAGCTGGCGGGCCATCTCAAAGCCAATGAATCCATAGCCGATGACCGTCACCTCGCGCCCCTTGAGGTCCTCACGGCCGAGTGCCTTGAGGTCAATCAAGAGGCGATGAACCGCCTCCTCGGCAATGAACGGCGCTTCCCGGTGCTTGCCGCGAGAGCGGGCAACGTTGACCACCGGGGCAACCAAGGTCTTGATCTTTTCAATTTCAGTGACACCGTGACTGGTTTGCTCGACGCAACGAAACAGATGCGCATACTTGCCAAACTCTTCGTGTACCAACCGAATGGCAAGGCCGCCATCGTCCAACAACAGAATCGGTTTGCCGTTGGTCTTGGCGCGAGCGATGGCCGACACGAGCGCCTGGCGAATCTGCGCACGGGTCGCTTGCTCATATCCACCGACAGCCGGCTTGGCTTTGGCAAACATGTGGTAGCCCCGCTCTTCGCCAAGTGCCCGTACGACGCCAGAGTCTGAATAACCGCGGCCGACGACAAATGTGTTCTTCGGGGACAATCCCGCCGCCTCGAACGCATCGAACATCGGGATCTGTTGACCGAGCAGATGCTGGACGAGAACACAGTTGACGTCCTTGAACGGTTGCGCCCCCTGAAGATTGTCGACGCAACTTTCGAGCACTGGCATCGACTCGGGTACGCCCACGGCTTTGGCGTGTAGATCGAGCAGTCGGGAATCCCTATGGCGCAGCTGTATCTCGAGGGCAGTGAGGTCGCCGATGGGAAACTGTGGAGGGCGAGAGCCAACCGCATCGACTTGCTGCAACAACGCAACAGCTTTTGCGCCCCATCGCTTCTCGACGACAGTTGTGTCGATGAACCCGTTGCCATCGACACAATCGGCAAACAAAGACGCGATGGTGAAGGGTAACTCTTCGCAGGCCATGTCGCTCGGGGGCAGCGTGGCGGTGCGGAGTACCCAGGGACCCTCGCCGGCCCGACCGACAATTGCCGCGAGAAATGGATCCGCACTGCCCAGGGAAAAGGCGTCGAAGCTATGGTCCCCTATCAGGGTGAGGCGCTTAATGTCTGACTCGATGGCCGCTTTGCTCGGCAGCGGGTGCTCACGGAGGCGGGTTAGCAGAATGTAGGGATCGAGTCGCATCCAAGGCTATGTTCTCACGGGCGTCCCATTGCGGCAAGGCGCATGTGGGGCAACCGTCACCCAATCGAACTTAAGTTGGCCATTTGGCCAAACCTCATCCGACCCACGACATCAGCTCTGCCGAAGATATCAATAACTCACAGGGCTTCTTTCGAAAGGAAGAACGATGTCATCCAAAGGCTTTTGCCACCCGAGATATGAAGAAATCATTTGCAAAAACAAGGCAGTACTATTTACCGACGTGGTTAATTCGTCTGCTACGTTCGAGAATGTGGGTGACCTTCTGGCCACGGAGATGATACTCGAGTTTTTCGAAGTTTCTCAGCGCATCATCGAACTCCACGACGGAATGGTCGTAAAGACCACCGGGGACGGTGTCATGGCTGTCTTCGACTGCCCGGTGCAGGCCCTGCGCGTTGCAATGGCCATCCAAAGAGAGCCATCGCGGTCATTTCAGTGCAAAATCGGCATCGCCTACGGAGAAGTGGCAATGGTCGAAACGAGCATGGGCTGGGACTATTTCGGCCAAACTGTCATCCTAGCGTCCCGCCTCCTGATGGAGCCGGGGATGATTGTGATGTCGCAGAAACTGTACGATCAACCGGGCGTGGCCGACCTGCTCCACTACCACTACGTGGTACCCAACAATCGAGCTATCAAAGGTTTCCATGGGCAGATACCATGTTGCGACGTGCTGCCGTTGCAACCGACCGGCAAGCCACCCACCAAACGGCGTAGCGATGACAAGATCTGGTGGCAACGGTGGCCCAAATCCAGCACGAAGCCATCCTCCTGCCTCGCCTAGCGGCAAACTCAATGTAGTGGATCGCCCGGTTGCTCGTGCTAGAGAAAGGAAAGGGGGACAAATGAGGCGCTGGATCGATGGCGAACAAACGCACCCATAGAGACATCACGGTAGCAGACTTGGAAGCGAATGTTCCTGTGTTCCATGGGGTCGACCGTTGGCTGTTGGAGTCCATGGTCAATCAAGGCAAAACCTATCACCACCCAGCTGAGCAGTTGTTGCTCCAAGCGGGGCAATCCGCCGACACCTTTTTTTTCCTGCAGCGTGGCTCTGTCCGCGTGTTCTGCCACTTGCCCCAGGACGGGCGCGAGGTGGCGATCAAACTGTTTCGCGCACCTGCGGTGTTCGGTGAGATGGAGTGCCTGGTAGGTATTCCCTACCTCGAATCAGTTTCGACCCTCGAGCCATCGTCGATACTGGCGCTCCCGCGCCAAGTTTTGTTGGATTCGTTGGCTGCCTCAGCCCTCTTCGCCAACAATCTTCTGCGAGATCTCGCGGCACGACTGTGCATCGCATCGCAGTACGAACGGGCACTGGCTTTCGACGATGTCACCAGCCGATTGGCTGCTCTATTCTTGAACTACATCGATTTCTATGGCCTACCCGTCGAGGGCGGCACCTTGATCCGAATATCCTTGAGTCAGGAACAATTGGCCAACTCCCTAGGTGTGGGACGGCGCTCGATCACACGGGCATTGAAACAATGGACCGACGCCGGAACCATCAGCAAGAGGGGTCGTCAGTTTGTGGTCGCCGACAAGGAAGCACTCACCAAGCTCATTGATCCGAAAATGCTGCGCATTACCTACGACGCCAACTGGTCGTCGAAGTTGTCGAACAAGATGTAGGCCAACCTGAGTGGGGTAGCGGGCGGCCTGCATTTGAGTTATCATGGGCCAATAAGATAAATGACGACGATCAAGCCAAAAGTCTTGGACAGCAACGGTTTGCCCCAAGAGCACGCCAACGAGCAAGACTCCAAGGCTGGTCAACGCCTCGTGTTTCACAGCGTGCGTGCAAATCAATACAAGACCATTGTCGTTGGTTCCAACAGCAAGACAGGTACCTTCACCGACGATCTCTCCAAGTCGCGACTCTCTAATCGACACGCCCAATTCCAGCCACCACTTGGCCGCCACCCAATCGAGAGTCAGGTGGGTCCCTACACCGATGCCATCCACGACGAATTTGTTACGGAGTCTGTGCGGTTTCACGAGCGGCTGAGCGCCTGTCTGGAGGATCAGCCGTCTTGGTTGGGGCGACAAGAACCTCTCGTGCTCGGGCGCATGGCGAATTCTGGGCCTCTGGTCATCGGCGACGCGGTTTCGCGCCAGAGTGATATTCTCCCCACCGCTCTGGACATCGCCAACACCATCGCCAGGGCCCAACGGGTCGAGGTCCTTGATGCCATTGCCGCCAAGATCGCGCCACAGGACGTAGGCCTCAGTGACGAGCACCGTCGTCAGTTGTTCGACGCCATCAATGTGCGTACCGCAGAGCTTGGAGATCTCGGCAGCCAGATCCAGTCGTTGGTCCAGTCATGTCTCCAATGCCGCAAAGATGATTACGCCCATGTCTGGCGCCTCTTTGATGCCATTGAGAGGGTCTCGTCACCGGTCGCTCTGGATATGTGGGAGAAGGTCTGTACGAAGCTCGAGCGGGTTCACATGTTGCAAACCCAAGAG
>MGST01000335.1 GCA_001798605.1 Deltaproteobacteria bacterium RIFOXYA12_FULL_58_15 | reverse complement strand
GGGGCGGCCAGGCGACCACTCACCCGTGCGGAGAATCCGACGGTCACCTTCGCTTCATCGCCGGGAACGAGGTTGACGAGCGCGACCCCTTCGCCCGCCAACGTTGCCGAGATGTCACCGTCCCGTGACCACCCGGTGCCGTCGGACAGGTGCCACGTCCCGTCGAGGGCCACTGTCCCTCCCGGCGTCGCAAGGGCGCCGCGCCTGATGCTCAGCAGACGATCCGTCAATGTCACGGGCAGCACCAAATCCATGGGGCCAATGGCCAACGCCCGTAAACCCCGAACCGATGCGGTGCCGACAACATCAGGGTTCTCCCACTCGCCCTCGGCGCGCCCGCGAAAGCGTGCCTCGTTGGCGGAAACCTCCGAGGCGAGTTGACGCAGAACCAGCCCCGGGTTGCCATGCACGGCGTCGACGTCGAGGGCACACAGTCCACCGGGGCCGAGGTCGATACTGCCGCGGACATTCACCTCCAAAGGGCCTTCTCGCCAACCAACGGTCGCCTCCAGTATGCGACTTCCCAACACGTCGCCGGACAACGACAACCGCGGCGTCTGCGGTTGTGAGGAAGCAACCAGCGTGTACCCGGGAAAGGTTAGCTCCGCCGTTACCCGGGTGTTTAGCTCCCGGAGATCGACGCCGGTGGCTGACAGCTGCCCGGATGCCAACTCCGGCACCGTCGCCGGAGCGTCCCCAAGGAGCCGGCGTAACGGCAATCGTTCAAGCGTGACCTCGAAGTCGTGACTGATCCGATCGCCGGCGAGCCCGAGCACTCCCGACGCAGTCAAGACGCCGTCACCGAGCTCGACCCGTGATGTCGTGAGCGTCAGCGAGCTGCCCTGGCCTCGAAGTTGCAGCCGGCAAACGCCGACCGGCATATTGGCGAAGCGCAAGCGATCTGGCTCGACGTCGAGCTCCGCCTGGAGGCTTGTGGTGGCACCGACAAAGTTGCCGGCGACCCTGGCGCGCAGCTCCCCCGCCACCGGCGGTCCGCGCCAGTGTGATGCCATCAGCCAAACGACCAGCGAGTGGTCATCACGTATTATAGTGGTGACGTCACCTTGTAGCCGAGTGCCGGCCCACACGCCTGTGGTATGCAGCTCGAATCCACCAGCGACCCGGGAGCCTTCGGACTCGATCGCAATGTCCCGAGCCGCAACCTTCGTGGTTTCCTCGTCGAACGCAAGCGACAATGATCCGATCTCTACCTGCGCGGCGAGCGAGCGGTCGACGAACACGGCCTGAACGCGCACGGTAATGCCGGCGGTCTCGACATCTACCGCGCTTCCATCCACGCGAACGCGGCTGGAACCCAAAGACAGGTTGGCAAGCTGCACGTTCTGCCCTGACACGGCCAGGGTTATGTTGGCGTCGTGGACATAATCGATCGCAGCATCGACGACCCAGCCACTCTCGGATGGATCACTGTCGGGCGACGGCCGCGGTGAAAAGGCGCTGACCAACCCCATCTTGGCGTCGTTCCCATCGTCGTTCGCGAGCACCAAGCGCACCCCGTCGACTCGGATGTCGTCGATGCCAATCGTTCCGCCGAGAAGTCGCATGAGTATGACGTTTCCAGAAACCGAATCGACGCGCAGAACCTCGCTGCCGCTCGGAGTCCGCGCCACGAAACCGCGGATCACGAGCCCGTTTGGAAACCCGTAGCGGGCATCGGTGACAGTGAAGCCACCGACCAACGCTGCGCCAAGCTTCGCCTCGAGCCATCGCGCCAAGCGTTTGCCATCGGACAGATAATGACTGAGCACCAAGCCAGCGATCACGGACACGGTGACCGTCACGGCGACCAACAACGCGCCGAATCGCAAGAGCTTGCGACCGGTGAGCGGAAATCTCACAACACGACATCCACGCGGCGGCGGGAAATGGACTGCGAACTCGGCTGCAATCCCAGAATTGCTGGCGTTGGCGGCGGATTCGCGAGTTCGAGCATCACGCGGTCAGCGATCAGGTCGACCGTCTTCTCGAGCGCCAGGCCAATGGCCTCGACGACGTCATTGGCCTCATCGCCATTGTTGGCGACGATCTGTTGCTCCACCGTGACAGTCTCTTCCCAGCTGACGAGGCGCTCGTCGTGCAACCTCATGATCACCTGCACCCGCGCCACTGGGCGTGGAACACGGACCTCCTCGAACGCAGTGAGTTGCACGTCGAGCGTCGGTCCGCCGCCACCGACGGTTTCACGGATCCCGCGGGACTCGAAGAGCACGCGTGCGAGCCGCCGCCGGAGATAAGTTTCGGGCGCTTCTGTCCAGCGGCGTAAACGGTAATAGCCGACTTCGCGCGGTGAATCCCGGAAAATGAGCATCTCCTCGAGGTTCGCCGCGCTGCTCACCCGACCCAGTCTCAGCTCCAAGGGTGGGTTGGGACCCGGGAACACGGGCGGCAAAACCTCGCCATGCCGCTCGGGGCTGAAGTAGCGCGGCGCAATAGGCGCACTTTTCGCGAACAGGGCGCAGCCCGTCATTGCCAGCGTTAACGCAGCGACCCGCAGCATCCGTTTGCCGACTGTCATCAACGCTGTTTCTCCGATGCACAGTGCCCATGGGTGAAACGTACTCATCGTGGTTTCTCCGATCCAGAGTGCCCAATGTTGAAACGTGCTCATTGCGGTGTTTGGGGGTTGCGGCCCTTGACCAGCATGTCCGGCTCCTGTTCGAGAGCGTCGGCCAGCTTGCGGATCGACTGGGCGGCCTGGTCTACCGAGCGCATGCTGGTCTCGAACTGACTGCCGAGTCCATCGGCAGTGCGTGCCGTATCGCCAAACGCGTTCGACGCACGCTCGACGCTCTTGAGCAATCCCTTGTCGCCATCGACGCGTGCGAGGATCAGATTGATTCGACTCAGAGTCTCCTCTAATTGCGCGGAGATCTTGGCGGGTTCCACCTCGGCGAGCTTGCTGTTTGCTGCTGCCAATAGGTTGCGAGTGCCGGCGAGCACCGCCAGTAGCTGTGTGGTCAGCTTGCCGTCGTTGAGCTCGCTGAGGAGCCGGTCGATGCCATCGAGGACTGTCGTCAACTGAGCGGTGATTTTCGGCAAGTCGTTCATCGCGCCCGTCAGCGAAATTTCGAGATCCTTCATCGTCGAAGAGGTCGCCGGAATGTAGTTATGCGGCACGGGGAACGGCAGCTCTGGTCGCGGGTTGTCCGCCACGGTGAAGAAGTCGAGCTGCAGGAACTTGACCCCGGTGACGCCCGCGGCTGCTAACTGCGCTCGCAGGTCGATCGCCTGCTCCAGCTTTTTGGCGATCCCGGGTGTGGACGGGCCTGCGGCCACGTCAAGGCCGAGACGACTGAGGGCGGCGATATTGAGGTCGCTCGCGACCTCGACGTGGCGATGATCCGGCGCGACGTCGATCATCCCGACTGCGCCGATCGTGACCCCACGGAATTTGATCGGCGAGCCAACCTCGAGACCCTGGACGGACTCGTCAAAGTAGGAGACGTAGCGCCCGACGTCTGGGTTCAGGCTCCTGTGGCCGAACCAACCGGCCGTGGCAAAGGTCAACACCGCGCCAGCGACGATGAAGAGTCCAAGCTTCCAGTGATTGGTTGCGGTGGTCATTTCGCGTCCTTTGTGGTTCGACTGAAGAACTGGTGCACCGCTGGAACGACGCTGCCGTCGCGGAGCGAGCGGGGGTCGCCACGTGCGATGATGCTCTTGGTCTCCCGGTCGAGGAGAATGCAGCGGGTGGCAATCATGAAGATGCTGTCCAGGTCGTGCGTCGCGAGCACCACCGTAAGGCCGAGAGCGTTGTTGAGCGTCAGGATCAGCTGGTCGAGCTCGGCCGCACTTACCGGGTCGAGACCCGCGGACGGCTCATCGAGGAAGATCAGACTCGGCTCGAGCGTCAGGGCCCGCGCGATGGCGGCGCGCTTCCTCATGCCACCCGAGAGCTCGGACGGATGTTTGTACTCGCTGCCCTGCAGACCAACCAGTCGGAGTTTGGCGCGCACAATCGCAGCCACCGCCTTGGGAGGGAGGTCGGTCCATTCGGCGAGTGCCAGAGCCAGGTTCTCCCCGACCGTCATCGAGCCGAAAAGCGCACCAGATTGAAACATGACGCCGAAAGCCGGCCGACCGGCCTCGAGGCTTGGCGGTCCAATGCCGTCAATGGTGACGGTTCCACTTTTCGCCTCGTCGAGGCCAGTTAGGTAACGAAGCAACGTCGACTTGCCACAACCGCTCCTACCGAGGATTGCGAACACCTCGCCGCGGTTGACCTCGAAGGACTGGCGTTCGAGGAGGTCGTGGTCGCTCCAACCCATGGTCAAGTCCGTGACGGTGATTAACGCGGTCATAGGTGCAGCTCGAAAAAGAGCAAGGTGAACCCGGCGTCGATGATGATGATGGTCAGAAGGGAGGTGACCACAGCGGCGGTGGTACGATGCCCCACGCCCTCCGCGCCGCCCGCGGCCGATAATCCCTGATGACAGGATATAAGTGCGATGGCGAAACCGAAGACGCCGCTTTTGACCACGCCTTGGAAGACGTCCCAGGCGGCGACAGCGCGCTGGGTCTGTTGGATGTAGCCGGTGAGGGTCAGATCGAGGTTGATGGTCCCCACCAGCACTCCCCCGGTGACGCCGGCTAGGTCGGCGAGGAGAGTGAGCACTGGCATGACGAAAATGAGTGCCAACATCCGGGGGAAGACCAAAAACCGCAATGGGCCGAAGCCCAAAGTTCGGAGGGCGTCGATCTCCTCCGACACCTTCATGGTGCCGAGCTCGGCAGCGAACGCCGCACCCGAGCGACCACAGACGATGATGGCCGTCATCAGTGGGCCCAACTCGCGGGTAATCGAGAGGCCGACGAGGTCGGCCACGTAGATGTTGGCCCCGAACTGTTTGAGCTGGACCGCGGCCTGGAAGGCCATGGCGAAGCCGACGAGGAAGTTGATGAGCAGCACGATCGGGACCGCGTCGGCGCCGGTGCGGTTCATGATCGGTGCTACGCTGTGCCAGTTGCCCGAGTGCGGTCGTCGCAGCACGCCGGCAAAAGCCAGGACCATGCTGCCAATGAAGGCAAGGCCGAGCTGGATCTCCCGCAGACCTGCGGCAGCCTGGTTGCCGATCATCGCGAAAACGCCAACCGGCACGTGCGGTGGGCGGGGGGTGGGCGCGGCCTCCCCCTCGTAGAGGTCGAGAATCGTCTGGACCGTGCCAGCTCCGCCGACGAACTCGCACCGCACCCCGGCGGTCTGGAGATTCCATTTCACCTGGACGAGCAGCGCCATCGCCCCACCGTCGATGGATTCAATGGCGGAGAGGTCGAAGCGGACGTCCCCGGAAATGGCGGGAGTGAGGTGCGTGCAAAGGTCGGTCCAAAGGGACGCTGCGTCGGCGAACGCGAGCTTGCCCCCAAGGCGCACCTCGACGACCCCCGCCCCTGGATCCAAGAACTCGACACTGAAGGCTCGGTCGGATCCGTCCCGACTCACCTCGTTGCGCCTGTCTTGCATGACGTGCCTTTCAGATCCGAAAGCGACCTGGACCTAACGTCGTGAGCGCGGATCTTAGAGGCCAGCGTTAGAAGTAGTAACGGGCGTTCAGGGCACCGCCGATCCTAAGAACGGTGTCCTCGACAAGGTACAGCCTAGGGACCGCTTCGAGGTTGACATCAATGGGCGCGCGGTAAAATCGCAGCCCGATGCCAACGGGGAACTCAATGCCGAACGCGTATCTTCTGTGGTTTCCAAGACCAAGACCCAAATTGGCCCCCGGGCCCCAAAACCAGAGCAACTCTGCGACCTCCCATGCGGCCAGCTTTTGCATCCAAAACAAGAGATCCACCCGGCCGCCGATGGCGTCGTCGTGATCGCCCAAATAAAACGTCGGGTCAATTTGCAGAGAGACCGAGCTCGTGAAGAAATAGTTGATACTCAAGCCGACGTCTGGATACCCGACCACGAGGCCGATCCCGAAACGCTCGGAGCCACCGATCTCTCCGGCAGTCGCGCTCGTGGGCAGAGCTATCAAGGCGCCAACCAGCGCCAGTCCGACAATTGTTCGACTGCCTAGGCGCATCGCGGCAACTGATTGAAACTGCATCGTCATGTTGATTTCCTTTCGCTGTCGTCGAAGAACCATTTCGTGGGTCACGTACAAGCGGTGATCTACACGCTGTCGGTGGAGTCGACTAATAGGAAGTTCAAGCGCGTCGCGTCGCAAAATCCGACATGTTGCAGTAACGCCCCGGTACGCAGAAATTGCCCTCGATCATCGTGGGATCTCAGGGGATCCAAGGGGCATCGGGCTCGAGTTCGCCGTAATTGGCGCTCGCCGCCAGCGCATAGATCGTTGCTCCATGTGCGTACCAATCAACAATGACTACGTTCGTCAACGTCGCAGTGGCCGTGGTCGAAACGCTTCTCCAACCACTGGCTTCCGATTTGCGCACAATTGTCACGTTCTGCAGCTTGGCGATTTCTACCCGAGCACGGTTCTCGGCCACGGTGAACGCAAGGTGTCGATTGCTCGTCGTACCGCCAAAGACGCCGACACCAAAATAGACTCGTTTCGTTCCCGTGCCCTCAACCCACGAGGTCTTTTTCGTCCACGCTGGTGCTGACCTCTTGGCCGCCAACCCCTCTCTCAGGTTTCCGACAGCATCAGCCAGCTTGCCATCATCATCGCCATATGCCCTTCCAAACCCTACAATTTCGCCAACTCGTCCTGCGACATTCTCTGCGTTCGCCTGCCACTCCAGGCTGGGCAACGTTGGCTCTGCGGCACGTGCCAACGACCCGGATCCCGCCAACAAGACGACGGCATACATTGCAACTTTCATTGGATTACCCTCACTCAATCGCAGCATGGGCGCGATCGCATCGGACGAATATGAGGAATTTTGAGCGGTGCTCTTCGCATTTGCCGACGTGCAGCAGAAGCGCGCGTTGGCTGGGAGAACCGGCGCAGCGGCCCGTGACGAGCACAAGGCTGTCGCCAGTTTCCGGGCGGTGCCGCTGGCTCTGTGGTATTATGGCGAAGCAATATTATATGTATGTGACATAATAGTGGATTTGGAGGAACCATGCCGTTGCCGTGGATGGACCGTGAAGAGGAGCTCAAGAGACTCGACCGTGCTTTGGGAGCGCGCGATCCTGCTCTCGTTGTCATCTATGGCCGTCGTCGTTGCGGCAAGTCGCGGTTGGTGCTCGAGGCGCTCGGGGAGCGCCTCGGGGTTTACTTCGTCGGTGACGAGCGCGAAGGGACGTTGCAGCGGCAGAGCTTGGCTGCTGCCATGGACCGCGTGATTCCCGGTTTTGCGAGCGTCGACTACCCGAGCTGGGAGTCGCTTCTCGTGCGGTGGGGCAACGAGGCACCGCGACGCGCTGTTCTCGCGCTGGACGAGTTCCCCTACCTGGCGGCGTCGGGGCCCGAGCTTTCGAGCCTTCTCCAAAAACTCATCGACGACCCAAAGCGATGGAGATCGCATCTCATCCTGTGTGGCTCCTCGCAACGGATGATGCACGGCTTGGTGCTTGATGCCTCCGCGCCGCTGTATGGACGGGCGCGGGAGATCCTCAAGATAGAGCCCCTCTTGCCGGGGTGGCTCCATACAGCTTTTCCTCGCCATCGGACTCGCGAACTCATTGAGGCGCATGCTGTCTGGGGTGGTGTGCCGCGCTATTGGGAGCTTGCGGTGGAGTTCGACTCTGTGCGCGAAGCGGTACGCGAGCTTGTTCTCGACCCGTTGGGTGTGCTCTTTGAAGAGCCGACACGGTTGTTGCTGGACGAGATGCAGGAAATCGTCCAAGCCTCCTCCGTGTTGAGCCTGATCGGTGCGGGTTGCCACCGTCTTTCGGAGATTGCCGGCAGACTCCAGAAACCATCCACGGCTCTTTCGGGTCCGTTGCGGCGTCTCGTCGACATGGGTTTGGTGCGCCGGGATGTGCCGTTCGGCACAGGTGAGCGTGACAACAAGCGGTCGCGTTACGTGATCGGCGATCCGTTCTTGGCTTTTTGGTTCCGCTTTGTCCCGCCGAATAGGTCGCTATTGGCTGCACGTCAGATCGATCTCGTCGCGGCCGAGATCGAAAAGGAGTTGCCGACTTTCCTCGGTCATGTCTGGGAAGAGCTGGCGCGCCGCAGTGTCTCGGCTTTCGAGGTCGCCGGCCGTCGCTGGCGACCAGCTGCGCCTTGGTGGGGCACCGGTGTCGACAAACGCGCGCTCGAGATCGATATCGTCGCCGAATCAGTCGACCGCAAAGCTCTCTTGATTGGCGAAGCGAAGCTTCGCGTTGGCGCGCGCGACTGGCCGGGTTTGACGAAAGATGTGCTGGATAAGGTATCGCGGTTCCCCTTTGCCGAAGGCCGAGAGATCATCCCCAGTGTGTGGTTTGCAGAAGGAGCCAAGCCGCCAACCGGTTGGGTTGCCGTGGATGGTGCACAGGTGTTTGAAGGATTGCGATAGCGCTGGTCCCATTGGCCAACTGAATCCACGCATTCGTAGACGCACGCCTACGAGAAGAAAAGGCTTCGGGCCGACCCTATTCAAGCCCCGAGATGCGAACCTTGCTCGCCGGGTAGTCGAACTCGACTCGTCGGCCGGCGAAGGCGTCGGCTCCGAGCTTGCCCGCGTACTTGATGAGGGTATCAGCCGCTGTGGTGTCCACGGGAAGGTTCGTCAGAGTCAAGCACCCAGCCGAGTCCGCGAGACACAGCGTGGCGGACGACACCTCTTGCCGGCCGGCCCTGCGACAGGAGTTGGGGACGAACGCGTGCAAGTTAGCGTCGATAACGCCAAAGCAATAGTCAACACGAAGGGTCGGGTGTGCATGGCCGCGCTACCTATCATGAAAGCCCGCGCCACGTCTTGCGCAAACATGGATCGTAAGCATTTTGATTCGAGCGCAAAGCGAGGAACAGGAGACGACAACAGGGGGCGTTCGAGGTCATGCCTCAGGTGGAGAGACGTGACATTGTTGCACTTCGACAAGCCTACTAAGGGGAGGAAATTCACATGCGTGTCATGGTGATGGTCAAAGCGACTAAGAATTCCGAAGCCGGTGTCATGCCCAGCGAAAGGCTGCTCACCGAGATGGGCAAGTTCAACGAGGACTTGGTGAAGGCTGGCGTCTTACTTGCTGGGGATGGCCTCCATCCGAGCCGCACGGGCAAGCGCGTGCGATTCTCGGGCGGGAGGAAAAGCGTAAGTGATGGCCCGTTTGCCGAGACGCAGGAAATCGTCGCTGGTTACTGGCTTTGGCAAGTTAGCTCGATGGAGGAGGCCATCGAGTGGGTGCATCGCTGTCCAGAACCCATGCCGGGTGAGGAGTCGGAGATCGAGATCCGCCCGGTATTTGAGGCCGAAGACTTTGGCAAAGAGCTCACGTTGGGGCTGCGAGAGCAAGAACAAAGACTGCGGGAGGCGCCAAACAGATGACAGTTTTCGTGGATCTTCTGCGCGAAATAGCCACGGGTGCAGTGCATGAAGTCCCTGCTGACCTACACAAAGCCCTCACTGCTGCTCCAAAAGTACGCGCGTTGTGGAATAGCCTTACGCCACTTGCTCGCAATGAATGGATTTGTTGGATTGTTTCTGTCAAGAAACCGGAAACCCGAAAACACCATATAGAGCGAGCATGCGAAGATCTTCTCAAAGGAAAGCGCCGACCATGTTGTTGGCCTGGTTGCCCTCACCGTTGAGATGTACTTCTTTCGTGGGGCATGCTTCGTTGACGCGTTTCCCCATTTGATCCCTGGTGTCTCCGGTCAACGCATGCAACGTGCGAAGCTCGTCGCATGTTGGTACCTGTTTGTCGGGCTCAGGAGTTCAGCAGTTCAGCAGTTCAGTATCTATCACGTGCAGATCGTTGGTCGCTCTGATAAGCTCCGCCAGCGGAGCTATGCGATTTCACTCGAGCGGAAGGTCAAACACCCCGCGGTGGTCGCCATCTGCGAGGTGGCGCGAAAGAGCTTCACGTAGGGCCGGAAGGACGTATCGTGTCAGCCGCTCGTTCGGTACGAGGTGTCACATGAAGGGCCGAAGTTCCAAGCGTTCGACCGAGCGCAAGCGCGCCAAGAAGACGGTGGACACAACGTCGCACTCGAAGAGCGCTCATGCGCAATCCAAAGACACGCGCCCCAAGACGACGCGGCAGCGAAGATCCGAGGCTGCTGCCGGTCCGGCGGCCAAACCAGGTGAGACCGTACGCGACGTGTTCCCCCTCGTAGCCATCGGTGCCTCGGCCGGTGGGTTGGAAGCGCTGGAACAGTTTTTCAAACACGTTCCCGCGACCAGTGGCATGGCCTTCGTCGTCATTCAGCACTTGGACCCAAACCATAAGGGCTTGATGCCCGAATTGCTCCAGCGCGTCACCGCCATTCCGGTCGTTCAGGTCAAGGACAGGTCGAAGGTAGAGCGCAACCATGTCTACGTGATCCCACCCAACAAAGACATGTCGATCCTTCACGGTGTCTTACACCTGCTTCCCCGGCCCCCGGGGTTGAATCTACCGATCGACTTCTTCTTCCGTTCGCTCGCCGACGACATCCAGGAGCGCAGCGTCGGCGTCGTGCTTTCGGGGATGGGAAGCGACGGCACGCTTGGGCTGCGGGCCATCAAGGAGAATGGAGGGGTAACCTTCGTGCAGGAGCCGACGTCGGCCAAGTTCGACAGCATGCCTAGAAGTGCCATCGACGCCGGGCTTGCCGACGTGGTCGCTCCCGTCGAGGAGCTGCCGGGCAAGATTATGACCTACCGCCAGCACGCTCGGTTCATCGAGCGAGCCGACACGCCACTGGAGAAGAAGACGGAGAGTGAGTTGGAGAAGATCTCCGTGCTGCTCAGGGCGGAGACCGGCCACGACTTCTCGCTCTACAAGCAAAGCACCATCTACCGCCGGGTCGAGCGGCGAATGGGACTGCATCAGATTGGCAAGCTCTCGAGCTACGTCCGCTTCCTGCGTGAGAACTCAGGAGAGGCCAAGCTGCTCTTTAGGGAGCTCCTGATCGGCGTCACCAGCTTCTTCCGTGATCCACCGGCTTGGGAAATGTTCACAAGCGAAGTCATGCCCGCGCTCGCGTCGGCACACCCGATGGGTGGAACGCTGCGCGCGTGGGTGCCCGGCTGCTCGACGGGCGAGGAAGCCTACTCCCTAGCCATGGTCTTCAAGGAGGTGAAGGAGCACCTTGAGCCAGTCAATAACCTCACACTTCAGATCTTCGCCACCGATCTCGATGAAGAGGCTATCGAGAAGGCACGGTCGGGTTTCTTCCCTGCCAACATTGCCGCCGATGTATCGCCTGAACGACTCAGCCGATTCTTCGTGCACGAGGAGCGCGGATATCGCGTCGCCAAAGAGATCCGAGAAATGGTCGTGTTCGCTTCGCAGAATGTCATCATGGCTCCGCCGTTCACGAAGCTCGACATCGTGTCGTGTCGAAATCTGCTCATCTACCTGTCCTTGGAGCTACAGAAGAAGCTCATCCCTCTGTTTCACTACTGCCTGAATCCCTCCGGCATCTTGTTCCTGGGTAGCGCCGAGACCATCGGCGCGTTTTCCCACCTCTTCAGCCAGGTCGATGGCAAGGCGCGTCTCTATCGGCGAAGCGAGACAGGCGCCGCCGAGGTGCCCATCGCTTTCCCTTCCTCCTTCACGCCAAGGGCGACGGTGGCCGCGGGCGGGGTGCCCGCGACACGCTGGGCCCCTCCGGCCAACCTGCAAGTTCTGGCCGAACGAACGATCGCACAGCGCCTCTCTCCTCCAGTGGTGTTGACCAATGACAAAGGAGACATCGTCTACATCAGCGGACGGACGGGGAAGTACTTGGAACCCGCCGCTGGCAAGACCAACGTGAACGTCTTCGCGATGGCGCGCGAGGGACTCCGCTACGAGCTCTCCGGAGCCTTCTCAACAGCGTTGAAGAGTGAGCGTCCCGCCATCGTGCGGGGGCTGGAGGTGGGCACCAACGGCGGCACCCAGACTATCGACCTCACCGTTCAAAAACTCACTGAGCCGAGGGAGCTCGAGGGAACGATGATGATCGTCTTCGCGGACGTGCCGAAGCCCTCGGCACCGGCCCGGAGGCAGAAAGCTGGCCGGAGTCCCACCAACGACACTCGGCTCGCGGAGATGACGATGGAGTTGCAGCAGGCGCGCGAGGAGCTGCTGTCATCTCAAAACAAGGTGCAGACCTCGCAAGAGGAGCTCATGTCCGCCAACGAAGAGCTGCAGAGTGCCAACGAGGAGCTGCAAAGCGCCAACGAGGAGCTGACCAGTTCCAAGGAGGAGCTGCAGTCGATGAATGAGGAGCTGCAGACAGTCAACCGCGAGCTCCAGGCCAAAGTGGATGAGCAGACTGAGACCAACGACGACATGAAGAACCTCCTGAACAGCACCGAGATCGCAACGCTCTTCTTGGACAGCGAGTTGCGCGTGAGGCGCTTCACCCCACAGGTCACCAAGGTCATCAATCTCATCTCTGGTGACGCAGGACCTCCCTTGACCGATATCGTGACGACTCTCGACTATCCTGAGTTTGCCGATGATACGCGGGAGGTGCTGCGAACGTTGATCTTCAAGGAGAAGATGGTCGCCGCAAGTCACGAGCGCTGGTTCTCGGTCCGCATTATGCCCTACCGCACTCAGGCGAACGTGATTACCGGCTTGGTGATCACCTTCGTCGACGCGAGCGTCTCCAAGGCGCTCGAGGCAGCGCTGCGGAAGGAAGAGGGCGACCTCAGGAAACTGGCTGATTCCCTGCCCCAGCTGGTCTGGAGCAGTCGGGTCGATGGCACCTTCGACTATCTCAGCCGCCAGTGGCTCGAATACACCGGCCTCCCCGAGCCAGATCAACTTGGCAACGGATGGCTTGAGCAAGTCTCTCCCGACGATAGGGAACGGGTCCGGACCGAGTGGAAGGCGGCCGTCAAGTCTGGCGCCACCTTTGACAGCGACTTTCGTATCCGGAGCGCAAGCGGCGCTTGCCGTTGGTTCAAGGCTCGTGCCGCGCCGATTCGTGATACACAGGGGCAGATCGTGAAATGGTACGGGACCAGCACTGACATTGACGACATCAGGCCGGGGGACAAGACGGAAAGGCAATTGTCAGAGGGAACCACGAGCAACCTAGACAAGCATGGGTGACAGTGGTTCTTGAAAGGCGGCTCGAGGCCGCAACGGTCACTGATAAGACACAGACGAAGGGAACTGTGACATGAAACGCAAGAAGAGCCATTCATCGGACGCCGCCGATCTTCATCGGCGTGCCGAAAAGCGTCTCAAGACGCTCAAGATCAAGAAGATTGCAGCACGCAGCGGCGCGGCGGCAAGCCGGATCGCCCATGAGTTGAATGTTCACCAGGTCGAGTTGGCGATGCAGAAAGAGGAACTCCAGAGGGCACAGGCGAACTTGGAAGCGGAGTTGGAACGCTACAACGAGCTCTACGACTTCGCCCCGATGGGCTACCTGACACTCGACAGCGCAGGAACCATTCAAAAGACGAATTTCGTCGCGGCACGAATCTTGGGGGGGGAGCGCTCCCGACTGGTCGGGGGGCGCCTCGGGCACTTGGTCTCTCGGGGGCACCGATCCATCTTCAAGGCCTTCCTCCATCGGATCTTCGAAAGTGAGGCCAAGGAAGTCTGTGAGGTGACGCTGGATCCAGGCACGGGCAAGAGCACTGGGCTCCAAGTGAGCATTGCGTTTGTCGGCGATGCCGACAACCCCCACGAGCCGCACCAGGATCAATCGTATCGGTCCGTCGCTATCACTCTGCGCGGATGAGGTCGGTAGTCTCTCGCAAGAGCTCAGCGCGACTTCAATTTGTTGCACCAGTGCACGGCGGATACAGTGAGCCGCCGAACATCAATCCGGCACTGATTCATGGTAGATGGCCATCATGCCCAAAATGTCCAACGTCACCGTTCGTCGAGCCCGCATCGTCGATCTCCCGACCCTGGGGCGTCTCGGTGCAAGCCTGGCGCGTGCCCATCACCGTTGGGATCCCAAGCGTTTCTTCGTGGTGCCCAAGATGCACGAGGGCTATGCCTGGTGGCTGGGTCGGGAGCTCAAGAGCAGGAAGGCCGTCGTGCTGACGGCCGAGCGAGCGGGACGTATCGTCGGCTACGCTTATGGCCGCGTCGAGCCACGGGATTGGAATGCCCTTCGCGACGAATGCGGGGTCGCTGTTGACCTCATCGTGTCTCCAAGGGTCAGAGGTCAAGGCGTCGGTAGGATACTCGGCCAGGCTCTACTTGCCGCCTTCGAGAAGAAAGGCGTGCCCAGAGTGATCCTGCTGGCTGCGACGAAGAACAAGGATGCCCAACGGTTATTCCACCGGATGGGTTTCCGGCCGACTGTCGTCGAGATGGCGCTGGAGATTCGACGCCGTTAACGGAAGGCAGTTGCCACCTAGTGTCAACGTAACGAGACAAGCCCGGACAGTGCTGACACGATTGTCAGGCACGATTGGCCGCGAGCGCCGATGAGCTGCCCAACCTGTGGTCTTAAGGGTACATTGCCAGGTGAACGCTCTTGGCATACACAGTGCAAAAGCTTTTCGACGAAGCCACCGTGTGCATGAAGCGCGCGAGCTGACCAACAGCCCAGGAGGCTTTGAGATGACGAGATTATTCAGCAAGATAATTTGTGTCGTTGTCGGTGCAGTGTTGGGCGCGGCGGCGTGTGGCGAAGACGCAGTTGAATACGGCATGCCCCAAGCCCGCTACAAGATTGATGGGCAAGTGGTCGCCGCCGTTGGCAGCCAACCCGTCCAAGGAATTCAGATCGGTTTGGGAGGCGAGACGGTCATCACAGACGCGAGTGGCAACTTCAGCCTGGACGTCCAGACCTTTCCATGCAACGACCAATGCCAGCTTGAGGTCAAGGATATCGACGGCGCCGACAATGGCGGGGAGTTCCAGGACAAGAACGTCGCCATCAATCCGACCAAGACGGCAGAAGGCGATGGCGACTGGGATGAGGGGACCTTCGAGCAGAGTGATATCGAAGTCCAGCTTGACGAAGTGTAGCCCTTCCCGAGATCGCTCCCATGAGCCTCACCTCAAACATCAAGCGGTCCTTGGTGCCGCTGTATCAGCAGCATGCCCGAAAACTCCACGAGCTAACCTACCTCTTCTTTGAGCTGACGAACGAGTGCAATCTCACCTGCCTGCACTGTGGAAGCGATTGCATCAAAGACTCTGGCGTGCCCAATCTTCCTGCCGAGAAGGTCTTGGGTGTATTGGGCGATATCAAGAGCAAGAACGATTCCCACAAGATATCCGTCGTACTGTCCGGTGGTGAGCCGCTCTGTTACCCCAATGTGTTTCAACTGGGACGGCAAATCACCGGGCTTGAGTTTCCATGGGGCATGGTGACCAACGGGTATGCGTGGAACCAGAAGCGGGTGCGTCAGGCCAAGGAGTCGGGCATGTGCTCGGCGACGGTCAGCCTCGACGGTTTGGCCGACACGCACGACTGGCTGCGCGGCCGCCAAGGTTCCTACAACAAGGCGGTCAACGCGATTTCTCTCTTGATCGATGAGAACTTTCTTCAGGCCATCGACGTGATCACCTGTGCCAACAGGCGCAATCTCAACCAACTCGAGGCAATTGCAGACAAGCTCGTGGCGCTTGGCCTCAAAGAGTGGCGTATTTTCACGATATCGCCTATAGGTCGCGCAACCGAGTTCAGTGATCTCTTCCTTTCGCCCAGTGAGTACAACCACCTGCTGACGACGATTCGGCGACTAAGAGAGCGCAGCGACATCGCCGTGAGGCTTTCCGAATCCGGCTATCTCGGCAAGCACCACGAGCTGGACGTGCGCGACCAGTACTTCTTCTGTCGAGCAGGTATCAGCGTAGCAGGGGTGATGGTCAACGGTGATATCTTGGCGTGCCCAAACATCGACCGCAGGTTTCGCCAGGGCAATATCCACCAGGACTCCTTCATGGACGTTTGGGAACACAAGTACCAGGTGTTCCGCGACCGCGCTTGGATGCGTGTTGGTCGGTGCAAGGATTGTGGCGAGTGGCGCAATTGCCAGGGCAATTCGTTTCACCTTTGGAATCTCGACAAGAACGAGCCGAAGCTCTGCCATTGTAGAGACTACGAGCTGATTGCGTAGTTGCAGGCTCAATCGGGTAGGAATCGTAAGTCGCACCTGCAATTTCTACCGACCATGGCATCGATCACATTTACGTCAGCCAGTCTTGTGGCGGCTTTGAAAAGAACTCCTCGAGCGGGATACCATCCGCGCCCACGAGCCACACCTTAGCCTCCGGATACCGCTTCCGGAATGCAGCCAGACCGCTCCGCCTCGCGGTTTTGCCACTCTTCACCTCGAGCGCCCACGTGTTGTTGCCGTGACTCACGACGAAGTCGACCTCGAGATTGCCGTCACGCCAGTAGCTCACTCGCCACGGCGGGCCGTGCAGGTGGTTGAGTAGGTGTGCGCCGACTGCGTTCTCGACGAGTCGCCCCCATGTTGAAGGATCTCGGCGGATCTGGTCGAACGAATGTAGTGCCACGGCATTGATGAGGGCGTTGTTCCACAGGATGAGCTTGGGGCTACTTGCCCGGCGACGGACCTCACCGGCCGTGAAGAGCGGAGGCCCGGCGACGAGGAACGCGGTCTCGAGTAGGTTGAGATAATGAGCGAGCGTTGTGGTGTTGCCGGCGTCGTGCAGCTGGCCCAGCATTTTGTTGTACGAAAGGATCTGCGCCGGATACCCCGTGGCGAGGCCGAAGAGGTGTCTGAGCAGCGCGGGCTTGTTTACGGTTTGGAGTTGCAGGACGTCGCGGGCGATCACCGTCTCGATGAGACTGTCGGTGACGTAGCGTTTCCACTGATCGACGTTGGTCGCGAACGGTGCGGCACCGGGGTATCCGCCGAAGTACAGCCACCGGTCGAGGTTCCACTCAAAGGCGTGCTGCATCTCCGGCCATGACCAGTGCATCATGCGGTGCAGGAAGAACCGGCCGGCGAGGCTCTCGGTCAGGCCCTTCTGGGCGAGCAACGCTGAAGATCCGAGCAGGAGAGGCCGGATGCGACCGCCAGTTTTGTGCTCGTTGTCCCACAGCTTCTTGGTGACCTCGGCCCAACCCGGAACTTTCTGGACTTCGTCAAGCACCAAGAGCACGGGGCCGCTGCCCGGGAGCCGCTCTGCCATCTGCCACTGGACTTCGATCCACTCAGGTGGGTATGGCGTGGGGGAATCGGCAGTGACGGAATGCGCCGGCCATTTGAGCTCCTCGACGATCTGCTGTGCAGCGGTCGTCTTGCCGACCTGGCGCGGACCGACCATGACCTGGAGAAGCGGTGGCTCGCGGCGAAGGGACTCGAGGATCTCTGCGACGATGGGACGGGAGAAAAACATTCCTGAATCCAAACAAATACAGAGAACACGTCAAATTACTCAGTGGTTGAGTAATATTGCTCAACGAGTTATCGATGACGATCCCCAGGGGAGCAGGCTCTTGAGGAAGCTGGCCCGCAGTATCGGGTCTCAGGCATGGAGGCTTTTTTTGGTCCCCGTGCTCGCCGGCTGAGCGCGGCCGATAGCCCGTCCGCTCCTTCTGCGCTATGACGCCCAGCAGAAAACAAAAGGGGAATCCACCATGACAACCAACGAGCTGCCCAAGTACGACATGAGCGACAATCCAACAGGATGTTGCCCACGGTTCGTCCCCGAGCCATGGGACAATCAGGAGGTGACGTTCAAAGACAAACTCTTTGTCAAAGGCAAGACCGTGGGCTTCATGCACATCCCGCTCAACATGGGCGGCATGATGACGAAGACCATGAAGATGATCAAAGACGCCGGTGCGTTTCCCGGCGATTTTCTACTCCTGTCGCACGACCCGTCACCATGGTGAGGGGAGCATTTCTTTGCCGTCGACAAAGAGGTCCCGGGTGCCGAGATGGTGCGGTTGTCGGGCACCTACCTCACCAAAGTTTTTGAGGGTCCGTTCAATGACGCGCCCACCTGGGTGAAGCAGATACAGGAGCACGTGGCGGCCAAGAAGAAGACCGCGAGCATGGTCTACTTCTTCTACACGACCTGTCCGAAATGCATGAAGCACTACGGCAAGAACTACGTCGTCGGCTTCGCACAGGTGGATTGAGGTCCCGAGGCCTCGGTCACTTCCACATCCCGCGGATACTGCGACGAGCTTGTCGAGGATGACCTCTCGGTGGTGCCGGCCTTTCCCGGGCAGTTCGTGTCTCGTTCCGGGCAAGGATGAACGGCAAACCGTCGAAGGGTTGCTGTCGGCACGATGTGAGAGCCTCAACATTCGCTCGCTCGTCTGTGAAATCATTGTCGATGCAATTGGACGCGATCCCGGATGTTTTCGACGTGGGTCCGCCGATGAGATTGAGTCTGATGTCAGGCAACGACTGCACGTTGCGGGATGGAATAACCGCGCCGACGTGATAGTCATTCGTCCGGAGTTAGAAGCATGGGTCTGGAGCGACTCACCGCATGTGGACACGGTGCTCGGTTGGAATGATCGACAGCCGGACTTGCGGTCTTGGCTCGTAACGCAAGGCTACGTGACGCAACGAGATGCCAAGCTGGTGAGACCCAAGGAGGCGATCTTGACCGAATGAAGTCATGGCTTAAGAAGCTCGACTTCGGGAACGCTGATGCCGGGACTCGGGTCATGGCCGCTCTGGCCGTTCTTGCGATGACCTGCGCGGTGCCGGCGTCGATGCCGGTGACCGCGGGCAAGTCAGTGTCAGAAGCCGAGTCCATGGTGTCTCTGTGTTTGCGGGTCATCGATGGCGACAAGAGCGCGGAGCCGGGGATTGCGCATCACCCGCTTGTCACGAAAATGGCCGAAGGAATGAGAGAGCAGGTGATATTCACGCCCGCCGAGTTCGCCCATGCGGCTTTCACGACGACGGATGACGAGCAGTTCTCGTGGCGCCGGCTCCGTGACAACGCACGATTCGTGAAGCCATTCTTGGGGGAGGTCTCGCCGCGACTTGCGGCTCTGGTAACGCGCAGTGCCGGCACTTCCCGCGAATTCTTGGCGGAGTCCGCCGACACCAAGACAATGCCCGTGCATTTCGTCTGCGGTGGGCCGTGGGACGCCTTCGTCCTCTATTTCGACCGAGGTCCCGAGCTATTCTTCGATCTTGGATGGCACGCTGACGGTGAGCCAGCTGCGATTATGGCCGATTTTGAGGCCATCCTTACCCACGAGTTGTGGCACGCATCCTTTGGGGAGCACCGGCGCCTTCATTGGCCCATCGACTACAAGAGTTGCGATGGTGCCGCGTGCAGATTCCTCTACGAGATGGCCAACGAAGGCATCGGCCACTTCTACTCACTCCGGCATCGGCTCCTCCCAACTGTCACCATCGACAGGTTCGACGCCAAGGTCGCGGGCGCGTTTGTACTCTTGGCCAACAACTACCCCGACCTGATCGCCGAGACAGATGCACGCAAGCGCGAAAACGCCTTGTGGCACTCGCACGCGGGAGTGCCGTTCTGGGAGAAGTGGGGTGCAATTCCGGGTGCGGTTGTCGTCTACCGACTCCTCCAAACGTCCGGAGATAGCGAGGTGCGCAGACTTGTTGCCGAGGAACCGTTCTCGCTGTTTCTGAGGTATAACGAGCTTTGTTCAACCCGGCCCGAGTGGGAGAAGCTACCTCCGCCGCTAGTCGAGGATGCTCGGGCGTTGTTCGAATCGCACCGTGCCAATCCGGGAGGCGATAAGGTGTCGCCATGAACGGCGAGGGTGGCTCGTGGCGTCTGACCTTTCGTGGGGATGAAGAATCTCTTGCGTCGCGTCGGTGATTTGCTCACCGACCGACGCGAGCCGATGGAAGTCGTGGCCATCGGCGGCGGCAGTCTCCTCTTGCTCGGTCTCATCAAGAGGCCGACGCGCGATCTCGACTTTGGAGTGGATGACGATGGAAGCGTCTAAACGAATCGAAGAGGCGCTCCTGACCTTGGCGTGGAGTTTGTGGACGGAGTTAGGTGTCGCCGGGGTCGAGCGTCATCATCAAAACTGCGCCGTCGATCCCGAGGCACGCCCACGGTGCAGGCAACGTTCGAGCCGCTGGCTGCTACCTTCAACAATCTCACCAAGACCTACGTGCGGTTCCCGAAGAAAAAGTCCGCGAACCCTTGGAAGATTGAGCCGAGTCATAAGTCACAACGTGGCTCGTTCGAAAATCCGGGCCAGGTCATTCTTCGCTGTCGGTCGATCTTCGGGGTCGCGGCGAGAGCAGATGTCGTGACGGTGATGGTTTGTGCGCCGCGCTTGGGTTGGACGGCGTCAGAGCTTGTCGAGCGCACAAGTCTCGCCAAACGCGTCATCGCCGATGTTCTCCAAGATCTCGAACGCGGCGGCATCCTTCGATCGACGGCCATCGGCAATCGGCTTCGATATGACCTGGTCGCTCGATCGCAGCTCGCCACCCTGGTTGGCGTGGCGCCAACGCAGGTGCCTGTCTGGTCCAGCATTCTTCCATTTATGGCCGGGGCCTCGTGGCTCGTCGAGCACGCGCCCGGACGGAATGAGACTGCGCTCCTGGTTGATGCTCAGAAGCTAGTCACCGCTTTTTTGGAGGAGCAAGCGCGGCTCGGACGAGTCTGGAGCCCACCGGCCTTTGAATCGTGGCCCGATCTGGCCGGCTGGTTGGCAGACGAGATCGATCTCGTTGCGATGGGAAGGTCATCGTGGCTGGTGGAGCCAGCGCTCACGGGTTCCAGAATCAGACCCAAGCGGCAATAGACCTTCGCTGCCGCAGTTGGAGTTACAGCTCGGTCATTGAGGCGAATTGAGAGCGGTGATCTCGTCCGCCCGGCGTCAACACCGGCAGACCTGGCGGTGGTTTGGAAGATTTGGTAAGTTAGACTTACAAAGTCTACCATGGCCGGAGGCGTCATGATCGAGCGCGATCTCAAGCAAGTCCTCAAGCAGGCGAGCACCCATTACCCGGTGGTGACGCTGACGGGGCCGCGCCAATCGGGAAAGACGACCCTGTGCCGCGCGGTCTTTCCGAAGAAGGCCTACGTGTCTCTCGAGGCTCTCGACATGCGCGAGTACGCCACTCGGGATCCTCGAGGCTTCCTCGCCGAGTACGCCCAGGGCGCTGTTCTGGACGAGATCCAGAACGCTCAGGGGCTATTGAGCTACCTCCAAGGGAGCGTGGACGACGACCCAACGCCGGGTCGGTTCGTGCTCACGGGCTCACAACACCTCGCGCTGACGGCCGCGGTGGCTCAATCGCTGGCGGGGCGCACCGCCGTCTTGACGTTGCTGCCGTTGGGCCTTGGCGAGCTCAGGCGGTTCCCAAAGCACCCGAAGGAACTGTGGGAGACCGTTTGGGCCGGCGGCTACCCACGCATCCACGACCAGCACGTGCCCGCCGACCGCTGGCTCGCTGACTACGTCACGACCTACATCCAACGCGACGTGCGGCAGGTCCTGAACGTCGGTGACCTCCAGGCCTTCACGACGTTCCTGAGGATGTGCGCGGGACATACCGGCCAAGTCCTGAACCTGACGGCGCTCGGTGGGGATTGCGGTGTGTCGCACAACACAGCCAAGTCGTGGCTGTCGGTGCTGGAGGCGAGCTACATCCTCTTCCGTCTACCGCCCTGGCACCGGAACACACAGAAGCGGTTTACCAAAGCACCCAAGCTCCACTTCTTCGACACGGGTCTCGCCTGCAACCTCCTCGGCATCAGAAAGCCGTTGGACCTCGTTCACCACCCGCTCCGAGGGGCGCTATTCGAGAGTTGGGTGGTTGCCGAGGCCTACAAACATCGGGTCAACCAAGGGCTTGAGCCCGACCTGTCGTTCTTCCGTGATCACAAAGGCCTCGAGGTCGATCTCGTCATTGAATCGTCGTCAGCCGTGATTCTTGCCGAGATGAAGTCGGGCGCGACGGTGGCAGATGATTTCTTCGCCCCTTTGCGTCGGGTCCACGAACTCGTCTCCAGCAAGGTACCCGGCGCCGAGGTCGAATGTCGGGTCGTGTTTGGCGGGGAACACGGGCAGCGCCGAACCGATACGAAGGTGATTGCGTGGAGCGATTTGGACTCGCTCGGCTGGTGAGCGCAAGACATCGGGTGCGAAGGCTACAGTCGGCTGTGAACAAAGAGGTTCCACCGGTAGAGTGGCAATGAGGGCAGCAGTTTTGGTCGACCAGAAATCATCCGCAATAACGGGTTGACCAAGGTGATACACCGGTGTTACACTCACATTGGAGGCGAGGAACATGCCCACGGCCAAGAAACGGATCAACATTACGGTCGATGATCGGACCTATGAAGCACTCGAACGCCTGTCGGGCGAGCGGGACCAATCGGTGGCAGGAGTGGGCTTGAGCCTCATCGAAGAAGCGCTCGAGTATCAGGAAGACATCTATTTTTCTCGCATCGCCGATGAGCGTCTGGGCCAGAAACAGAAACGCGTCTCGCACGAAAAGGCGTGGGCGTGAACTATCGAATCGAGTATCTCGAAAGCGTCGTTCGGGAGGACATTCCCAATCTCTCCAGGGCCGCTCGCAACCGGATCCGCAAAGCCATCGAGCAGAAGCTCGCCTCTCACCCGATCGAGTTTGGCAAGCCGTTGCGGTATAGCCTCAAAGGCGCGCGCCGCCTGCGGGTCGAGGATTGGCGCGTCGTATACACCATCGAGTCGCCCGACGTCGTTCTCATCGTCAAGATCGGGCATCGGAAGGACTTTTGAATAGGCCAAACAGTACGCGCTCTTATGGTGTTTTTGCCTGGTATTTCAAACAGTTGTCCCTTCCATCTTGTTCCATTTGAATCCGTCTGAAACCGCCCTGGGATGAAAGTTTTGGGCAGTATTTGGGCAGTGGACTCGATCTGATTTTTCTGGCAAGAATCAAAACACCGTGTATATTGTAGGCTATGTATCGTCGTGAAATCGAGGGCAGCCTGCCCAAGACGAGCTTTTTCCTGTTCGGACCGCGCCAGGTTGGCAAGAGCACGCTGCTCAAAGCCGAGCCATCGCTCTTGACCGTGGACCTGCTCGACCCTGACGAGCGGCTTACCTACACCAAGACACCCAAGCTATTAGCCGATCAGGTTCTCGCTCTCGACGAGGACGGCACGGTCTTCATCGACGAGGTGCAACGCGTTCCGGCTCTGCTGGACGTGGTTCAGCAGCTCATGGCCGAGCGGTCAAAGATTCGGTTCATCATGTCGGGGTCGAGCGCGCGCAAGTTGCGGCGCGGCGCGTCCAATCTTCTTGGCGGCCGAGCGCTCTACCGAACATTGCATCCGCTCACGATGACCGAGATGGGTGAGAGCTTCGATCTCGACAAGGTCATGGCCTTTGGCTCTTTGCCGCCAGTGTGGACGCGCGTGACGAACCAGGAGCACGAGCTTGCTCGAGAGTTACTGAAGGCCTACGTGACCATGTACGTCGCCGAAGAAGTTCAGGCCGAAGCCTTGGTGCGCAATCTCCAGGGCTTCCAAAACTTTCTCGATGTGGCCGTAGCCCAGTTCGCCGAGCAGGTGAACTTCCTCGGTGTGTCACGCGACTGCCACGTGTCTCACCCGACGGTGCGCGACTACTACTCGATCCTCGAAGACACGCTCCTTGGTTTCTTCTTGCGGCCCTACGTCAAAGGCGTGCGCAAGCGCATGAGCCAGGCCCCGCGGTTCTATTTCTTCGACAACGGCGTAACACGCGCCCTGCTTGGCAACGTCCATGGTAAGCCGAGCCCGTTGGAGCGCGGCCGACTCTTCGAGCAGTGGTTCGTGCAAGAGGTCGTACGGCTCAACGAGTACCATCGCAAGGATTTCAAACTCTATTTCTGGCGCACCAGCCACGGCGCCGAAGTCGATCTCCTGGTCGAACACCAGGGTAAGATCGCGTTCGCCATCGAGTGCAAACACAAAGCGACGGTTGATAGGTCGGACTTGAGCGGGCTCGCCTCGCTAAGAGAGACCTTCCCGGATGTCGATTGCTACATCGTGGCGCCGGTGAAGCATCGGCAGAAGGTGGATTTTGCGAAGGCGGTTGGGCCAGACGAGCTGCTGAAAATTATAGCAGGCGCATAGGCAGCAGGGGAACGGCCAACGGTCACCCATCTTCTCGCTTCAACCGTCGGGTTGGCCGTGGGAACGCCAATCAAGCACGGCGATGCCAAATAGCTCTGGTTGAGTCTCTTCGAGCGTCCACGCCGCTCAATTGCGCCGCACGCCGCCAGCCAGTTGAGCCGATATCGGTTCTGAACGTCTGTCTCCCAGGAGAGGGACAGTCGCTTCACCAACGCCTCGTGGACTGCCTTGGTGTCGAGTGGCGCAGCGGCCAGTAGTTCCAGGACCTCGTCGATCCCTAGGATGTTTTGCTTTAACAACCCGAGTAGGTACGCCTTTGAACGGTCGCGCTGTAGTTGCTCGCCTTCGTCGCTGAGCACAACACGCTCTCGACAGTCGGCGTGTCCGCTGCAATCTTGTCGATGAATGCGAGGAGGCTCTCAAAGTAGGCATCCTGGCCTCCGGGCAATGGCCACAAAGTGGAGCTTTTCTCGCCCGTGCCCCCGGCCTCAGCGGCCTCAAGAAACGTCATAAGCCCCCCTTGTTACGGCCGCGGGTCCCACGGGCTGGAGCAGACTGTTCGCCGCCCTGGACTGCGCCGCCGGCCCTCACCCAAGTGTCGATCTCGCTGAGCTTGAACTTCCAAAGCCGACCAATCTTGTGCGCCGGCAGCCCGCGGTGGTCGATCCACCGATAGACGGAGTCCTTGGCAACATCCAGGTGCTTGGCAACGTCTTCAAGGGAGACCCAGGACTCGACGGTCATTGCTTGCTCCTCTGGCGCGGTGGCTTCCCCCCGCCAGACTGGCCCAGCGCTCGGTGCCCAGCATCGGTTAGGCGATACTTCTGGAGACGGCTCTGTGGTTTGTCGGCGATGGTGCGCTCGATGAGATTTTTTGTGAGAAGAGCACGGATCGCGGCATGCAACGGCCCCGAGGCTTGTTTCTGTTTCAACGCCTTGGCGAGCGCGGCCTTACCCGCAGGTTCCCTTCGGAGCAGACCAAGGACCCTCGCCTCCAATGACTCTAGCTGCGACCCTAGCTGTGACTCTAGCTCCGACTCTAGCTCTGAAATCTGTCGATCGGCGCCGGCAACGAGCGTCTTGAAGGTGACAATGACGAACCCTTGCCGCTCCTCGAAGATCGGCGCAGCGACGCCGTGCTTTTTGCACTCTTCGATCACGCGGTTGGTGCCACGCCCCCAAACCTCAACCGCGCCGGTGCGGTGGAACGCCTCGGCGATGAGCGGATTGCGCAGCTCGGACAAGTGCGGCCTGGAGAGCTGCTCGACGGTCACGCCCGCGGGCAGGCGTCCGTAACTGCGAATCTCGACCTTGTCGTCGAACACGACAACCGCGACGTGGCCGCCGTAGCGGAACCACTGCCGTTTTGAACTAGCTGTTTCGATTGAGGAAAAATGGCGGGCCGAACCGTTAATTTATCGAACCTGGACGTATCGTCGAGTTTTTCACAAAGTCCGACGAAAAGTTGGCTCCAACTCCATAACTGCCTGTGATCACGTTTATTTTTGCGACGACTCCAAACCAAATTCTTGCGGCCACGTTGTTTGATTGTCCACGTAGCCAAATTCTCGTTGACTCTGTATGTTTTTTACAGTAAAATACTTACTGTAACACATCATGAGCTTGCCAGCACAACCGAAGCTAGAGCCCGGTCGGGCATACCGAACGCGAGAGCTGCGCCGCTTCGGCGCCAACCCGACCCGGCTCGCCAAACGCCTCGTTCATGAGGGCAAGCTCCAACAAGCCGCACACGGGTTGTTCTATGCCCCAGTCCAGAGCCGCTTTGGGCGTGCGCCACCGACAGATGAGGAAATTCTCACGACCTTTCTCGGCAGCAGGGCGTTTGTGATTACTGGTCCGCCAAAGTGGAATGCACTGGGGCTCGGAACCACGGCCATGTTTGCTTCGACGCTTGCCTACAATCAAAAGCGCACCGGAGAGTTTGTGTTTGATGGCCGTCGCTTTCTGCTGCGCCGTGTGCAGTTCCCCGAGAATCCTCCGCCGGAATGGTTCGTTATCGATTTGCTGCAGCACCATGCCATGGCGGGTGTTTCAACAACCGATCTCGTCGCAGGGTTGGTGGCCGCGATACGGACGGGTCACTGGAGCCGACAACAGTTGCGCGAGATGGCTGAACGATACGGAACCAAAGCGACTCTCGCTCTGGTTGATCAATGCTTGCGGGAGGCAGGCGACCCGCCATGAGCTACGTCCATGAGGACCGTGAATTCGGTCAGCTCGTAAGGATTGTGGCGCGGGCCACGGGCATCGCTCCTGCACTGATCGAGAAAGACTACTGGGTGACGCATACGCTATGGGCCCTGCACCAGACTGGGTTGGAAATCTGGTTCAAGGGCGGCACCTCACTATCAAAGGGTTTCGGGCTGATTCAGCGCTTTTCCGAGGACCTCGACCTCATGGTCGAACAAGGGGCGGTCAGCGGTCTGCCGGAAGTCACGAGCTGGACCAGCACCAACAAAGGGCCAGTCGCAAAACGCCGTGCATTCTACGACGCTCTGGTCGCCACGCTCGCCGTACCGGGCGTCCGAATCGAGCAGGACGCGCATTGGATCGACAAGCAGGCCCGCGGCGCGGACTACCTGGCGGCACTACCCAGGCACACTGCTCACCGAACTGGCGCCCGCCATGAGTCCCTTGGTTCGCCTTGAGATCGGCCGCGCCCGCGTGGTCCCACATGTTCAAAAGTCGCTCACCTCATTCGTGCATTCTCACATCGAACGCCAGGGCATGCTTGGCGACTACGACGACAACCGCCCCGCGTCGGTGCGTTGTGTCCATCCCATGGTCACGTTGTTTGAGAAGCTCGACGCCATGGCGCGGCGCTACGGTCGGGACAGCCTAGAGCCCGCCAGCTTTGTGCGACATTATGAGGATGCAGCACAGATTATTCGGGCAGAAAGCGTACTCCCTGCCATGGAGATGACCGCCGCGACCTTGGCAAAAGACATGCTCGCAAAGAAGGACATCGCGGCGCTGGCGCATGCGGATGAGCCGGCCCTCGTACTCGCGGACGCCGGCAAACGCGCTGCCGTCGCCAAAGCTTATGAGGACATTGCCCCAATGTATTGGGGGGCCAGAATCCCTCTAGCCGAGGCGTGCTCAATTATTCGGGCTTGGCTTGGGCGACAAGTGTAGCAGGCGGCTCGGCATGCAAGATGATTTTGAAAATTGGCGGGGTGGACGGGACT
>MGST01000334.1 GCA_001798605.1 Deltaproteobacteria bacterium RIFOXYA12_FULL_58_15 | reverse complement strand
TGGCTGTTTCTTTTCAGTCGGACACCTAAACTGGCGCCACAAGTCGTTGATCGCAGCGGTTCATGCCGGTTTATGCTGCCTATCCACGGGCGGTCGCGTTTGCAGAGGGGCAACGTCCTCGTGCACGGTGCGGGGCATGATGGAGGTCACACCAAAGCTTTGCGCCCCCCGAAAATGACCAGCATCGAACCGCCGATCGCCGATGCGATGCCGCCGACAATGTACCACACCGTGGCGTCAGTGAAGTGCCCGGTGAAGAAGTTGCTCCAACGATCAGCTACCGAGTCCGATGCATTCATCCCGACGACGAACAAGACCACGCCGAGTACCAGTAGGACGATTCCGACAACTCGTTGAGTATTCATGATGGACTCCAAACAGCAGGCTGCTGGCCTTTCTGTCCATGAATTTCAGGGCATGCCTTCAACTCCAGAAGGTGTCCTGGGAATTCGGGATAAACGAGGAAAGCACTCACGGCATCCCCTGATCCGATGGCGCTCCGCCGTGACGCTCTCAGCGCGCATCGTAGTAGTACCGGTTCAGATCGAACAGCCCGCCGTCCACCGGTTCATCCTCGAAGAAGCGACTCTGAAACCAGTCGTAGGCGTCCCACAACCTCTCGTCGGCCCTGTTGACGCCGTAGCGGGCCAGCCGCTCGGCGTCTCTCGGGCCTTTTTCGAAATGCGCGAACAGATCGATGAAGTCCGACAGGTCCTCCTCGCGGAGGTCGAAGAAGTAGTTCGGGTAGGAGCCGATGAGCCCCGGGATGAAATCGGCGCTGTCCTTGGACGCATCGAGCGCGCCGCTCTCGGCGAACTTGAACGCGACGTTGTCGTGCCAGCGGTTCACCACGACCGAGCCGGCGACATCCCGGCCATTCTTCAGGCGGATCCTCAGGAAGGCCAGGTTGGTGTTGGAGTCGTCGAACGCGGCGAGGAAAGGCATGCCGGGCTGGGAAAGAGACCTAAAAGCTCGCAAGTAGTCGTCCGGGGACGCGAATTTCGCTGGCTGGCCGGGATAGGAATCTCCGGCCAGCAGATAATTCACCGGATCAAGACCGACATGTGCGGCAGGCGCAAAACGGTCGTTCACGAGCTCCTCGATGAACTCGCGCTTCGGGTTCGCGGTGACGAAGGCGATCTTTGCCGGCAGCGCGCTCGGGTAGTAGTGGATATTCTTCAGATCGACGTCCTTGTACCAGGACTGCATCATTTCCTGCCGCTGTGCCGGGGGCATGAAATCCAGGAAGTAACTCTCCCCTTCCACGCGTAGCGCATCCATGTAGTTCCGGAGCGCCAACTGGTGGCCGGCCGTGCCGTAGACGTCGAAACCGGCAACGAGCGCATAGTAGATGCGTTCCAACAGCGGGTAGTCGATGACCCACATGGTTTTCGGCAGGTTGCCGAGCAAGCCCCGGTGCACGGACGCGCTCTCAAAATGGCGATAGACGGTGAGCACCGGGGTGTCCGTGGCGACGGCGCCCTTCCAGATGGACTCGTAGCCGAGACCTGTGTGGTTGTGCGACTCGTAGAGGTCCTGACGGACCTTGTAAAACTCCACAGCGGCTTTCCGGTACTCGTCGGACAGCGCATCGAAGATCCCGTAATCGCTCCCCTTGTCGATGGGCATGCGCAGCTTTTCGCTGTGCAGCCTCAGGAAACCCGGATACGCGACGCTCACATCGTGAGCGGGATCCATAAACATGATCCAGAAATGGTCGTCGAGCACGTTGAGGGCGATCTGTCCTTTGCAAACCGGGCCGTGAATGAAGGTCTTGATGACATAATTGGCGTTGTCCAGCAGGAACTGGTAGCGCGAGAGCGGGGGGATCTGCTCGAATGCCGCGAAGGGGTTGGCGCTCAGTTTCGGGTCATACCCCACCGGCTTCGGGGGCTGCAGCCATGTGGGCTCGATGAACAGCTCATTGAAACGCCGCAGCTTGGCATCGTCCAGGACGAACACCATGTGCGTCTTCACGACGATCGTGGAGTAGATTTTCCGGAAACGGTAGAACACCCGAGTCGAGCCGGGGTCGTCGTACGGGCGCACGGTGGCAACGAGGTCGAGAGGCTCTCCCGGTGCGGTCCGCGAACGGACCAGCTCGAAGAACTCGTTGGTCGCGGTGCCAAACTTCACGTGCGCCAGAAAGAGATGCTCATAGAGGTAGCGGGCCGTCATGGCATGCTTGGCATCGTCCCGGTTGAAGAATGCCTCCCACTGATCGATGGCCAGCTTGTCGACCGCCTGCGGCGAGGTGAGTCGCTCCTGCTCGGCGGCGGTGGGCCCGCGCGCGCCCTGAACCAGCCACCCTGCGATGAGCTCGAACTCTTGCTGCTTGAGCGCGGGAAAACCGAAGGGCATGCCGCGGTTCGGGTGCTTTTCCAGATAGCCCCCCAGCTCTTTCCCGTTTTCGGAGCAGGTCAGATCTTCCGCTTCCGACCGGTACTCGCCAGTGCTTTTTGGATTCTTCATCTTGTGGGAGAGCAATTCGATCATGGTAGAGTCATTCCACCCGCCCGACGCCTTGCTCTCGGTGACGCTGAAAAACGACTTCCGGCGCCACTCATCGGTGGTTTGAGCGTCGGTGAAGAGCCGCGTGGGGTCCATGGATTTCAGTCGCAAGCCGTTGTAGATCGCTTTCTTGGTCGCCCCGCGGTCCGCACCCTCAAAAGAATCGAGCTTGAGCTGGCACGGGGAGTTGTAGCAGGAGTGGCACACCACGCAGCGCTTGTCGAAAATGGGTTTGACCTCCTTCAGGTAATCGATCGTCCGGGTGGGCGCTACAAACGCAACCGGCGCCAACGGCGCCGCGCCACAGCCGGCGAGGAGCACGATCGTTGTCAGCACAAGAACCAGCGACTGTCTCTTTCTCATTGGGCACTTCTCCTTCGAGCTTTTCAACATCTCCTTCTCACAGGCGTCCATCAAGCACCCGGCAGTGTGGCTCCACTCACGTGGCTAGAGCGTGCACTCCGGAGCGCAGTTCGAGAAGATCACCTACGTCTTGTCCAGTAGTAGCCGCCGCCACCGCCAAACAGCACGAAAAACACGACAACAAGGATGACGATCGTTGTGGTACTCATGACAAGTCCTCCGTCAAGACCCAGCAGGTCGATGCGAGGCTTTGGTCGGGAAGAAATCCGGAGGTTTCCCCCCGAAGGCTCCGCGCCGCAGGCTCAATGCATGACAATGTAGACGACCACGAGCACGACAACAGGCACGCCCAAGATCCAGCCGATGAGATACTTACCCATGATCTTGCTCCTTGAGATCCCGGTGTCTCTGAATCGGCCGCCCGGCGTTGGAACCACCGCTCGATCCGCCTTTCTGCGACATTCTCAGCGAACCTTGTCGACGTTCTTGTTGATCGCGGCCTTGGCGTCGCCGTACTTCTCCTGAATAGCGCCGTGGAGCTTGTCCTTGGAGCCGTCGGCCTTCTTGGCATCATCGTCCGTGACGTTTCCCCAAGCCTTTTTCGCCGTGCCCTTTGCCCTATCCAACTTGCCCTTCGCCTGATCCTTGTTCATCTGACTCTCCTTCGGGTTCTGAGTTTCAAAGTGATAGGTAGCCATCGAAGGTGTCGGAGACAATTAGATAGATCCAGAGAAGGTAGTCGGAAAATGCGACATATTGTGACAGATGAGAGGAACCATTGGGATCGCCTTGGGGGTCAGGAGTCTCGGCACCTGGGCCGACTCCTCCGCGCTCTCGAGTGCCTCGCTCTCTTGAGCCATCATGGGCAACTGCAAGACGCAGCTCGATGACGTGGGAGGGCGCGGGTTGGAATGCACATGGTCTCACCATTTGCACGTTCTTCATCTCACTGTCTCTGCTGCTCGGGCTGTTCCATCAGTTCCTTCAACGTCCTCCGATCCCTCTCAACCGCTGCCCTGTACTCGGCAAGTTTCTCATCGGACATCCCGCGTTGTCGGATGAGCACGAAGATGGACTCGCAGCCTTCGCCGATTGGGACGACGCGCATGGGATCATGTGGCCAAGTTGCGGACCGCTCTGGCCGCCGCTGGCCGCCGAGGATTCCACTGCAGTGGGCGTGTCCCGCGCGCTCACACCGTGCACCACCAGCCGGATCACGGCCAAGCCTGTGGGCGTCGCCCCGCGCCAACCGGCACCGCCGGGACGACAGGAATTCTTCTGCGGCTGCTCATGGCGAACATTCGCGCGCGAAAACAAACGGTAACGATTGGTCCCTGCCATGTAGTGGTCGACAGATAGCCCGCCGCAAAAACCGATGTACAACGAGGAGCATGGAGTGGCTCGACTACCACTACCTTCTCTACTTCCAGGTCGTCGACGCGAACACCGAATCGCAGACGGCGTCCAGGTCGCTGACCGTTGGTGCTACCTGGAGAGCATTAAAATCCGGGGGCAAGGCCACTCAGCGCTTTCTTGAGCGACGGCGCCGAGGGCCGTCTGGCAGGCGTTTGATCCGCTTTTGTAACTGATCAACAAGCCCCTGCAGCTCCTTCCATGCTGGGATCGCCTCGTCACTGCGTATCTCGCTCAGGACAGCCAGTGCGCAATCCTTTTCGACGGGCTCAACCGCCCCAACCGAATGCGTGGACAAAACTGCCGGACCGCAAGGCGTATGAACGGTTGGCGGGCAAGTCTGGGTGAATAGCGTTCTCAGCGTGAGTATAGCGGCAGCCTACTCAAGCCGACTGTTTGTCTTGATCAATAAGCGTTCAATCACGGCGATCCAACGGGTTGGTAGTGCCCTGCAATCCACGCTCCATTTCCACATGCTTGCTTTTGACGGAGTCTGGTCTTTTTAAAATGAAGCAGACCAAGCAGAGCCCCCCAACACCGATGGCAACGCCAGCGATGGCAACGCCAAAGGCGACAACGAGGTGCTGCGGTTCCATGCGATGCCGGGCCCTGACAAATGGCAACTTGCGCAGGTTGCGTGGAACACATGCCAGGACACCACCAAGCTGCTGCGAGAGATGGGTGTCTATGAAGATGAAAGCTACAGTTTGACTGACCTCTCTGTGGTCGACGAGCCTCTGCTCGCGGAAAGTCTTGCAGCCTCGATTAGCAACGCCGTAGCTGTAGGCCCTCGCGCCGGTCAGCGAGTTGCTCATATGGGCCAGCTCTTTTCTCGTGAGCCGTACCAGTCACAAAAGATGTCTGAGGTAACCGGCCCCCATCACGGATATAACCTGCATGCTTCGACTCGAGTGAGCGCCGATGACCGCAAGGGTCTCGCGCGACTGTGCCGTTACATTCTCAGTCCAGGGATTTGCAATGAGCGCTTGTCCTACGTTGCCGGCGATACAAAAGTTGGTACCGGTGAGGTTGTCT
>MGST01000333.1:4656-5221 GCA_001798605.1 Deltaproteobacteria bacterium RIFOXYA12_FULL_58_15 | reverse complement strand
AACTTTCCGCCGTACCGCCGAGCCGTGCGTCCCCGCGCGGCCGAAATCTCCATCTTCCTTTCCCCCGCTTTGCGGGGGAAATAGAAAGGGGGTGCCTCGCTGTCATTCCGGAAATCGCATCAGCGATTGTCCGGAATCCCTTCTCCTCTCAAAACCGTGACGATCCCTTCACTGGGGTGGTGGGCGGGACGAAAACCAATCACGCGCATCCTCTCGTCTTTTCCTTTCATCCCTCCAATGGCAAATAGCGTCATATTATCCAACAACATACATCACAAAAAAATACACCGGACCCACCTTTGCCCATGCTTTCAATATGCACATTTATAATATGATAAACAAGTCAGGTTATCCGAAATAGAGCCGAATTCCAACTCAACTACGGCGCGGGATTTGATGCCAAGTGAGTCAGTCTTTTCTTCAGTTGACATTCGGTCTATATGGCCATATCTTGTTGCCAAACACTCGACATCGCGAAAGACATCCCATTGATAGTGCATTCAAAAATAATTCTTATCCTTGCAGTCTTAATTCTATTCTCCTGCGCGGCAAAGGCGGAAATCCT
>MGST01000333.1:0-4544 GCA_001798605.1 Deltaproteobacteria bacterium RIFOXYA12_FULL_58_15 | reverse complement strand
AGAATGTCATCATTCGCAGGGCGTCGGCGGCCACGTTGGGTGCCCACGCAATTGTCATCGAGGACGATGGCACCAACTGTTACGTCGACACTGTCCGCGTCCGAAACAACACCATCTGCACCATGGCGGGTGGCACCCCTTGGATCACACCTCTTGCTTCTGGACTCTCCAACGCAACCGTAACGTACGCCGACGTTCCGACCGTTCCCTTTGTTAACGACACTGTGGGGCCCTTTGGCGTTCAAACGTTTCCCTGGGGAGACCCCAGCTATGTCAACAACGACGGCACTCTCGATTGGAACCTGCAAACCCAGTGGGGGGGACCCTGCCCGTGAGACTTGGATCACACACAGTCGAAAAGGCGAAAGTTCCCATTGTTCCGACTTGATTCCCCGACACAAATAGTGCACAAGTGCAAGCCGCGTGGTCTATCGACCCGCAGGATGGTCTTAACCGTTCCGCGTTGCCTGAGTGCAAATCGGCCGGAATCTTTCACTCCCTTAAATACACAAAATACACAATTAGAGATGCCGATGTCCGCGGGCGGAGCCTCTGGGGTGGTTCCCAAAGCGCCCAAACGCTGGCTGAATTAAAAAGGTGAAATGGAGTTTGTGATGAAGAATTTCGTGATGTTGATGGTTTTCGGAGTAAGCGCTGTTGTTGCCTGCGTGCCCACGGCAAGTCGAGAGGAGTGTGCTGGTGCGTGCGCCAATCAGGCGAAGTTGCAGGGTCCGGCGGCCGATCCTAACGCAGAAGCGGCAGCGAAAGTTGCAGCCGAGTTTGCGCCGAAGCTTGCCGACGCCGAGAAGCTCTTGGCTGACGAGGTGGGCAAGATTGACGCAGAAATGCAGCCCAAGCTCGCCAAGGCCCAGGGCAAGGCTAAGGACGCAATGGTCGCCGAGATCGCAAAAATGAAAGCAGACAAGACCGCAGAGCTGCAGTCCCAAATCGATGAGCTCAACCAGGCGAAGACCGCTGCGATCGCTGCCGCCGAAAGCAACGCCGCAATCGAGGCCAAGAAAGCCGCCGAGCAAGCACTGGAGACCTGCATCGAGAGTTGCACCACCGCTCAGACCCCCAAGCCCAAAGCGGACTGCCAGGCGCAAGCGGCTTCGCAGGACGACTTCGCGGCGTGCAAGTAGCCACTCCCGGCCCCGCTCTGTCATGGGGTGAGCCGTAGGTCGAGGACTCTACGCCACTCGGTATGGTCGTTCACCGAGTGGTCCCTCCATCATCTCGATTCCTCCGCGATAAACACCCAAAGGTGCAAGGTCGTGTGGCGCGCCCGGCTCGACTGTTTTAGAACTGCGGCGGTTGAAATGGCTGCATGAGTCGGTCGTAGTGCTACGCAACCTTTGCCCGCCTCTTCCGTGCGCGAGCGAGATCGAAGGTCGATTGAATATTCATCCAGAGCTTTGCGCTCGTTCCCAGCGCCTCAGCCAGCTGTAAAGCGGTCTCGGCGGTGACACCTCGTTTTCCGTTGATCAACTCGTTGAGCCGAGCACGCGTCCAACCCAATTGTTCAGCAAACGCGGTCTGGGTCATGCCCATTGGCTGTAGGAACTCCTCAAGGAGTATTTCCCCTGGATGAAATGGGTTTGTAGGTTCACGCATGACCGCACCTCCTAGTGGCAGTCGATGACCGACACATCGTGGACGTCTCCTTCCTGCCAGCGGAAAACAAGTCGCCATTGGTCATTGATTCGAATCGAGTAATATCTTTTGCGGTCACCCTTGAGGGCTTCAAGGCGATTGCCGGGGGGAACACGTAAATCGCTGAGCGATGCCGCATCGTGGAGGTAAAGGATCTTCCGGCGGGCGTTTCTCAGCAGCTCCTGGGGGAATTGTCGAGTCGTTTTGGTGGTCTTGTCGTCATACGAATCCTCAGCGAGCTTGTTGCCGAAGTCCATTATCATTATTATTTGATAGTATCGGTATTCGATAACTTCGGTCAAGAGGATTCATCGATTTCGAAACTGCACTTGGGGTGGTGAACAACTTGTTCGGTTCTATTGATGATGTTGAATGGCGCGCGATACAAGATTCGAACTTGTGACCTTTGGCTTCGGAGGCCAACACTCTATCCAGCTGAGCTAATCGCGCTAACCAGTGCAGCGCATCTAACGCTTGTCGGGAGGGTCGTCAAGGGTAGACGATGATCCATCGTCTTTGCATTCTGTCGAGGCAGGTGGGGCCCGTGGGGCAGGTGTGATATGTGGTTGGTGCGAGCCTGAGGATTCTGCGTCGTGGCTGCCTTGTAAACCCAAAGGGCAGGTGGAATACTTTCGTGTGGAATATCTGGGAGGTTGATGTGACACCTGCGGTTTTCGTCATGTGTGTGAGTGGGGTTCTGAACCCCACCGCAATCGCCGCATTCCCGGCATTGGCGGGTGTCGAGGCTGGGGCGCGATCCGCAGATCTCGGTGGCTCACGGGATTGGGTGGCGCGCGCAACCCCCGTGGAGTCACTGCGTGTCACAACCGACTTGCCCGAGGTGACGATCAAGCTCAATCGGCGGCAAACCAATGGGGTGCTGTTGGCACCGGGGCAGAGCATCGATTTCAAAATCGCGGGAGCGGGGCGCCTTGCTGTGGTGGCGTTTCAGGTCTTGGCCCCCGGCAAAAAGAAGGCCAGCAAGAACGTGACTGTGAAGGTCACCGCCGACGGTGTGACACAGAAACCGGTTTCGTTTCGTGGCAAGCTCGACCGCAAGGCGAAGCTCATCGGAACCCGAACCAGCTCCGTGACCAGTTCCAAGAGTTTGTTGGTTCGATTGCTCGAGGGCGACCACGTCGTATCCATTTCTGTTCCGAAATCGAGTACCTCGGCCGTGGTCGAGCTACAGTTCTATCCGGGCAAGTCGATGTCGGCGGCATCGGTGTTTTTTTCGCTCCCATCTGCCGAGGACAAGCCGGTTGCAGTCGCGGCACCCTCCAAAGTGGCGCGAAGCGACGCAGTCACCGAGACCCAGCCGTGGTCTGGGCTGCAGAAACGCATCGAGAACAGTGAGATTCGCGACGGCGAGGTGGGCAGCTATGAAATCCTCACCCTTGCCGATGCCACCGATGGCGGCACGGAGATTTACGCGCACGTGACCGCGGAGAAACCCTATCAGGTCTTATGTGATGGGCCGGGCGTGGTTACCGTGCGCTTGCATCGGTTGTCAACGGGGGCGGCACTGCCCGCGAGTGAGAACCTGATCATTCTCGAAAATGACGTTCTGCTGCAGTCCTTCGATCTAACGGGGGAAGCGTCGGAGACACTCAGTGCGGTGGGCAAGCCAGACATCAAGGTTGCGATGGCCAATGAGTACAAGCTGAACCTCGGACCGAAACTCAGTCGTTTTTCGTTTCAGCCTTCAGAGTCTGCAGTGGATGGCTTGGCTGTCCGATACACGTTTGCGCCGCAGAAGAAAGATTCAGCGATGTCCCTGACTCTGGACATCGGCGATGAGTTCGGCCTCGGCGGCGATCTCGGGGGGGGCACCACCATCACCGAAGTGGCGGAGCGCGAGAAGGTCGTAAAGATTGAGGTCGAGAAGGTCATCCGTGTCGGCGAAGAGCGGGAGGAGACAGTCGGTGTGGCTGTCACCGCTGGGGTCGCGTTTCCGACGTGGGGCGGTGTTCCGGCCCCGACCGCCGGCATCGAGATGCAGTGGGTGTTGCCCTTTGCTGATGGATTGATGGCGCTTTGCACCGAGGGACAGGCTCAGCGTCACACCTTGCTTGGCTACGGTGCTGATACGGCGGCCGTCGAGCTACGCAGTCGTTCGTTCATCTGGGTCGTGCCCGTGCGGGTTGGACCCACCTTCCGTTTTCCCGTGGGCGAGTCGGTTCGTTTTGCTGTCGGAGCGCGCGGCAGCTTCTATTATTTGACGGGTTCGAGCAACTCCCGTGGTGGTGAACGCAGTGACTCGGCTGTTGCGTGGGGGGCGGCGGGCATCGCATCTTTCGAGTTGCGACTGGGTGCCGGTTGGTGGGTACTCGATGCCGGTTATGGTTGGGCACAGTCCGTCGACGTGGGTGACGCGATTCGTGGGTTTTCCCCGGCGGCCATTGAGGTTGGGACCCGCTTTCGCTTCGTGCTCTAAGTGACGATGAGGCTTGGGCCAGGTTGGCGCATCTTCGAAATGAGTGAGGCGTGGTGATGAAACGACCTGATTGGAAGATTCTGGCTGGACTCCTCGTCGGCAGCCTGTCTGTTGGTTGTGAGCCAAAGGTTGCCATTGAGTTGCCACCAGTCGCCGACGCCGGCTTTGACCAAGTCGTCTTGGTGGGCGACACGGTCATTCTCGATGGCTCCCGCAGTCGCCGTGCGGACGGTGAGCTTCCTGATCTGCAATGGTCACGGGTTACCTCTCCAGCTCAGAGTGGTGCCGTCCTTTCCAGCTCGACCGTGTCGTCGCCCACTTTTGTCGCAGACGTCGAAGGCACCTACATCTTCCGACTCATCGCCCGTCATGGTGCCGTTGTGAGTGCCCCCGATTTTATCAACGTCATGGCGCGTTCAGCTTTGACAGTCGATTGGACGGTGCCCAACAATGG
>MGST01000332.1 GCA_001798605.1 Deltaproteobacteria bacterium RIFOXYA12_FULL_58_15 | reverse complement strand
GTGGACTCGGGTGCCGACGTGAGGATGGACATGCCTGGCATGGCGTCCGTCGAGGTGAACATCACCATTGTGGAGCTCAGCCCGGCCCGCGCCAAATTGCGCACCAAGGTCGAGACCAAGATGGAAACGGGGGCTGTGGCTACCGCGGCGCAGGATGATGCAGACGATGACATGGGCGAAGGGGAGGGGAACGATGATGAGGACGCGATGCCAGCCATGCCAGGAATGGGAGGTATGCCAGGCATGGGGATGCCAGGCATGGGCGGTGGCCTCGGTGCGCCGGCACCAAGTGGTGCACCGGGTGGCGCAGGTGGTGCGGGTGGCGCGCCGCAAATGCAAATGAACGGTGATTTCCACACCGACTTCAATGTGGCCAAGGGTATGCTCGACAGCCTCGAGGGAACCCTGAGCACCACGATTGACGTGGCCGGCATGATGAAGATAACCAACCGTTCAAAGCTTAAGATGACCGTGAAGTAATTGAAGACCGAGCTGACAAAATAGCCAGAGAGTCTGGCATGCCATACAACATGGTCATTAACGATGGCTGACACATCAGAAACGAGGGCGCAGGACAAAACGGGGACAGTGGCCGCAAGTTGGCGTGCGTTCATACTGTCACCTGCAGGCGTCGTGTTGATTGCTGTCATCATGACGGCGGCGTTGGTGCCTGTTTTGGGTTGGCCAGGCTTGTTGCCACTTGCGGTGGGAGAGGTCGTGGTTGTGGTGTGGTTGCACGCGCTCATGGCTGCGGTGGAGAAAGAGTGGGCGGAGCTCAAGGCAGTCAACTGGGCAGCATCCCTGCCGAAGAAGCTGCACCAACGTCAGCGCTACGTCGAGGAGCTGCGCGAGCGCATCGTTCTGCGGTTGCGACCCGCGGCCCAACACATGGGTCGACTGCTGCGGGTCTCGCTGTTGATTGGGGTGGCCTCCTTCGCCATCTTGCTGGTCGTGCGCAGTGCATGGCCTGATGCGGCGGCCAGCGTCTTCGTACAGCGCCAGTCGTTCATACTTGCGGCTGTTTTGTTTGTTCTACTACTGGTGTTTGTTGGTTGGAGTGTTTTGCGCCTTCGGCGTGCCAGCGCATCGGTTGGCGAAGTTTTTGCTGCCATCGAGCGGGCTTTGGATTACTAGATGCAACACACAGTACACCAAAGGACATTTGTCATTTACATGCAGGTGCCCACAGGACACACTGACCACCGCTGCAAGCGAATGACTGGTTGGCCGCAGGTGCAACTCGCAACCTGCATCAGGAGTGATGATGCAACTTTGTCGACAACTCAGCGTCCTTGGCCTGTCCTGTTTGATCACAGCCTGTGGTGGCGATGACACCGGTAGGACTTACCGACGCCCTGTGCGGGATCAGGGTGACACGGCCGGCGGCGGCGATACACACATCACAGTCCATGACCTGTGCGGCAATGGGGTACGGGATTTTTGGGAAACCTGCGATCCCACTGCCAGCGATAACCCGACCTGTCGTGAGCTCGGTTATGCCTCCGGTGAGTTGAGCTGTACCAGCGAGTGTTTGGTCGCCACAAACTCCTGTTTGGTGTTGGAATCATGCAACAACGGCTCCCTCGACACTCTCGAGGTTTGTGAGGGTTTCGAGTTGCGTGGGCAATCGTGCGGTGGCCTCGGCTTTGACAGCGGTGACCTTACTTGTACAGAGATATGTACACTCGACAGTTCGGAGTGTGCCTACTGCGGTGATGCCATTCGTACGGGTGCCGAGGGATGCGACGACGGCCCTGGGGAAGGGGAGGGCCGATGTCTCGACGATTGTTCCGCCGTCCAGGGTTGTGGCGATGGCAATCGCAGTGGCACCGAAACCTGTGACAACGGCGCAGCCAATGGCACCATCAGCACCACCCAAGCCTACTGTACCCCGAGCTGCAATGGCACGCAGTTATGCGGCAACAACATTCGCGAGGGTACCGAGCCATGCGACGACGGTCCTGGGGAAGCACAGGGGCGATGCCTCGACGATTGCTCCGGCATACAGACCTGCGGCGACAGTGTGCGCGAGGGCACTGAGACGTGTGACGACGGTGTTGGCGAAGGGCAGGGCAAATGCCTCGATGATTGCTCCGGCATACAGACCTGCGGCGACAGTGTGCGCGAGGGCACGGAGACGTGTGACGATGGTGCCGGCGAGGGTGAGGGCCATTGCCTCGACGATTGTTCAGGCTGGCAGCAATGCAACAACGGCTCTGCGGAGGGGACCGAATATTGTGACGACGGCGTTGGCGTGGGTGAGGGTGCCTGTCTTGACGATTGCTCCGGTTATCAGCACTGCGGCGATGACGTTGCCGAAGGTTCTGAGTCGTGTGATGACGGTGTTGGCGAGGGTGAGGGCCATTGCCTCGATGATTGCACTGGTTACCAAAGCTGTGGCGATGGAAACGCCGAGGGCACAGAAGCCTGCGACGACGGGATGGGTCAGGGAGACAATCTTTGCCTCGATGATTGTTCGGGCATTCAGTTCTGCGGTGACAACGAGACCGAAGGCACTGAGCCGTGTGACGATGGCATCGGCGAGGGCGAGGGTAGGTGTTTAGACAATTGCGGTGGTTACCAGACCTGTGGCGACTACGCTGCCGAGGGCACCGAGGTCTGTGATGATGGGCCCACGGAGGGCGAGGATTATTGCTTGAATGATTGTTCTGGTTGGCAGGACTGTGGCGATGATAACCCTCAGGGGACCGAAGTCTGTGATGACGGCAGTGACAACGGGACAGTGAGCACGACGGTGACCTTCTGTACGGACGACTGTCAAGGCACCCAGCTCTGCGGCAACACCACCCCCGAGGGCACGGAGTCGTGTGACGACGGCGTTGGTGAGGGGGACGGGCTGTGCATCGACGATTGTTCTGGTTGGCAAGAGTGTGGCGACGGCCAAGTTGTGGGTACCGAGGTTTGTGATGACAATGAAACGGGCCGCGAAGGGCTCTGCGCCGATTGCCTGGTTTTGCAACATTGTGGCAACGAGGTCATGGAGGGGTCTGAGGTTTGCGACCATGGCGCCGACAACGGCACCATCAGCGGCTCGGAGTACTGCACCCCCGATTGCTTGGGAACCCAGCAGTGCGGCAACGGTGTTGTCGAGGGAACAGAGGCATGTGATGACGGTGGTGATTGTGCTGCGAGCTGCACAACGGGAGTGGAGACCCACGTGGCCATGGTTGGCACGGCAGTCCCTGACGGTATCACCACGTCGTGTGGCGGTGCCACCATGCTCAGCAGCGCAATCACGGTGAGTCGCACCGATTTCATCCACGACGTCAACGTGGGTGTCGACATCACCCACTCCTATGACAATGATGTCGACATCTATCTCGGCTTTGACAATCACGGTGCTTCCCTGTGCTTCAACCTCAGCACGGACAATGGTGGAAGTGGCAACAGTTATCTCGAGACGCTCTTCGACGACCAAGCGTCTGTTTCGATTGTTAGCGGCAATGCCCCATTCGCGGGTACCTATGCCCCTGAGCAGCCGTTGTTCCCGCTCACCAATCTGGCCATGGATGGCGTTTGGACCCTGTACGTCGGTGACGACGCGCGTGGCGACCTTGGCATGCTGCATCGTTGGTGGGTCGAGATCAGCTACGCCGATGGTCCCGCCGCGCCGCCACCGCCAACGGGGCTCGCGGCTGATCCGGGCGACGGTGAAGTGGTTCTGTCGTGGGATGCAGCGCCCATCCCCGTTGACCGCTACACCCTGTACTTCGGCGAAACGTCTGGGGTGACCCCACTGACCGGTACACCCTTGGTGGACGTTACATCACCGTACACCCACCTGGGTCGGACCAATCACACCACCTACTTCTATGTGCTCACCGCAACCAATGCGGTTGGGGAAGGTCCTGCTTCGGAGGAGGTGTCTGCTACTCCGCTGAGCATGTTAACCTACACCGCAGCGTTGGCTCCCCCGATGCAGATTCCCGACTACGTGGGGGCAACGGATGGCTGCGGGGCTGTCGGTGCCGTCAGCTCCACTCTTGATGTTTCTGAGGATGTGACCGCTGTTGACGTTAACGTCGAGCTCAACATCACTCACACCTACGTCGGAGATCTCGACATCTACATCAAGCACGGCGGTGTGTGCGTGCGCCTTTCTGATGACAACGGCTCAAGCGGTAGCAACTACACCCGAACGGTGTTTGATGATGAGGCGCTCCTGTCGATCATGAACGGCACCCCGCCATTTACCGGTTCCTATCGGCCTGAGGCAGCGCTGTCGGGTTTTGATGACGCGTCGGCCTCGGGCCCCTGGACTCTTTGGGTGGGTGACGATTCCAGCAGCGATCAAGGCACACTCGACAGTTGGACATTGTCGATCCAATACTGATCGAGTACTGAGATCGAGTACTGACCGAGTATTGACTGAGTGCCGTTGCCTATTGAGCACAACGCCACAACCACACCCTCGACACAACCGACACGACTACACGACCACAGAAACACTGGAGTAATTGTGTTTTGTCTGGCAAAACAGCCCCATGGCAAAAGCAACAACAAAACTCTTTTTGGCGTCGCTGTTTCTCCTGGTTGTGGCGGCCTGTGACGATGACAAGGGCAAGAACGCAAAGCCCGATTACGAGTGTGATCCAGATCCCTGTGGGCCTGCCCTCGAATGCCAAAATCACGTTTGTGTCGTCCCCGCAGATCCCTGCGCCTGCTCGGGCCGTACCTGCGGCCCCACGGGCTGTGGCGACGAGTGCGGCACCTGTGGTGATGGTACCGCCTGTATTGCTGGAACCTGCCAGAGTTGTACGGCCTATTGCATCGGTAAGGTCTGTGGCAGTGACGGCTGTGGTGGCACCTGCGGCGAGTGTGGCGGTAGCACCGGCTGCAAGGACGGCCGCTGTGTGACCTGCACCCCCGATTGCTTTGGACGCGAGTGCGGCAGTGACGGTTGCAGTGGGTCCTGCGGCACCTGCGACATCGAGGGCGAGTATTGTAGCGCCGGGGGACAGTGTTTTGAGTGCACTCCCAACTGCGCGGGCCGTATCTGCGGGCCCGATGGTTGTGGCGGCTCTTGTGGTGAGTGCGCCTCCGGCTCGGCCTGCGGTGTCGATGGTCGTTGCAGCGATTGTGTACCCCTGTGCACCGGCAAACAGTGCGGCGACGATGGATGTGGCGGCTCTTGCGGCGACTGCACTGCGCCCGATGCCTGCGTGCGCGGTCAGTGTGGCAGCGCCACGTTTGGCAAGGGTTGTAGTCTAGTTCATCCGGAGGACTGCAGCGAAGGCGAGCACTGCCAGAGCCTGCTCACCGACCCTCCCACCTATTGGTGTACCATCCACTGCACCGATGACGATGAGTGTTTCGCCATTGGTGGCTGCTGCAGCGCTGG
>MGST01000331.1:16149-31922 GCA_001798605.1 Deltaproteobacteria bacterium RIFOXYA12_FULL_58_15 | reverse complement strand
ACGCTGGCAACAGAGACGGACGGCCGCAACCCGCAAACTGGAAGAACTCGGCAACGGTCGAGATCCAGCAGGGGACAAACGACCATGAGAAATGGTCGGGTCTATTGCCGCGCGGGGAAAGCCGCAAGGTGAAGACATGAATCGAGTTGTCCCGATAACTGTATTCGTTTGTGCGACAGACGTAATGCAGGCGCTCGGCTGCGGACGATCGAAAGCGTATGAGTATTTGCGCGAAGCGGCAGGCAGGGGCCATGGTTGTCGGGGAATGCTCCGGGTTCCTGTGTATACTTGGGAGCGATACGTCGCGGAGGTTTTTGGATGCAACTCAGAAAACGCGGGAACGTTTGGCACGCCCTCTACTACGACGAGAACGGCAAGCGGCGCTGGCGCTCAACACAATGCAGCGACAAGCGGGCGGCGACAAAGAGAGCGGAGCAGTTTGAACGGGACGCCGCCGATCCAGATCACGCGGCCGCGAACAAAGCGACATTGAGCGATGCCCTGCAACTCCTGCTCAATGATCGTGGGGAACAGGCGCGGGCGGGACGCAAGAGCCCAAAGACTGTCGACTTCTATCGCGTCAAAGCGGGACACCTTGTCCGCGTGTTTGAGACTCACGACACCCACGACGCCAACAACACCCGCGACACCGATAACCCCCATGGCACCCACGACACTTGCGGTGCCGACAACACCCATGGAGTTGCGCAACGGATACCGTTTCGACTTGCGGGCCTCGATGCGGCGGACGTTGATCGGTACATATCCCAGCGTCGCCGAGAAGAGGCCGCGGAGAGTACCATCGCCAAAGAGTTGGTGACCCTTCGAGCGGCGCTCAAACTCGCTCGACGGCGCAAGATCTGGTTTGGCGATCCGGCCGCGGTGTGTCCCATTGGCTTCGCCCCCGAGTACAAGCCACGGACACGGGCGTTGAGTCGCGAGGAAATGCAGAAGCTGTTGCCGCAGTTGATACCGGACCATGCCGCCCGCGTCGCGTTCATTGTCGCTACCTCAGCGTGTTGGGGTGAGACTGAGCGGGCAAAACGGGCGGACGTGGATGAGGGTTGTTGTCGGGTGTTTATTCGTGGCACCAAACGCACCACACGGCGGCGGACTGTTCCTGTGGTCAGTGACGAAGGGGTCGGCCTGTTGCGCCATGCGCTCGAGAACGCTGAGGGCGAAGGGGAGATGCTCTTTCGGCCGTGGGGTAACGTCCGACGCGACCTGAGAGCCGCCTGCAAGCGCGCTGGTATCGAGCCGTGCTCACCCAACGATCTGCGGCGAACCTTTGCCCATTGGTTGCGCAACTTGGGGATGCCCATCGAGCTGATTTCACCTGCAATGGGTCATGCCGATACGCGCATGGTAGAACGCGTCTATGGTCGACTGCCAATTGACGATTTAGCGGTCAGAATGGCGGTTTCTGTGGGAAAGAGGCCTTCGGGTTTTGCAACACATGTGCAACAGTTGGTGCGTAATTCGATGGATTCCATGGATTCTATGGATTCATCGGCAAACGTAAGTGGCTGTAAAGGTGAAGACGTGGTGCCCAGAGGCGGAGTTGAACCACCGACACGTGGATTTTCAGTCCACTGCTCTACCAACTGAGCTACCTGGGCACAGCGGGCCATCTAACTAAAAGACTCGGCACGAAGAGTCAAGCAAATCTGAACGACCTAAGCTATCTTCCTTTGCATGAAAGACATTGCCAAAATCCTCGAGCTCCTTCACGAATCCTACACCCCGAGCTGTGCCTTGCTTTACCACAGCCCGTTTCAGTTGCTCGTGGCCACCATTCTTTCCGCTCAGTGCACGGACGAGCGGGTCAATAGGGTCACGCCATCACTGTTTGCGCGTTTTCCGACGCCGTACGATATGGCCGACGCAGACCTCGCAGAGGTCGAGAGGCTGATCCATTCCACGGGCTTTTTTCGCAACAAGGCGAAGTCCCTCGTTGGCATGGCCAAGGCGCTGGTGGCAGACCACAACGCCGACGTGCCCAAAGAGGTGGATGCGTTGGTGCGTTTGCCTGGAGTTGCTCGCAAGACTGCCAATGTGGTTCTCGGCACTTGCTACAGGATTGCCGCAGGGGTGGTGGTCGACACCCATGTCGCTCGTATCAGCAACCTCTTGGGTCTGACCCAGCACAGTGATCCGGTGAAAATCGAGCGCGATCTGATGGCGCTATTGCCCGAGGGCGAGTGGATCGATTTTAGTCACATGGTGATCCTACATGGCCGCAAGGTATGTGCGGCTCGCCGACCCGACTGCGAAAACTGCACACTCGTCAAGATCTGTCCATCGGCGCACAAAGTGGTCAAGATGGTAGCGGCGGAGAAGAGCCTGGGGGAGAAGAAAGGCCCCGCGAAGAAGAAAGGCCCCGCGAAGAAGAAAAGCCCCGCGAAGAAGAAGAGCCCCGCGAAGAAGAAGAGCCCCGCGAAGAAGAAGTGAGTCCCCAGTTATGGCAGAGCCGTGATGATTGCGGGGAAGGGAATACCTATTCCAATCCGAAGATGTTGCGGAAACGATGGCTCGATTCACGCTTTTGGCCTTCGTCGTCGCCAGCAAAGTAGCTGCGCTTGAGCCAGCCAAAATACTCCCGAAAATTTACCTGGGATTGCACGAAGGCACGCAGAGCACACTCAACATCCGTGTCGAGGTCGAGAAACTCGACACCTGCCAACAGCTCCCGGGCTCCCGGGTCGCGTTGCACGCGCACAACATTTCCATGACACACAATCGTCGGCATCTTTGGTAGTTGGAAGGTCAGACGCAAGACCATCTCTTCTTCACATCGGTGCGGAGTCCTAAGAAGCATTCCCCCCACGCTGACGTTGATCACGTGCCCTTGAAACTCTTCTTCTCCGAACTCGGCGAGAACGCCCGTGCTCACCTTGATTCTAGGACCCTTCCTTTGCGCGATATTCAACCGTTGCCGGAGGTGCTCGATGATAATCTCGGGATCCTCGTCGTTCCGAATGACGTTGTCGCACAATCCTGATGCGCTCAAAGAGGCTGCCTCCGGATGTGAGGAGACATAAATGATCGGAACGTTTTCACCAATCAAGTGTGCGAGTTTTTGCAGCGTCGTCTCGGCAGAGGCGCTGCCTATTGCCTTCTCGGTCATCACACAGACCGATATACTGTGTACCGCAACAAAATCTTCGGCAGCTTCCAAGTTTGGAAAGGAGATGGCCTCGACATTTGTGCGGTGGACGAAACCGGGTTGGCGCAGGAGACTCTCGGCCGGCATGCCCACAAGCAACAGCCAAATGGGACCCTGCTGGGAATGGGGCGAACTCTGGGAATCGCTCTGGGTATTGCGGGAGTCTTGTGTGGACAAGGATCGCAGGTCGGCGACCAATTGTTTCAGGTGCAGCCGATCCTGCGGGTCGATGTCGGTGAACTCGACGCCGAAACCTGGCGAGCTGCCTTCTTGTTCTGCTTGGTCGCGCGTGACGCGGTGGACCACTCGGGCACGAACACTGATTTTCTGCTTCACGTGGGGGACTTGCAGGGTCAGGTCGACGATCTTGTCCACTTCGGGCAATCTCTCACAACGAATGAACAACCCTCCAGCCGAAATGTTGCTAGTGTATTCCTTGACGAATTCACCGAGATTTTCGAATTCGACGCAATACGCCTGCTCGAGTCGGACCTGACGTCGGTCCTTATCGGTATCGACGCGGGCGACAGCCGACTCGAATTCATCCGACAAGTCTTCTAGTCGCTTGGCACCATCGGCGCCGTACTGTTGTGGGGGCACCGCTTCGGTTGCCTCCGATAGTTTCTCCGGGTGACCCAAGATGGCGGAGACAACGTCGGCGAAACTCTGACCCTTAAATGGTTTCTTGAGGAAGGTCGCCCCAAATCGGCGCTTGCAGAGTTCCTCGAGATCGACGTTGCCCCATTTGATACCCGACATACACAGAATCGAGATATCGTTATCGTGTTCCTCGCGAATCTTTTGGCACACCTCGAAGCCGTCCATACCCGGCAACAACAGCTCGATAACAACAAGGCGGGGGGTGGTTGTCGCGAGGGCGTTCAACGCCACGGTGCCTTTGGCGACCGACAAGACTTTCAGTCCCATGCACTGGAGCATACCCGTCAGGGCCTCACGAGTGTCTTGGTCGGGTTCAATCAACAGTATGTCGAGGGCTCTTTGCGAAGTTTCTTTCATCTTTGTTGCCGAGAAAAGAAGCCCATGTTCGGTAGAAGTGACAGTGTTTAGGCATATCGGAAACAACAAATGAACTCAACGGCGACCATCGCTCGCGAGGTCGTTGTGGTCGCCAATGGCGGCAACGGCATCTGGGAGTTGATCGCGGAGTTGCTGCCGTCAACGTCGTCACGACGGGTCGTCGAAATTCTCGATTGGTACCACGCCGCATCCCATGGCATCCACGCCTGGGTATTCCAACAGTTGCCGCCAAAGAGACGCCGCGTCAAAGAGGGGCCGCCGCATGAAAGAGTCACTCAGAAGAATCTGCGCCCGGTGCCTGCCTATTTCGCAACACGTTGAATTCCCTTCCACGACCCGTTCGAATTCCTTTTGCACGTAGACCGGCAACCCGCGACCCGATTGTTCTGCTGTGTCTTTGGCGGTCAACCAATTCTCTCGGATGACCCGGTGCAAAACGTGCCGCAAGGACCGCTCGTTGATGCTCCGACGGCATCATTGATGAAATCAGGCGGCGCAGAATTATCACAACAACGGAGCTGGCTAGCTTGGCGATCCCCGAATAGTCTGTTTGCTTCATCGATATTTTCTCAATAGATGTTGAGCCGATATGATGTCGACAGCTACACCCCATCGATATTGCATTGCATAACACTTTTGAGGTGCGCTCACTTGGTCACACTTGCTCCCCGCTCAACAGACAATGCAGCCGTCCAGACCCGCCTGACTCCAATACACCTTGCCGGTGACGGCGTCGAACGTTAGGGTCCAGCCGACCCTCCAGCAGGCGGCCGAGGTGCCGTCCAGCGGGCCCGCGTTTTCCAGTGCCACGATGAGCTCGCCTTCGTAGACGAGCACGAGTCCCCAGGTGTTGTCGGCATCGGGGTACCACAACCAACGCGGCGGAGCGGTGACAACCATCGTGTCGCCAGGTTGTGGGGCGTATTTCCCTTCTTCGACGACTTGGCAGGCAACGAAACGCTCGAACGTGTAGGTCGCCGCGAAGACCCCTTGCTCGAGAACGGTTTGGCTCGAGGGGGCGCAGGTCGCGAGGGTTTGTGCGAGGGCCGTCGGGGCCGTGGGGAGGTAACCGAAACTGTCCAGCATGCGCAGGTAAAAACCGTTGGTGTCCTGCCCGAGGTAGAACCGAATGGCCTGGGAGTTGTAGATGGGCTGTCCACCGATAGTGGTGCGTTGATAGGCCAGACTTGTTGTCGCGCTAGCGTTGTCGCAGGGGATGTTGGAGAGCAAGCTCGAAGCTCCGACCCATTCGCTGCGATCGAGCGCAAAGACGTTGGGCCACGCTTCGACCACCTGCCATACGAGGTCGTCGACGAGGGTCGCTCCAGTACAGTTGGGGAGATCTACGTGCATCTTGGCGTTGCTGAAGGTTCCCCACTCGTCGTACCACACGGGATCATTGGCGGTGTCTCCTTGCAGGATTGCCAAATCGGCAAAGGCGCGATCCTTGGCATCTGGGTCAAAAGGAAAAGCCAACGGAGTGCCGGACGGGCACCCGTGTGGCTCATCGGCATCCGATCGAGTCGAGTCGCCGGGAAAGTCACCCATGAAGTCCTCATCGGCGTTGCCGCGGGGCTGTGGCGTTGCTTCTCTGCAACCTACGACCAGGATCGTGGCCACAGCGGCGACAAATCCAGTAAGGAAAGTAGGAGCGAGAGGGTTATGTGTCTTCATTGTTGTTTCCTTTATTTATGCGGCCACGAGAGTCGATGTCCTTGTTTTGTCGTGTTCCTGGCGGCGGGTCTGGTGAGTTTTCATGGCAAGTGTCCTCACACTTGGTTACGTACCGCAGTGTTTGCACGAATCGGACAATTTCCTGCACTGCGGCCTCCATTGCGCATTCATAGGAACCAGCCGGCCGATATTCTCCAATTCTCCAAGACGCACCCACACACGCACGCACCGCACGCACCCGGGTGCCTACCCGAAATGGGGGGTCCCCTGCCGTCCTCGCTCGCTCCGCTCGCTGCGGAACGGCAGGGAACGTAGCATCAGCTGATCACCCCGGGTCGGAGTTGACGTAAGTCAGTGCTCCTCGTGTCCCGGTGTCTCGTAGTAGGCGTCGGCACAAGCGAGCGCGGCGCGAATGGCAGCCCGATACGCAGCAAGCGGCTGGATTGCTCGTGCAGGCAATCGAGCGAGAAATTCCTCAAGAACTTCTGGACGACGTTTGAGCGAGGCGAGGGTGTCGCGCACCATCGCGCGATAGTCGAGTGCGTTCGGTGGCTGGCCCAACGCCCAGAGAGCCTCGGCGAAGTCCGCGTCGAGTTCAAAAAGCTCGTGAAGGAGCTGTTGAGGGAGTTCGACGGCGCTGAGGTCGAGGCGGTCAATGGCGCGAACCAGCGCCAAAGTTCGCATGGCCGTGTGTCGTGACGCTGGTCCACCATAGACCACTTGAGAATGGATGCCGGTTTGGCTGAGATATGAGACGGTGGCAGTATGTTCGCCGGTTGACGCCAAATCGGCGTTGACGTCACAGTTGGCCGTTTACTGCCCGTCAGTAGCCCCGAGGTGATTGACAACCCACATGAGCGGGCCAATGACCGGCACCAAAACCAAAACGATTGCAATGGTTTTCCCTACCCAGCCACCGTTCGGAGAACGCCATATTGCCACCCCAATGAAACCCGCAGCGACGTAACTGGCAACCAGCGCTCCCACAAAGACCAAACCGCCGTAGGGCATAATACAATGGGGGGCATGAGACACAGGCCCGGTCGGCCAGTGAAGAGAAAAGCCAAACGGCTCGAGAATGCATTCTGAATCGCTCGGCGTGATGCGAAAAGGAATCATAGCCGGAAAGGCAGCACCGAATAGCACGGCTCCGACAAATGCTGCCGCAATCACTTTCAGCTTGGTAATCAAACGCATGTGGGCCTTGGACCATTATATGTTGCTTCGCAGCGACGCGTTGGACAATCCGATGCCCAACGTGACACCGTCGTGGTCGGCAACCGCCGCGGCCTCAGCTTTTATTACTACGACTCGCTGTGCGACCTGCTTCGATGGCCGGTCGAGCAATCCAACGCGCCATTGATGCCGAGATCCGCTCGCGATTGGAGTCTGCGGCGGCATCGGATGTCCGATGCCGTGGACCATTGCGACCATGGCCCCCGCGAGTTGCGTCAGGTGCGCAACTGTTGGCCGATCGCGTCGAGTTGTAGGCTCGCCCGTTGCAGCATTTCGCTGCCCTCGTCTTGGCCTTGTTGGTTGCCCTTCTTGATGGCTGAGAGAAGCTTGCGTAGGCCCTGAGCGTAAAGGGCGAGTCCGTCTTGCAGTTGTTCAGATTTGAGTCGCTCGTCTCCTGCCATGCCTCTTTGCAGCTTGATGCGCAGGGTGGCACGTACTTGGTTGATGACGGTGAGCAGGAGCTCGTAGGTTTGCAGGCTCAGGGCCCGGACCTCAGCGTGCAGCTCACGGGCAAGTGTTTCGGGATCGGCACCCCGCTCGGACTTCTTTGCCATCTTTTCAAGGGCGACATCGAGCTTGCGACCTAGGGGTTTGACTCGAGGGTTGTCGGTCTGGCTGAAGGCATCCATGACCTGGCGCAGATAACGCAGCTGTCCTTCGGGATCGTCTCCCTCGGGGGGAGCACCGAGATTTGTGAATGGATTGCTCATCACATGGCTCATCACATTGCTCACACACGGCTCATCGCCGCAAACGGCCCTACTCTGCTCCCACCCGTTACTTTCTCACACCTCCGCCGGCTCGGCGACGGACGTCTGTGTTTTGTGCGACTCACACTTGATGGTGAGCTCGTTGTTCTGGATCTCGACAGCAGCAGTGCCGCCGTTCTGAAGGTCGCCGAAGAGGATCTCATCGGCCAGCTTGCGACGGATCTCGCGGTCAATGAGCCGCCCCATGGGTCGCGCGCCGTTCTTATCGTCGTAGCCGTTGTTGGCAAGCCACGCCCGGGCTGTGTCGCTCAAGTGTAGGCTGATCTTCTTGTCGGAGAGTTGATCTTCGAGCTCGGCGACGAGCTTGTCGACGACCTGCTCGACGACCTCTGGACTCAGGCGAACAAACCCCACTCGGGCATCGAGACGATTGCGAAACTCGGGGGAGAACATTCTCTCGACGGCCTCGCGACCGTCGGTAGAACGAGACCCACCACCAAAGCCGATGGCCGTGGCATGTTGTTCGAAAGCGCCAGCGTTGGTGGTCATGATCAACACGACGTTGCGAAAATCTGCCTTGCGACCATTGTTGTCGGTGAGGGTGGCGTGGTCCATCACCTGCAGCAGTATGTTGAAAACATCTGGATGAGCTTTCTCGATCTCGTCGAGTAGGAGCACCGCATAGGGGTGTTTGATCACGGCGTCGGTTAGCAGTCCACCTTGGTCAAACCCCACATACCCAGGAGGCGCACCAATGAGACGGGACACCGTGTGCTTCTCCATGTATTCGCTCATGTCGAAGCGTATGAGCTCAACCCCCATGGTCTTCGCGAGCTGGCGGGCAAGTTCTGTCTTGCCCACTCCTGTGGGGCCGGAGAACAAGAAACAGCCGACCGGACGCTCTGGCGCGCCGAGGCCGGCCCGCGAAAGGCGAATCGCTGCTGTTAGGGTGTCGATGGCAGGATCTTGTCCGTAGATCACGAGCTTGAGATCTCTGTCGAGAGTGGATAGGCGCTCCTTGTCGGAAGTGGATACTGTTCGCGCCGGGATCCGCGCTGTCGCCGACACAACTTTCTCGATGTCTTTGGGACGAATGGTCTTCTGGTTGCCCTTGAGTCGTGCTGCTGCGCCAGCTTCGTCGATGACATCGATCGCCTTGTCGGGGAGAAAGCGGTCGGTGATGTACTTGGCGCTCAACTCCGCAGCCGCTCGCAATGCCGACGGCGTGAAGGTGACGCCGTGGTGGTTCTCGTATTGCGATTTGAGCCCTTTGAGGATGAGGAAAGTCTCCTCGACGGTTGGTTCTTTGACCTCGATCTTCTGAAACCTTCGTGCGAGGGCACGATCGCGCTCGAAGGCACCTTGAAAATCTTTGTAGGTTGCAGAGCCAATGCAACGCAGCTCTCCGTTTGAGAGCGCCGGTTTGAGAATGTTGGACGCATCGAGGGTGCCACCGCTCACGGCACCGGCGCCGACGATAGTGTGAATCTCGTCAATGAAGAGGATGGCGTCGGGCTTTTTCACAATCGCGGCGATCACCGCTTTGAGTCGAGCCTCAAACTCGCCGCGGAACTTGGTACCGGCGATCAAGGACCCCATGTCGAGACCAAAGATCTCCGCGTTCTTGAGTAGATCGGGCACATCACCGTTGGCAATAGCGAGGGCCAGCCCCTCTGCCAGAGCCGTCTTGCCCACCCCCGACTCACCGACGAAGATCGGGTTGTTCTTGCGCCGCCGACACAAGACGTGCAGCGTGCGGGTGAGCTCTGGTTCGCGCCCAATGAGGGGGTCAATTCGACCTTCCCGCGCCCGCTGGACGAGGTTGGTGGTGAAAACCTCAAGCGGATCGGCGCTTGGTTTGGGCGCACCCTCGTGTTCTTCATCGCCGCCAACAGGAACCGCTGGATTGACCCCGGTGGAGCCGTGCGAAATGTATTCGAGGATGTCGAGGCGGCTCACTCCCTGCTTCGACAAAGAATACACAGCGTGCGATTCGTTCTCGCGATACATGGCCGCCAGAATGTCACCTGCGTCTATCTCCTTTTTTCCCGAAGATTGTACGTGAATGGCTGCGCGGCGCAGCACTCGGGTGACCGCCATGGTTTGCTCGAGCTCGAACTCCTTGTCCTCGGGGACCTTGAGCATGGAGTTGAGATAGTCGCCGATATCCTTGCGCAGGAGCAGGATGTCGACATTCAGCGCCCGCAGAATTGCGAGGGAGAAATCATCGGACAGCATTGCAAACAGCAAATGCTCAAGGGTCACCATGTCGTGCCGGCGACTACGTGCCTCGTGCACGGCCTGGTTGAATACGAGTTCCAGCTCACGAGCGATCATTAGACAGGCTCCACAGAGCAACGCAGGGGAAATTCGTTTTCACGAGCGAGGCGCATCGTCTTCTCTGCCTTGGTCTCGGCGACCTCATAACTGTAAGTACCCGCCACGCCTACGTCGCGCTGATGGACGTGCAGCATGATTTGGGTCGCGCTTTCTTCGCTGTGATGAAATACGGTCACCAACACCATGACCACAAACTCCATGGTGGTGTAGTCGTCATTGTGCAGCAGGACATTGAACTGGCGTGGCTCGGCAATCTTCTTCTCCTCTTCGACCGCCGTGGCCTGCTCATCATCGGTTTGCCAATTGGGAGCTTCCCAATCGGGCTTATCCTTCTCGTTGGACATAACGAGGGGATTATAGTCATCCAACCACCGGAGTGCGACCCCCCCAAGAAATCAGAAGCTCCAACCAAGGGCTCGCTGCAGAACCCCTAACCCGACGTCGACTCTGGAAGGGGCGCCAATCGCCTGGGACAAGAATTGTCGGCCGAAGACATCCTTGATCGACTCATCGAGAAGCTTGCGCGCTGCCCCAGAGACGTGGGGATCAAGTTGAACGCGATATCGAAGCGCCAAAACGAGAGCTCGGGCAACAGAGGGCTCAAAGGCTGCCTTTGTCAACTTCAACATCGCGGGAATGTCCCGGCACGGTTCGTCGGTGGAATTCGTTGGGATACGCCAGTCCAGCTCGCAGAGCTCCGCATAGATCTCGGTCTCCGGATAACCAAATATCGTGTGCAGGCTTCGTCCGCTGGTTGCTATGACTCTCTGGTGGTCAGCAATCTGCTTCAAGCAATGATTGAGCAACTCCATCGAGACGGGGCCGCCATAACACCAATGACCACCAAGCTCATGGGCAATGTTGCTGTACACCCGTTTAGGGTTGGCCTCAGCATCCTCGACAAAACTCTTGCCGACGCTGAACGTGCCATTGCCGCAAATGGCGTAGGCTATGTATTTTTCACAAGCGACGGGGTCGAACCGAATGCCCTTGTCCGGGCCCAACGCGCGCGCCTCTTTGAGCATTTGTCGAATCGGAGCGGGTGCCTCCTGCATCAATCGCTTTTCTACAGAGTCATAGCGCCTCTGCCAGGACGCCTTCTGCGCGGCGGAGAGGGAAGGCCACCAAGTTGCTTGGTTCCCCAAGCCCCCAGGACGTCCGAGCCGACCTGCGAGGTCGAGCAGATATTCGCCAATGTCTTTTCCTGCTTTGTCTGCCTTGCCCTGCATGTAGGCGAGCTGTAGCTCTCCCATTTCCTTCATGGTGAGACCGGAGATCCGCTCGGCCTCCTTGATTTGCAGTTTTCTCAGTTCTGAGTGGGTCAAACGCTTGTGATTCTCGGGGGCGAGGATCTCCAGTGTCGGACGGTAAGGAACCTTCGTGGCGGAGGTCGGGAACACCCCTGTCTGGGCATTGTAACTCCAGGGATTTGGGTCAAGGACTGAAACGGGTCCTTGTTGCCCCAGGACGGGGTGGCCCCAAGAGGACACATCTCGACCGTCCCCCACTACGCTTACGAAACTACTCATCGCTATCCTTCGACGTTGCCACAGCCAGACACAATCGTTATCGGCATTCTGCGCCGGGGGTTGCCCCGCTGAGCTTACTCTGATTTGGGATCGGATGGTGTCATTGGGCGACGCGCCGGGTTTGAACGCAATTGGTTGGTGGCCTTGAATAGTTTTCAGTACGGACTCGTGGTACACTGCCGCCGTTTCGAGCAGGTAAATTCAACCAGACAACAACAACGGAGAGACCCCATGGCAGACAAGGGTGAACAGAAGAAGAGGCAAGAGAAGAGCAACAAGCCGAAGCTAACCACCAAACAGAAGAAGGAAAAAAAGGAAAAGAAACGGGCTGCCAAGCTGGACTAGATAACCTCTGCTGCCAAGTAGCGTTGGTAGTCTGCTGTGCCGCACAAGTGTGATGGAGTGAAACAGTGGGGCGGCCGTCCGGACTAAAACGATATGTTCACCTTGGCAGGGGCCTTTTTCGTGTGTGCCACCTGCACCTCGACGGTTTGCTCGATCGTCTTGCCGCGACGTTCCGCACGGATGACGTGTACACCCACGGGGACTTCGATCGGTTTGAGAGCCGCTGTGCCAAGGGGTTGTTCGCTGTCATCGAGGAACAACTTGGCACCGCGTCCGCGTTTGAGACGGATTCTTAGATAGCCCGACTCCAAGACAGCGTCCTCTGTGGCAACTTCTGCTTCCACTGCGCCGCTTCCCTCGGTGCCGGGGCCGGCCATTGGGCTGTTGGCAACTCCTCCTCCGTCAGCCGCCGCCTTGTCGGTGATCGTGGTGGGGTCATGATGATCACCGAAAAAGAAAAACGCACCGAGGCCCCCGATGATGCTCAACATCACCACAGTCGCAATCACTGGGATGGGCATCCATCGGTGGGTGGCGGTGGGTGATGGAGCGGATGCTTGGGATTGTCGCGCCGATGCGACCGTGGGCAGGGGTCGAGTCGCGGCATCGGATCCGCCGATCGGCTTGAAGCCCGGCACCTTGATGACCGCCGTGCGGTCTCCGCAGTTGTCGAAGGCCGACATGAATGTTTCTGTTTTGGCGGCGAACCCTGCCAACGCCGCCTCTCTCGCAGGGTCGAGGTGCGCCAAGGATACCAGGGCTTGCCGGGTCCTCTCTTGTTCTTGACCCCGTTCTTCGGCGAAGAGATCTTCCATGATCGAGGCGGCCTCTTCATCACCAAAGATCGTGCCTTCTTGGATGATGAAAGGCTCTAGCGCCTTGGCCACCTCTGAGGACCAGTCATAACGATCCTGACGATCAGCGGCGAGGGTCTTCTTGAGGACGGCTATCAATGCTGGTGGGGCGTCTGGCAGAACGACTTCGAGGTTGGGAATGTTGGCATCCCGCGCCTTGCTGAGAATGTCGAAATCGGCGTTCCCCGCGTAGAGATGTTGGCCCGACATAAGCTCGAAGAGAACGTTGCCGAGGTTGAAAATGTCGACTCGCCGATCCAGAGCAAGGCCGTGAACTTGCTCCGGTGCGAGATAATTGAACTTGCCCTTGATGGTGCCGATTTGCGTCTTGGAGGCCTCGGCGGTCGCCTTGGCGATGCCAAAGTCGACCACCTTCGCAGTCCCTTGCCACGAGACTATGATGTTCCGCGGAGTGACGTCCCGATGAATAAGGCCGAGGGGCCTGCCTGTCGGGTCGGTCAGTCGATGGGCATGATCGAGCCCCTTGGCCACTTGTCTGATGACATGAGCAGCAAAGGGTATGGTAATCGTTCGGCCGCGGTCGCGTGCCTTGATGATGATATCGTTGAGGTCCCGTCCCTCAACCAGCTCCATGGCAATGTAGAGCTGGTCTTCGAAACGACCCAGCTCATATATCTGCGCGATGTTTGGATGATTCAACTGACCGGCGAGTCGCGCTTCCGTCACGAACATGTCGGTGAAGTTTTCGTCGTTACAGACCTCTGGCCGCATGCACTTGATGGCCAGAATGCGCTCGAATTGCTCGGCACCCGTCAACCGAGCCCGATACACCTCCGCCATACCCCCCTTGGCAATGAGGTCCAGCAAGACATATTTTCCGAATTGCCGTTGTTCTGTGTCTGTCATCGCGAACACGCGTCTGTGCCAGCGTACTACCAGTTGTCGATGGGTTACCCAAGAGCAAAGCGTTTGGGCTGTGTAGCCGTGGTGGTCTCACTTTCTTCTTGATCCGGTCACCCGTTGTCATCACCATGAGGCTTCATCCAACCACAATTAGGGAGACGCCATGAAACTAACTCTCAGTCTTTTGTCTGCCGCATTCTGCGTGATGCTGTTCGCACCCAACGCATCAGCGGGAGCCCCTGCATTGATCTGCACATCAGACAGTACCGGTGCCTGCTCTGGGCGACAGTATTGTTGCTATGAGGGAATGGACAACTCCGCCGGTGACAAATACTGCAAGGATCTCGGCTGCAAACGCGGCGGAACGTCATCCTGCCCCACCGCTGCCAATGTTTCTAGCTGTGGCACCCGTGACAAGAGCTCGAGTGAGCCCACGGACCCAGAGCCCGTGGCAAAGCCCCAGGCCTCAACCAAGATTCCTTGGTGCATCGAGCCGGACCTGCCAGCCAAGAGCTGAGCGCAAAGGATGATGTTGCACCGCCCCACCCGACCGGTTATGGTGCGCCGCGTCACTGTAGGGAGGAGCCATGTCGCAACCGAAGATCGTCAAGCGGTACGCCAACCGTAAGCTCTATGATACCGAACGCAGCTGCTACGTCACCCTCGACGACATTTCATTGATGATCAAGGCCGGGGATGAGGTTCGAGTTGTCGACAACAAGTCCGGCGAGGATCTGACCACCGTCACATTGGCACAAATCATCTTTGAAACTGAGAAGAAGAACAGCTTCATGCCCCTCGGCCTGTTGCGCAATCTCATTCGGGACGGAGGCGACGCCCTGGGTGAGTTTGCCCGCGAGCAGGCGGACAAAGTCCAAGCTCGCGCCAGCGATTTCAAAGAGAGCGCGGAGAAGCTCCGCAAGGAGACCACCGACAAGGCTGAAAAGCTGCGCAAAGATACCGCTGACAGAGCTGAGAAGCTCGCGGATGGACTCAAGGATCGCATTGATGGAGTGATGCACCGTAAAGAGGGAGCGCAAGAGACCGCTGAGCAGGAAAAAGCCCACAGCAAGATTTTGGGTGACCTCTTGGATACCTCCCAGAAGGCCTTCAGTGAGGTGCAGAAGGGCATCAAGGAAGGTGTTGGGGCAGTGTCACGTTATGCCCATCTCGACAAGGAGATGGAGGAGATCAGCAAGCGTCTTTCCTCCCTCACCCAGCGTTTCGGCAAAATGTAGGGAACGCGATGACCCCCGTTGGCGTCCGCTAAGTGTAGTAGCGTCCAAAGTGAACTGGCTGCTATCAAAGGATCGAGTCGCGGCAGCGTCGATCTTGCATTACAACCGGGTTCCCAATGATTCGTAAACTTGCGATCCTTCTCGTTGTTGTCGTTTTTGGCACGGCCCTCGTTCTCGGGGTGGTTTGGCAGCACTTGCACAGTCCTGGGGAAGGTGACGGCGTCGCCACATTGAAGGTGGAGCGGGGCGCGACTCTCAAGCCGGTTTTGGACGAGCTTGCCGACCGTGGTGTGCTCCAGAAGCCCCGTTGGCTGTACTACTACGCGCGCCTCACTGAGGACGTTGAGGTTCGCGCCGGCGAGTATGAGATTCGTGCCACCGATACACCTCTGCAGATCCTCGGGATGCTCAGCAAGGGTCAACTGAAGATGGAGTCGTTCACTCTGCCCGAGGGTTATGACCGCTGGCTGGTGCGGGATTTTCTTGTCGAGAAGCGTTGGCTCGAAAAGCAGGTCTTCGACCGCCTCTGCGATGATCAGGCTTTCCTCAAAGACCATGGGATACCGGGGCCAAACTGCGACGGGTATCTCTTCCCCGAGACCTATACCTTCGCCCGCGGTGTGCCGGCCGAGAAACTGATGGGCGAGATGCTCGATGCGTTCCAGCGCGTCCACGGCGAGGTAACGAAGAAGGGCAGGGGCCCTCTCGATCTCTCCATGCGCGAGCTCACCACCTTGGCTTCGATCGTCGAGAAGGAGACCGGTGCCCCCGAAGAGCGT
>MGST01000331.1:476-16140 GCA_001798605.1 Deltaproteobacteria bacterium RIFOXYA12_FULL_58_15 | reverse complement strand
GCCTGCGTGTTTTACAACCGGTTGATGGCTAAGACCAAGTGGCGCCTCGATACCGACCCCACTGTCATTTACGCTGCCAAAACGGTAGACCCCAACTTCGACGGCAATCTCAAGCGCTCGCATTTGCGCACCCTCGAGAGCCCCTACAACACCTACAAGATCATCGGCCTGCCCCCGGGCCCCATCGCCAGTGCTGGACGGGATGCCCTCGAAGCGGTGGTCACGCCAGCAAACTGCAAGGACTTTTTTTTCGTGTCGATGAACAACGGCCGACACGAGTTTTGCCCGACTATCGAATGCCACAACCGGGCAGTGCAGAAGTGGCAAATCGATTACTTCCGCCGTCGCTGACCCTACGTGGGCCACCGACGCCGAAGAACGTCGCACTGTATGAGATGTGCATCCGTTCTGCCTGTATCTCATGTCCGTTTTGTGCTTTGAGGCTTCTTGGACAGCAGAAACGCCGCCGACATTCCTCGGAACATGGATACCAGCCTCCTGTCGCGGGCTGTGTTGTTGGCCAATACGAGATTCTGAAGACGCCGTTTGTCTGGTCCAAGGACGGCAGCCACGATGGTCATCTTGGTCGTTGATGATGAGCCAGCTATTCGAGAGAGTCTCGTCTACGCGCTCGAGCGGGACGGTTTTGCGACCATGCAGGCTGCGACCTTGAAGGAAGCTCGGCCAGCAAGCGAGAACGCCTCCTTGATCGTGTTGGATCTCATGCTGCCAGATGGTCGCGGGTTGGATTTCTTGAGGGACTTGCGAGCGAAGTCAACGCTTCCGGTGATCATTCTCACGAGCCGCGATGAGGAGCCTGATCGTGTTGTTGGGCTGGAGATGGGAGCAGATGATTACGTCACCAAGCCATTTTCACCGCGTGAATTGGTGGCCAGAGTAAAAACCGTCTTGAGGCGGGTGCAATCACCGAAAGACGAAGCCGGGAAACCTGAGCGCATCGAAGGGCCAAAAGGTTTGACTATTGAGCAGAACACGCGGCGGTTCTGGGTGAAAGATCAAGAGGTTCAACTTACCAAGATCGAGTTCGACTTGATCTCTGTCCTATTGCAGTCTCCGGGGCGCGTTTTTGAACGCAGCAAATTGCTGGATCGCGTTTGGGGTACGGACTGTATTGTCGGCGACCGTACGGTTGACGTTCACTTCAAATCGCTCCGCAACAGAATTCGAGAAGCAGGTGGCGACCCGGACATCATAGAAACTGTGCGTGGCGTAGGCTATCGCCTAGGTGAGGGCAGCGCGTGAATATCCCGCGGCAAGAGGCGTTGCTGATTATCGGCACTCTCTTCTTGGCTCTCGTCGTTTTCGCGTTGGTTCGATTATCCCGTTCACGAAAACACGGCATCTCTCTTCGAATGCAAGTTGCCCTGACCCTTGGTTTTATGACCACCGTCCTGACGGCTACTTTCGCTGCAATCATCGTAGACAGGTTTGAAGCCAGAACAGTTGTGTTCGCTCATCGTGCCGCGTTGGATGATGCCCGTGTGGTGTCCGAGCTTACGGCCCGGTCCATGGAGATCTATGGAGTATCACTGCGGCAAGGCTCCAAGATGCTAGAGACATCCCGGGTTCTATATGGTTTTACAACCACCCTTGAAGACACACGTGTTCAGCTACTGGATGCCCAAGGAAGCATCTTGTTCGACAGCCTCTCCTTCAGTCTCGACAAGAATGCTGTACAAAATCGTCCTGAAGTGCAAATGGCCTTGGACGGAAAAACGGATGATGTCGCTCGACCGGTTGGTGACAACACGGTGGCTGCCGCCGTTCCGATCTTGGTCAAGAACGAGGTGGCAGGAGTTGCACGCGTCGTCAAAAGCACCTTCAGTATGAAAGAAGTCTTGGCAGACACCGCTCCCAAGGTTGCCCTTTTGGCACTCATTCTGGCGGGATCCGCAGTGCTCGCTGGGCTTCTCATCGGCCAAGCCCTCGGTTCACCGATAGAACGGTTGACGAGCGCGGCACAAAGAGTGGCAAAAGGAGAACGCCAAGCCGTTCTTCCTGTTCCTCACGGGCGTGAGGTCAAAGCGCTTACGGCAGCCTTTGAATCGATGCGATCTGAGCTTGAACAGCGTCACGCGGTCGAGTCATGGGCTGCGGATCTTTCCCACGAACTGAAAAATCCTGTGGCATCCATTCGAGCCGCAGCTGAAGTTCTCGAAGATGCCGTGATCAATGATGCCAAGGCCGCAACACAGTTTTCCAAGAGAATCTCCCAATCCGCAGAGAAGATGGATGCTTTGCTTCGGGACTTATTGTCTCTTGCCAAACTGGAGGCGGGGGGAGTCGCTGATTCGAAGAATGAACTGGAACTATCAGAGGTTAGCCGGGGCGCAATAGATGACGTGGAAATCCATGCGAAGAATCGTGGTGTCCAACTTAGGCTGGATGCGCGTGAAAAGATCTACATTCTTGGTGATGCCAGATGGATCAAACGTGCCATTGAAAACTTGTTGCTCAACGCCATCGCCTTTTCGGCAGAGAACGACGTCGTATCAATACAGCTCGCTCAAGATGGAAGCAACGCCGAGGTCGTCGTTGGTGACAATGGCCCTGGTATTGATCCCGAACTGCTCGACAAGGTCTTCAATCGATTTGTGACTAGCAGGAAGGACGATGCAGGCACCGGCTTGGGTCTAGCGATTGTACGAGCAGTAGCAGAAGCTCATGGGGGAAAAGCCGAAGTCCGCGCAACTGGCCATGGTGGAACCACAATGGCCCTAACCCTTCGTCGAGGCTAAACCCACTTCACGAATTCTTCTCTGAAGCTTCCCGCGATCTTCATTTTCCCTTCATCTGGGATCGGTACAACTCTCCTTGTGATCGTCAACAAGGAGGAATCTCGATGAAAGGAAGTAGATGTTGGGTTCTCGCACTAGGTCTATTGGTAGCCATCGCCGCGATATGGAGCCCAGGAATCGCCGCAGGTTCGCATCGGAGCACAGGAGGCACTGAACATGAATCGATGCCAAGAGCGGATTTGAACGACATTCGCAATCGTTTTTCGAAGGCGGTGGAGCTTGCGAAGGTTGTACTAGATCAGGGCTGTCCACCACACCTTCTAGGAACAAAAGTTTTGCCTTTTGCGGAAGCACCGGTGGCATGTGATGCGTTTGTGGCCGCGTCGCTGGTGTCAGCTGCAGTTGAAATGCCCAGCCTTTCAACGGAAGCCGTTTCATGGATCGAGAAGCTTGCCAACGATGCCTTGTCTCGACGTTCTCAGACAGCCTTTCGTTCAACCGGTTTTCGTGAGGTCGCAGAGCTGCGCCTACCGAACAGCATCCTGTACCAAGGTCTTGTTTTATTGACTCTCGCTGGACTTGAACGACTGTCTCCAGAAAACGCTCTCAGTACGACTTTCGATGCTATCGCGGGTTCTTTGGCAGAGAGGCTGACACAAAGTGTCGCGGGTTTCCTTCCATCCTTTGGTGAAAGCTATGTGTGGCCGTGCGATCACGCTCCAGCTGCTGCTGCCTTGTTGCTTCACGGAGTCCTTCGGCCACAGAAGAAAGCGATTTCAGAACCTGCGGGTATCGGCTTGACTCAACGGCTGTCGGATATGCTTCACTACAAACGAGGATTCCCTACGCGAATATCACCTGCCGGGAAAGTTCTTGAGGCAACACCACGCGGTACAGTTCTCGCCTTTACCTCGGCATTTTTGCGCCATGGCCCAAATCAAGAGCTGGCCAATCGATTTTCGAAGACGTTTGCCGAAACGTTCTGCGAAGAAACCGGTGGTTATGCTGCATGTCGTGAATGGCCAAAAGGAATCGATCATCCAATGGACGCTGTGAGCGGACCCATGATTGGCGGATTTGCCGTTGCCCCTAGCGGTCTTGGGCTTGCGGCAACGCACAACCCGATTCAGATGAAGATCCATCAGCTACTTGATCGGACAGCTCGCACTGCAGGACTGGACCTCATTCTGTCAATGCCACAGCGTTTTCCGCTCGAAAACGCTATCTACCTTTGGGCAAGTACCGTTCGCCCATGGGTAGAAGTAGAGTGAAGGAGGCCCACAATGAAAGCCATACATTGTAAGAAACAAGCCGAACCTGTTGCTCGCAACATGTACGTCGGGAGCACACTCAAACGGTTTTGTGACCTCTTTCTCGCAGGGATTGGCCTCCTCTTGTTTGCGCCTATTTACGGCTTGGCGATTTTTCTTATCTGTATTGAAGATCGTGGCCCAGCCCTATTCCGACAAGCCAGACTTGGGCTGAACCGACGCGAATTCATGGTTGTCAAACTTCGGACCATGAATGCGCAGAAGGTCACACACGTTGGGCGCTGGCTTCGCACTACCGGCATTGATGAAGTGACCCAGTTTGTCAATGTGTTGCGCGGCGAGATGAGTCTGGTCGGTCCACGCCCTTTGACAAGAGAAGACGTCGAAAGGCTTGGCTGGTCCGGCATCAGTCGCTCTGCTAGGTTTGGCATTAGACCCGGCATAACGGGGCTGGCTCAGTTATTCGGTGGCCACTCCCCGAGCGAGTCCTACCGGTTGGATTTGATCTACCTCAAACGAGCAACTCTATGGCTGGATCTTCAGCTGGTCTTGTTGTCAATCATTGTCAACGTGATCGGCAAGAAGAGGACCCGTGTGATGGTGTCCGGATTTCGTGCAAATATCAGACGTTATCGCCTGAAACTTGTCAGGCAAAAAATGTTGAGGGCCGAAGGCAAGCGTCGCCAGGAGGATGGAAACAACCGCAGAATGGCCCTACCCATCAAGATGGAGGTTGCCCCGGCCTTGGGACAGGTTCCACGGGGAGTTATCGCGAAAAGGCATGTTTTGTTGATCAACCCATTTTATCCGAAGGATCCTGTTTCCAGCTTTGGAAAGCATGTTCTGACTCCAACATTGGCGCTCACAAGCATCGCCGGGGCAACTCCCGCTGGTTGGCAACTGCAATACTGGGATGAGAATCTGCTCAAGGGGCCACCGCCAACGGATCCCCTACCCGAAGTGGTTGGGATGACGGTGCACCTCACCTTTGCCCAAAGAGCGTATGAACTGGCCGATTGGTACAAAAAGATGGGCGTGACTGTGGTGTTGGGTGGCCTCCATGTCGTTTCGTGTCCAGATGAGGCCAGCAAGCATGCCGATGCAATTGCGATCGGCGATGGCGTTCACCTTTGGCCTCAGATCTTGAACGACCTTTCATCAGGAAGACTTGAAAAAGTCTATCGGGCACCCTTCTGCAAAAACTATCGCGAGGATCCGATGCCCAACAGACAGATCCTTCCCCGCAGGAGCTTTCTAACAACGGCAAGTATCAATGCCACTCGCGGCTGTCACAACAAGTGTCGATTTTGTTACATGGCAACCGACGGCTTGCGTCAGCCATACAGCAAACGAGATGTTGAACAGGTTGTTGCAGAAATCAGGCAATGCGGAGAATCCTACGTCGTCTTCACCGACAACAATCTTGGCTCAGACAAGGCCTATTTGCATCGTTTGGCTGAAGGGCTCAGACCGCTCAATATCATTTGGAGCGCCGCAGTGAGCATCGATGTAACCGATGATCCTGCTCTGATTCGTGCCATGGCCCTATCCGGTTGCACAGGCGTCTTCGTTGGGTTTGAGTCACTATCTGATCAGAATCTTGCGGATGCTCACAAGAAGACACCGCTTGCCGAGGATTATGCACGCAGGGTTGGCATTCTTCATGACAACGGCATCCAGGTGAATGCTAGTTTTGTGTTTGGTTTTGATCATGACGATGTCGGAACGTTCGCAAGAACAGTCAACTGGATTGAAACGAACCGGCTTGAATGCGCGACATTTCACATACTGACACCCTACCCGGGTACGCCGCTTTTTCGTGAATTGGACACAGCTGGGCGACTTGTGCACAAAGACTGGAACCTTTACGACACAGCCCATGCGGTATTTCGTCCCAAGCACATGACAACCGAGCAACTGGAGGCTGGGTACGCCTGGGCATATCAGCGATTGTTTGCACCACGGTCCATATGGAAACGTCGGCCCGCGGACATGAGGGCCGTGGTTCCGTACCTCGCCATGTCCGTGTTGTACAAGAAGGCGAATTGGCTATGGCGGTTTTTGATCCGGCATGATCTGACAAAGACAGTCTGGGCACCTCTCGTGGAGCTGACCAGAAGACGCCATTTGCAATTCAGAAAGAGACCAGCGATGCGGGAACAAATGGTTCCGAGGTTAGAAAAGGAAGGCTTCCAGCATCTTGGCACGACCCAAACCTACTTCAGCGCACCGTTGACTCTGGACCCGAACTTGGTTGCGAAGTCTAGGTAAGTGCTGTCGGTGGGGGACAACATGACAGGTTTGGTGGAGCTTCTCGCCTCGTTCAACCGCAAAGAACGATTCTTTCTCGTCGGCACGGCCCTTGGCAACCCGCGATTTTGCCCCAGCGACGCCTTTCGTCACCAACTCGTGACCCTGTTTGATCTGTCTATTCCCAAGGATGCGTTTGTTGCCATGGACTACCATCTCGACTGGATGCATGCAGCGTTGACGCTGGCGTTCGGGGCGAGCGAAGACGGCGTGCATGTGAACGACGGCAACATCACGGGTAACCAAGAGGATGTGGATTTGCTGGTCGCCTTTGACGCGGGTGAGATGACCCATCTATTGCTGCTCGAGGCCAAGGCCGAAACCGGGTGGACGAACAAGCAGATGCATTCCAAGGCGCGGCGTTTTGCCGGCATCTTCGGGGAGGACGGGCATCGATATCCGCTCGTTACGCCACATCTGGCGCTGGTTTCACCACGGCCGCCGCAACACATAGAGAGCGAGAGGTGGCCGGCATGGATGACCAGGGCGGGCAAGCCTCTATGGTTGGAGCTTCCGGTTCCTGGTGGGCTACGTCGGGTTGAGCGCTGTGATGCAACTGGCCACGCCAGCGCTGAGGGCTCATACTTCCGTGTCCTGCGGAAACGTCAGCGGTCGGTTGAGGAGGTGGAGCCGTGACGTCGAGAACGAAGGGTACACCGCCGAAGCTGTCGAAGTCTCGCTACCTGTCTGGTCTGCAATGTCACCTCAAGCTTTGGTACGAGTGCTACAACCGCGAGCTCGCGGGTTCCGTCGATGCAGCAACGCAGGCAATCTTTGACACGGGCCACGAGGTCGGCGTGCTTGCCACCAAGAGGCATTCCGGTGGCTTGCTCATCGAGGCCGATCACTTCCACCACGAGGAGGCGGTCGAGAAGACTGAGGTGGCGATGGCCGACGTCAATCTCCCGGCCATCTTCGAGGCATCGTTCCTCCACGGAGGAGTCCGTAGTCGTGCCGACATTCTTGTCCGGGTGCGCGGCGGCAAGTGGGATCTCATAGAGGTCAAGTCCGCTCTCGACGTGAAGGACGTCAACGTCGACGACCTGGCGTTGCAGCATTGGGTGCTCAAGGGCGACGGCCTCGAGATTCGCCGGGCAGGCATTCTCACGCTCAACCGCGACTACGTCTTCGACGGTGTCGAGTACGACGTCGACGAGTTATTCGTCTTCCATGACCTAACCGATACTGTTCCCGACATGGCCGAAGACGTCGCGAAGAACGTCAAAGCAATGCACGAGATGCTGGCGCGGAGCCGCCCCCCTAGAATCGAGCCCGGCGACCAATGTGCTGCTCCATACGACTGCCCGTTTTACGACCACTGCACCAAGGGCATGACGTTTCCCGAGCATCCGTTTGAGGAGCTGCCTAAGCTGCACGCAAACAAACGTGAAGCCCTCAGGGCCCTTGGTGTAGAAACCATTGACGAAGTCCCCGACAGCTTCAAGTTGACTGCTCTCCAACAACGGGTGTGTGCGTGCATTCGCAGCGGAAGCGAATACGTGAGCAGCCGGTGCGCCGATGTTCTCGAAGAGCCCGAGTACCCGATTCACCACCTCGATTTCGAGACCTGCATGATGGCGTTGCCTCGCTACAAGGGCACGCGGCCCTATCAAACAATCCCATTCCAATGGTCGAATCACATCGAGACAAAGTCCGGCAAACTGAAACACGACGCGTATCTGTGCCGTGAGGACAAAGATCCAAGAACCGAGTTCGTCGAGACGTTGCTGGCATCGGTCGGAACTAAGGGCGCGATTTGTATCTACACCACCTATGAGATCCGCATCATACGCGAACTGGCCAAGGCCCTACCCAAGTATGCCAAGCGCCTCCTGGCTCTCAAGGACCGCTGTTGGGATCTGTGTGCGGTTGTCCGAAAACATTACTACGACCCAGAATTTCACGGCTCGTTTTCGTTGAAGAGGGTTCTACCGGTCCTCGTACCGTCGATGAGCTACGACCGCCTGACGGTGCAGGACGGCCAGGAGGCGGCCCGGGCATACGTCGACGGCTTGAGCACGAAGGAGGCGAAACGACGTCAAGAGATCCATCGTGCCCTTTTGGAGTATTGTGGTCAGGATACGCTGGCAATGGTTCGGTTGCGCAAAGCCCTAAGGGACCGATGCGTGTGACCAGAGGGTAGGGCTGGATCTCAAACTGGCCGGATTGAGCGGCCATGAGCGCGTTGGTGCCGAGTAAGCGTCCGAGTACCCGCGTTCTAGCCCGACACGCCGCTCGCCATGGTTTGGTCTTATCCAAGACTGAAAGGTGTCTCTCCAGGACCTGGTTTGGGTACAAGCCTTTTCGCGATGGGCTCGTCCCCAAGGCGCTCGATGAGGGCCCGCACCAGAAATGGCCAGACGATGGTGGCGTCTGCAAAGATCTCATTGAAGCGACCACCTTCGGCTGGAGGAACAAATTTTCCCCAGCTGATACCCTCTGAGTAACTGCAGCCGGACAAACCGCCCCAGTGCACGGGTTCCGGACACACACGGACACCATAACGGAAGCGGAAACCGCTGGCAGGTATGCCCAAGCGCTTCTCGACGAGGTCGAGGAAAGGGCCGGCCTGTTGGGCCCAGTTGCGCGGCACACCGCCACCGATGGTGAAAATGCCAGTGTGTTTCTGCACACTGACGAGGCGGGCGTAGGAGTCGAGATCGAAGTAGGGGTCGAAGGTGAGGCGCTTGCCGCCGCTGTGCACTCGCACAAAGTTGCTCAACGCGAAGTCGAGCCCCATCTCCGAGTCGGTGAACGCCGGTACAAAGATTGGGACGTTGTGTCGGTAGGCACTCTTGAGCACCGAGCGTTGTTCGGGCTTGGTTATTTCATCGAGGTGGCGGCCGAGCTCACGCAGGATGTATTCGGAGTGAACCGTCGTGCCGTCGGGAATCTTTTTCATAACCTCGCGGAAGATGACCTCGGCGTCGTCGAGATTCTTTTCGAGCTCTAGCGTGTCGTAGACGCGGTCGTACCCACGGGCGAGCAGATCGCTGTCGTTGAAACGGGGATCATGTTTGAAATGGTTCATGCCGCTGGCTTCCACGAAGCCATGGGCCATCAACGCACCGGTAGCGATCACAGCTTGTACCCAACCGCGATCGATGAGCTCACACATCAACAGGCTCTGTTTGGCCACCGTCATGGCACCCGACACCGTCAGAACCACAAGACACTCTGGGTCTCGAATCATCGTCTCGAGAGTGTCAGCGCCCTCACCCATCTGCCGCCCGCCAAAGGCGGTATTGGCGAAGGCGTGCAGCAGCTCGCTCACTGTGCCATTCGCGACCACGTCGATGGGCGCAAGTGGCTCGAGGTTGTCACAAAAACCGTCGCGGAAATCTTTTCGTGGTGCAGGGGACATAAATACTCCAAGAGCAGGGATACGCCCAAGGGCAATCCCATCTCCTATTTGAGAAGCGACTCGACTGCCCAGGTTAGCTCCCTGGCGGTGTCTCGGTAGTCACCCGGTGCGAGGAAGTATCGCACCCTGCCGTCGGAGTCGAGGACTGCGACAGTGGGCAATTCGGGGCGAACTCCCTGGGTCTTAGCGAACCGTGAGAAGGCCATTGAGAAGGTTGCATCGCTGAGGATTCGGAAAGTCGGTTTGGTTCGCTCAAGGAAGGTCGCGTAGGGAATGCGTTCTTTCTCTACTGCAGTGCGAATTCCGAGGACACGTACGCGCCCGCGCATCATAGGAGATTGCTCCGTTGCGCGTACAAACGCGTTGATTCGCGGAAGCTCGCTCGCGCAGTGAGGGCACCAAGTGGAGAAGAATACCCACACCGAGATCTTATTGGCTTCGCCAGCCGACACCTCAACGGGCTGCATCTGGTCATCTTCCAATGAGAGGGCAGGGGCTGGTGTGTCGCTCTCCCGCTGTCGATCCAGAAGTTCTCTCTTCTGGTTGGTGCGAATCTTCTCCGTAAGCTCCAAAACGCGGTCGGGCCCGCAAGCGCTCAACGCTTCTGATGTGCGCGGCAGCATTGGGTGCGCCTGGAACAGCTCTTGCGCGGTGCCACAGTACTGTGTGCCCTTGCCTGTAGAAATGGCGGCCAAGACCAGCTGCAGGTGCAGCTCGGGGTCGCGGTCGATGTGAATGGCACCACAGGCCTGTACCAATGGCGACACAGCAGCGGCGAGGTTGCCGGCCACGAAGTGAGCTGTTCCCACCAGACGTGCGATGCGGGCGGGGTCGGCTGGATGAGATGAAGCCGATCTGAGTTGAATGATGCAGCGTTCAACCAACGGACGGCGCAAGTCGTTGCGTGCCAGGAGAAAACAGGTGTGGGCAATCTCGTCGTTCACCTTGGTCGGGTCGAGAGGTGGGTTGATGAGCTGTGCCTCGACGATAGCGTCCTCTGCCTCGCGCGTTCGCGATGGGTCTATCGTCAACGCCTCGATGTAGCTCTTCGCGATTGATTGATAAACAGCTCGTCGAATCTCCGGGTCGTCGAGAGTTGGCAGTAGCTCAGCGAGCGCGTGCGCCAGCGAAGCGCTGTTGACGGCGCTGGCCATTACTTGTTGCAGACGCCGCTTGTCCCACACTCCCGGAGACTGTGTGATGAGCCGCCTTGATTCTTGCGCCAACCCGGCAATACGCCGACTCAGGCGAGCGGCTCCTGTGACGACGGCACCCACAATCTCTGGTTTGACGGCACCGTTGGCATCAATAGTATCCGCTGGCTTCGCAATGGCCAGCAGGGCAAGAGTGGGGGCCTTGGCGATGTTGATGAGTTGGGGGAGGTCCCCGTCCGCGAGGATGGCACCCTCAGCATCCTTAGGCAAAGGAGCGGTCGGCATCAGGGTCAAGAGTTCCAGGTTTGCATCGAATGCGAAGGTCACGGCAACGGTGGGTTCGGCCTGAGTTGCTAACAGGGGCCCTTTGAAGTCGCGAATGTAACCGATGAGTTTGCCCTGTTGATCGCGTGCCGCGGCATAGGTTTCGTTGCCTTTGTCCTCAGACGCCAACATCTCCTGCGGAATCGACCGTGGCGAAAAGGTTGTGCCTTCCGGGAAGGTTTTTTGGAAAAATGCGACCTGGGCCGCGGAGAAGGGTTCCATCTCCGGTAGAGGTGGAATGGCAACGGCCTCCACCGTCTCCCGCGTGGGTGCGGCCAGGGGGGCCAATGCGGTTTGGGTGGTTGCAGTGCAAGCATTCAGCCCAACAACGATGGTTGCGATGACTACGTTTGTCTTCATGGCACGCCCTTTTCGTGTCGCTGCAAAAAGGCTATGTAACACACATCATGTACCGAGCTGCATACCTAGCAGGGCAATGGTACCCCGCATCAGAAAGCGCTTGCATTAACGCAATCGAAGGTCATGCCCGAGATGCGCAGTCGGAGCAAGGCCCGTGGCGAGGGTTGATCGGCCCGCACGCCGGCTGGAGTTTTTCAGGGGATGCGGCGGGGCGGACCTATCCGTGGTTGGCAAGGTCACACCTCGATGCTGATCTCGTCGTCGTTTTCGGGTCGCATCGAGGTCCCTCGGGACCCAACACGGTGTTTGTTGAAGAGGGGTGGACAACGCCGCTCGGGAAGTTGCAGACCCCCATGGAGTTCGCGCGGCAGATCGCCTTGGAGTTGCGGCTAGGGGAGGAGCCAGCAGAGCCGGCGAGGCCCGACAACGCGGTCGAATTACACTTGCCGTTTGTTCGGCATTACTTTCCCGCGGCCGAGATGCTGATGATCGGCGTTGCAGCAGCTCGGGTGGCGATTGAAATAGGCACCCATGTGGGCGAGATGTGCAAAGCCGCTGGGCGTGACGCGGTGTTTGTGGGTTCGACCGATCTCACCCATTACGGTCCCAATTATGGCTTTGAGCCTGCGGGAAGTGGCGATGATGCGGTCGATTGGGTACGCCATGAGAACGATCGGGGATTCATCGATGCAGTTCTCGAAAAGAGGATCGAGGCAACGATCACCCATGCCAACGAGCACAATTCGGCCTGTTGTGCCGGTGCCGTAGCGGCCACCATGGCTGCTGTTAACGCATTCTCCGGCAGCATGGAGCCGCAATTGGTCGACCACTACTTGAGCTTCGATGTCCGTCCTGATGCCAGCTTCGTTGGCTACGCTGGCATTGTCCTATGAGCGAGCAAGTCTATTTCACGAATTGTCGAGGTCAGAAGCTCGCAGGTCTGATCGATGGCGAGCTCTCAGACAGGGCGGTCATCTGTTGCCATGGCATGTTGTCGACCAAGAATGGCACCAAACATCAATACCTCGCTGAGCTCATCGCCGGGATGGGGATCGCGGTCCTTCGTTTCGATTTTGCGGGACGCGGCGACTCAGAAGGTCGCCTCTTTGATTTGACCTATTCCAACGAGATGGAGGATCTCTACGCCGCTGTCGAGTTCCTCGCGGGCCGCGGGGTTGAACGACTCGGGCTGTTTGGTTCGAGCATGGGTGGTGCTATCGCTTTGATGGGTGCCGCTCGGGAGGAACGTTTCGTTGCCATAGCAACTTTGGCTGCCGTCGCACACACGAACGAGGTGGAGGTGCGCCATCCGGTTGAGGCCGAATCATGGAAGACCCATGGGTATGCCGACACCGAGGCCGGCCGTATTGGTAAGGCATTCTACGAAGACGCACTTGAGCACAATGTTCTCGGCGCGGTGAGAGTGCTGCGTGCTCCCATATTGGTGTTGCATGGCGACCTGGATGAGGTCGTTCCACCATTGGACGCGCACGACATAGCGGTCGCTGCGCGCAACGTCTCGTTGGAAATAGTTCAGGGTGCCGATCATCGTTTTAGCAATCCTGTGCATCTGCGCCCAGCGATGCGGGCCATAGCGGCGTTTCTCGTCGGTCACTTACGCTAAGGCACGGACGCCCATGCCTCCATGGGAGTTGCCAAATTCCATGCAGGCCCTTGGATAAGATGGGGCTCAGCATGGTGCTTGCTTGCGCCGCACAGTCGCACTAGAAACACGGTATTCTGAGCTGCAACGAACCCTCGGCATCGAGTCGTTGGGTTACGTTGAAACAACCATAGTTTAGGTATCTGGCAATGTTGCGGTTTGAGCCCGAATACAAAATGGTCCCTTGGGGAGGCCGGAGGCTAGAAGACGAGTTTGGTCGGACTTTGCCGGATGGGCCAGTTGGGGAATCCTGGGAGCTGGTCGACCTCGAAAACCATAAGAGCTGCGTCGCCCAAGGTCCCCACATGGGCAAGACGCTTGGTGAGCTTTGGCGCGCGGGAGCCATGGGCGGATCGGCAAAGGGGGCATTCCCCTTTCTTCTCAAATGGCTAAACAGTGAAAACAAACTCTCGGTGCAGGTTCATCCCGATGAGAGCGCCTGCGAAAACGTCGAGGGTGCGCAACCGAAAACGGAGAGCTGGTTCGTCGCGCACACAGAGCCAGGTGCGACACTTCTGCTCGGCCATTATCCCGGAATCGATCCGGCAACCTTACGTCAGGCAGCATTGGGTGGTACCGTTCACAAATGGCTGTATGAAGTGGCACCGCGCGTGGGGGATATGTTTCACATCCCTGCTGGTACGCTGCACGCCATGGGTGCTGGTTTTGTGGTTCTCGAAGTTCAACAACCTTCGGATACCACTTATCGCGTTTATGACTGGGGCCGCGTGGGACTCGATGGCGAGCCGCGGGAGATACACCTTGATCAAGCGATCAAGGCTGTGCATTTCGAACGAGCCGGCACACCCAAGGCGCAGCGCCAGGAGGTCATTGGTCCCTGCTATGTTATGCGGTACGTGCGCGGCGGCCTTGAGCTCCCCGCCGGACCGTTGCGGGTCCTGGTGGCGCACTCGGGTGCGGTTGGACTGGCCACAGAAAAGGGTGATGTCACTCTCGAGTATGGCGATGTGGCGGTGGCTGAACCATCTGACGGCAAGATTCGCATTGCTTCTGGTGGCACACTCTTGTTGACCGAGCCTAACGACGATTCCACCGACGTTGGTTGAGCGACACGGCCCTGTGGGCGACGTTCATGAAGTTTCAGCGCATGTCGACTTGGACTTGCCGCGACATACGCAACACTGCCTGGAATATCTCTTCCATATTGTCTGGATTCAACCCGGCGTCGTCTGCCCATTGGCGCCGACTCTTCAGTAGCTCTGTCTCCCGAAGTGGATCCCGCACCGGACGCCCGACTTTGGCTCTGCCCGCACGTCGTGACAATTGAGCCCGCCGCGCCAAGAGGGCAACAAGCTCCATGTCGAGTTCATCGATGTGATTACGGGTTTGTTTGAGGTCGGAGTCGTGTCGTGGTGATTCGGGGATGGTTGGCTCGCCAGGTTGTGGAGATGAATCTGCTGGTTCCGCCTCGTACGCAGAAAGCGTTGCGTTCAGATCCTGCAGAGCCTGCACAAAACGCAATCGCGCTGCGGGAGCAAAGGGATTCTCGCGGTGCAGTGTCAATAAGAGATGCCCAGCATCAGCGCGCACAGCGTCAACGGTGTTACGCATCGACTGAAAGGAAGGTGGGGTGAATCGGTTATCAAAATCCGCGCCGGCGTCAAGCAAACCCTTGGCGATGAAGAATGCGATGGCATGGCTTTTGGCCATGGCCCGATCGTGTTCCTCTGGGTCTTGACGTACAATCTCGCAACCAAATGATTCGAACAAGGCAATCGCTTTGGCCTCGGCGTCGGGATGAAGGTCGTTAGGGCAGACGACGGCTTTCAGGGGCTCGCCGCGGGCAAGGCTGTTTGGACCGAACAAGGGGTGAGTGGCCACCCAAGGAATGTCACCGCCGAGCGCCGCGGTCATCCACTCGATTGGACGCAGCTTGACGCTGCCAACATCCATGACCCAATGACTGTCGGCCCGAAGGTAGGGCCGCAATTGCGTTAGGACCTCAGGCACGGTGTGCACAGGTACCGCGAGTACAATAGCGATGGCCCGCTGTGCGACCTCCGCCAGGGAATCACAACGTATAATGGAGGGGATTTCGCCGGCCGTGTCGTAGGCGCAAAAACTAAGTCTTGCCTCAGTGCACAACTCTGCCAGGGTGCGGCCAAATCTCCCGTAACCGACGATACCGATGCTCTGTGGATTCATGCTCGCGTTGCGTAACACGTTCCTGCCCGCAGAGAAAACCTCATCCTGCAATTCTTCCTAACCCAAAATTGATTTTTGGAGTATTGGACGGTGAGACTTCACGCAATAGGTTTTCGGGAGAGAATCCAATGGTCCAGTATCGCGTCTTCGGTTTTCTTTTCGTTGGTTTGGTCGTGTTGTTCAGTAACACCGCGGCGGCAGTCGAGCTCAACTACCAGTGGAAGAAGGGCAGCATCTATCGATTTGACGCCAGCTCGAACGACGTGGTGAGCATGCAGGGGATGATGAATGTC
>MGST01000331.1:0-447 GCA_001798605.1 Deltaproteobacteria bacterium RIFOXYA12_FULL_58_15 | reverse complement strand
TGCCTTGAAAATCGATGGTGTCAGCAAGGGCGTTGCCTCCGGTACCCTCGCCATCGAGCGCTTCTCGGTGGAGACCGCTGACGGCCGCAAGATGGCTGGCCTCGACGACATTCCCAAAGGTGCCCTCAAGAGCCTGGTCGAGATCGATCGGAAGGGCCGTTTCAAGTTCAAGGAGATCGTCTATCTGGTCATCAACGACGAGGGAGACAACCTTCTCGTCTCCAGTAAGATGGGTCCCAACAGCGCCTCAAGCAGTGCCCGAGTGGACGGTGAGGAGGTGACAGTCTACGCCCAGTTTGACCCCAAAACGGGTGCCCTTTCCGGCGGTTATACCACCAAGAAGGTGGCCAAGAAAAAGAAGAAAGTAGCGGTCAAACAAGACGCCACCAAGGTCGACGTCTTGCCCACCCAATTCCTCGAAATGTTGCGACTGCCTGACGGTTCAGT
>MGST01000330.1 GCA_001798605.1 Deltaproteobacteria bacterium RIFOXYA12_FULL_58_15 | reverse complement strand
TGAAAAAACGTTTCGTGGCGAATCGTTTTTTCAGCGAGACCGGCGGAAACGACCATCTCGTAGGCAACAAAAAACCCCGCGGTGGCGGGGTTTTGGAAGAAAATTGGTGGAGCTGAACGGGATCGAACCGTCGGCCTCCTGAATGCCATTCAGGCGCTCTCCCAGCTGAGCTACAGCCCCACAATCCTCATACGGTCAACCGTTACTTCTACTTCTTCTTAACTGATCTTCGTGGTTGTCCGCTTTTTGGTCGTCTTCTTGGTCGCATTCTGTGTTGTTGCCTTCTTTGTAACTTTGCGACCCTTGCTCGTACTCTTCTTCTTCTTCTTGAGCAAATTGTCAATCACTTCGTTGAGGCGATCGACTGTTTCTTTGATGAAGGTCGGCATCGGCAGCTTGCCTTGGTTGGCCAGCTTGTATGTCTGCTCTCCGAGTTTCTTGAGCAGCTTGTCGCGTTCCATACGCAGGCGCTCGACCTCGGTTTCAACTCGGTTACCGGAGCGGAGAACTGCGTCTCTGGCATCCTCGAGTTGACTGATGGCTTGTTTCCAAACCTCGTTGATCTGCTTCCGGAGTTCATCTCTCCTCTTGCCCATCGTCCCTATCCCCCGCGTGCGTACGGTTCCGTTGTTCCGTTGGTTTGTGTGGGCGCGTCTACCAGGCGTGCCGCGCTGTGTCAACTGGAGAACGCGTCGCTGGAGAACGCGTCGCGATCACTTTGCTTTTTCGGCGCGCTTGGCCCGGGCCTTCTTTGCCTCAGTCTCAGCAGAATCTAGAGCCTTTTTGACCTCTGCGAGCATGGGTTGAACAACCTTTTTGTTTTCAGAGCTGACCATGGAGGTGAGCTGCTGGCGCAGCAGCTCTTTGTTGGCGTGAGCCTCGGCGATCTGTTTGCGCATCGCGTCCTTTTGCTCTTGCGGGGTCTTGGGGTCCGCCAGCATTTCGCTAATGCCGGGTGTCTGTTCGGTGGGCAGTTGCTTATCGAATGCCTCTGGGGAGAGGGCCATGTAGGTCGACACCACCGTGCTCAGATGTACCAGAAATGTGTCAAAGGCATAACCGTGTTTGCGCAGCAGCTCCTCGATGATCTTGAGATCCTCCACCGGCATTTGCTGCGGCGAGTTGCCGGGCGCCATGCTTGTGGTGGGATCGGAGCTCAGGCGGCCGGTTTCCTTGGCGAGCACTGGCAACACACGCAAAAGCCGGTCGACATCACTCTTTGTGAGGGTGGGGATCTTGGGAGCAAAGCCTGGGGCCGAACGTCTCGGTCCTTGGGCCAACGCGGGAATAGAGGCCATGAAGAAAATCAAGCATGCCGCAGCGGCAACAAGGTGACGGGTCATTTGAATGCTCCTACAGTTGCCGTGGTTGTACGGCTGGTTTGCTCCCAAGTAAAGGCACACTCGCCAGTTCGCCAGTTCAGACGAGGCAGACCTGCCGAAGATTCTTTGACAGTCGATGGAGGTGACTGCCGGGTGGTCACTTTGGACACTGTGGACACAATGGTCTGCTGCATCCTGGCCCTTTGGCGTGCTCTGGTATAATTTGAGCGCAATGCGGTCTACTCCATCGATTGCGACGTTCCTTGCCCTCGTGTGTTCGTTGACCTTCGTGCTCATGGTTCCCCAGATGGGATTTGCCAAGGAGCGCAAAGCGAAGACGAAGACCAAAGCTGCGAGAGTTGCTAAGACCGCAGCATCGGTCGAATGCGTTGACCCTTCCTCGGGCAACAAGGCGCAGGTTCGAATCTCGGAGATCCGTGAGGGTCTCGCCAGGGTTCGGCGCGCCATGCAGAAACACGGGGTGCACATCCTCGATTTGCCCGCCGCTGTTCGCGATCGCCACGTCAATCTCGACAAGTTCATGGAGGCAGAAAATTGGTGCTCGGTGTATTCCCAGGTGACCGATATCGAAGGCGCGTTGGGGATGACCAAGATCGACCAGGCGTTTATCACGGCGAAATTCGCCCGCGTCGAGAGGTGGGGACGCAAGGTCACCGAACCCGCCACGAATGAGAAGGTCGGGCGACTGATGGCCAACGCAGCGGCGCAACTGGCCGATGGACATTTCGAAAAGGCCAACGGATTGCTCAACAACGTCATCGCTGCCATTTTTGCCATCAATGACGTCTGGAGAGTGCCTGCTGGGATCCTTGATCTCGACGACGGAGAGGGGCCGGTCTCCGGCGCGGAGCAAATCACCAAACAGGAAGTCGAAGAGGGCTGCCCAGTGCTCGGAAAGAGTGGCAAGTCCAACAGCGAGGAGTTCCAGAAGACTCTTACCAAGCTACGAATACTGATGAACACCCGCGGTGTTCGCCCCATGGATTACAAAGGTGGTGAGAAACTCGCCATTGATCTTCAGAATTATGCGAGGCTCGCGGCCTATTGGCCGGCAGTGCGGATTGCCTGCGCCATGTTGGCTCGGACCAATCAGATCGAAATTGACCTGGGCGTCGTGCAGAAGAGGTTTCTTCGTGCAAAGAATCTGAAGGAATCGCGTGGGCTCGGAGCGGTAGACGAGGAGCGGTTCAAAGAGCTCGTGCGTGCGGCGAGCGACCAAATAATGAAGCGAGAGTTCGATGCGGCACACAGGAGTCTCGAAACTCTCCTCGTCCTCGTCGGTGAGCCGGCAGAGCCCGCCGATGCCGTGCCGGCAGAGCCCGACGATACGCTGCCGGCAGAGCCCAGCGATACGCTGCCCTAGGCCGTCCTCGGCCGGCGAGTGTTGTCCTCCGCTCACGATTGATTACTCAGATAGAAGGTCGAAGTCCTCTGACTGTGCCCGCAAGACGCCGTCAGCGGGTTCGCGGTAGTCGGGCAGAACGAAACGCCCGATCACCGTTGTTGTGGCAAATCGAAGCGGCCCCGACGCATGGTCAGGCGCAAAGGAGACGGCCAGAAATACGTTGTTGAGGCCACGGCGGGTTAGCTCCTCGGCGCCCGTCTGGTACATGGCAACGTTGTCGACGACAACTTCGTAGCAGCGGGAGGGGTTCTCGCCCGCCTGCCCAGCCACTTCATTGATGGCATAACGGTATGCCCAACGATCGACATTCTCTGGCGTGGTTGCTGCCAAGGGCTCGAGATGGGAACGAACCTCGAACTCGTCGGAATATCCGTCCATGTCGCGATCGGCGCTGTACTCAATCTGGCGCGGAGCGGTCCCCATGAAGAAAGCGATCCCATCGAGGATCCCGTCGCCATAGGTGTGAGGATTTCCCAGCGCTGTTCCTGTGAGGTTCTCCTCACAATCAATCAATCCATCCCCGTCGGTGTCGTCGCCGTTGTCTTCACAGAGAGTGTCGTATTCCAAGGGATTCACAAACCCCGGATTTGCTATCTCGACGCCATCGCGGAGCCCATCCCCATCGGTGTCCTGATTGTACGGATCCAGACCGAGCATCAGCTCGCGTTCGTCGACGAGGAAATCGCCATCGCTGTCGATCATCGGGTGATCGTCGCCATAGTGGGCGCTCATGTTGCATGCCACGGCGCTCAGGAGTGTGAAGGGCCGATGGGCAGGCTCAGGATTGAATTCGAATGCGAAAGCCTCCCCGTCGAGAATGTTGGTGAAGACACCGTTGCCCGCGACCGCCATATCGCGAAGGAGATACACCGCCGCCGATTGGTCTTCGACGGGCAGGTCACCGCTGCCAAGAAACGCGGTGTTGAATTGAAACTCCGCCACTTGATCTTTGAGGCCGTCGAGCAGGCCCTGAATGCCGGGCAAGAGCAACACCGGGTCGCGAGGTCCAACTGTGGGAAAACCATCGCTCAACCAGTACACGATGTAGTGGGTGCGTGCGACGGTCGTAGGATCCGACCATTGTTGGATGTCGTTCAAAATGTAGGTCGTCACCGCGTCGATCGCTGCGCCATAGTTGGTGCCACCTTGATACTGGGTCACCGAGGTCGTGATATACGTCATGGCGCTGTTTAGGATGGACATGTCACGGGTGTATGTCGGCCGTGTGGCCACATTGGCGATGTCCGAGAAGGTTATGATTCCGAAGGTCACGTTGGATTGGTCCTGATGACTCTCGACCGCTTGACGTACAGCTCGCTCTCGACGGGTCTTGTTGTCAGGCGGGGACGGTGGGTCGGTGATTTCGTTCGACTTCGACGTATCAATGACAAACAGGACTTTGTAGGGCACCGGCTCAATCAAGTCGGGGGGGGCACACACCGTCGACTCGACGCGAACGCGGCTCAAGGGTGAATCTCCGGGCATCAGCAGTTGGATGTCTGCGTCAGTACATCCGGAGAAAAAGGGCACGGTGAGAGTTCCGATAAGAACTCCGATGTGGACGAACGACACCCGAAACCAGCGCCGCTGGGCCCTATCCATCCTACGGCACATGTCAGCCCTCACAATCACCGAAGCACGCTTCTTCCACCCAACGACAGGTGTTGGTGTCACAATAGCGGTTCTTGTAACCACAGGAGGGTATCAACGGATTGCACAGACTGCCGCCCTGTGGCTCATAGGTCCCAGGGATGCACGCCCCGGTTGGTGGCAGGCATTCGCCGGTCTGTTCCCAGCCGCAACCATTGCAGGTCCACTCGGCGGTCCACGCTTCGTTGCAGTAACGCGCGCATTCCCGATATTCGTGGGCACCCGTTGTGCACGAGCTGGGTCCAGCCTCACATGACGTCCAATTGCTCCAAAGGCAACCGGCACCGCACGTTCGCGTCTGCGTGCCACACATGCCGTTGGCCGTTGTGCAGGCTTGATTGTCCTCCGCTCCGCTCGAACATTGAGGACAATCGCCGCAGATATCCGTGCTCGGCGTACAGGTCGTGTAGGAGCCCCACGCGCAGGCGTCGGTACAAGTGCTAGAATGCAGAGTGCAGGCCCCAGGGGACGAGGAGCAGAAGCTGGTCTGGGAGGTCGAAGGTTCGCACACCGAACATTGTCCGTCGATGACGACGGTTTCGCCACAACCGTCCGAAGCGCACGTATAGGTATAGGTTACCGAGGTGTTGCCGCACCAGTTATTGCCGCACGAGTAGTTTGTTGTTCGTTGTGCGCCTGGTGTGCAGGAGAAGTTCTCCTCACAACCGCCAGACAACTCCCAATCGCATTGGTTGTTGCAATAATACCGTTGACTGCCGCCACAACCGCCCAAGGCACAATCCTCGTAGGTGTAGTGACCGGGGGTGCAGTCGACAGAGCAAGAACGGCTGTACTCGCGTTCTTGCCACGCACCAGTCGCCACGGCACCGGCGCCGCCACAGGTCGGGGCGGATGCCTGGGCCTCGCAATAGTGCTCGATGACAATGGTGCCGCAGTCGTATCCGTCGAGACATGCAGCCGTTTCGTAGGTCGTATCGCCGACCACACATCCAGCGCATTCCGATGTTTCCCATTGGCAATCCTCGCCGCAGGTCATAAATGCCGATAGGCCCGCACTGCAATCTTCGGCAAAACATGG
>MGST01000329.1 GCA_001798605.1 Deltaproteobacteria bacterium RIFOXYA12_FULL_58_15 | reverse complement strand
CACGACGCCGTTGCGCACCACACCGTCAATGGCGGTGTAACCGACGTCTTCGTTCATCTCCACCTTGAAGCCGCCCACCCGTTGCTCGGCGGCACACGGACCGTTCAAAACAGTGTGTGCCGGGTTTTGGTCGTAGTCCGCGCCGGGGATGTCCCCGCCGCCAGGATCGCCAAGACCGTCGCTGTCGTCGTCACCACCGTTCTGGGCATCACCGGTCGGATCGGGGGGCCGGCTATTCTGTTCACAGCCAAAAGAGACGGAAAGAGCGATGGTCGCAAACCAGACCCAAGATATCGAACGGAGCATCATCGCCTATTCTCCCCGCCCGGGATAAGGCCGTGCTTGTTTGATCACCAACTGCGACCCATTTTCTGGCGCATTGGGATCGGTGTCGAACTTGAACTCGATGTCCATCGCGTAGAACTCAGTGGCCACGGTTCCGTAAACGGGTCGGAAATAGTTGTGTATGGCGGCGAGGGCTTCACCGAGCTCTGCGGTTTGTGCCCGTGTCAACACCGTCTGACCAGACGGTATCAGACTCGAGTGCGCGAAGAAAACGCTCGGTTGGCCCGGCATGTCATAGTGGTAGACAAACTGATCGCTCGTCACACCCGCCGGTGGCAGCACTACCGAGACGTCGCCCTTCTGTGAGTTGATGTACTGGCCCGGCTCGATGCCGTTCGGATCGAAGATGTTCGCCGTGATGGCCACGCCGTTGCTGTCTTCGGTGGGATAGGCGCGATGGATGAGCACAGCCATACCCACCTCGAGGTGCGAGATGCTGCGGTAGTCACGCTCCTCGTAGGCACGGAAACGCCAAACGCTGGCCCACACCTTACGCAGCGCTCTACCGAGAGGTCGAGTGACATCGTTGGGATCGTAGGCCGCCGATTGGTAGAGCCCTGCACCGGTAAAGCCGCCCAAATCCTCGGCGTTGGTGCTCGATCGGAACTTCATGCGTGTGTTGGGGTACTCACCGTTGAGCTTGGCGAGTAATGCAGCCTCAAGTGCGGCGTCGAAAGGTGCCGCCTCTATGTCGTCGCGCAGTTGCTGCAACTGCGATTCGCGAACCGCCGGGTCGTTTTGAAAGCTCGAGTCGGCGAGCATCGCGGTGATGCGGACATCGAAGCCATTCTGCTCCATGAACTGGCGATAGAAGTAGATCGGAATGACGAACGCTTTGGGGTAAGGGATCGCAAAGGTCTCAATGTAAGGAAATGCTGCGAAGTGACTGGCCTTGCCACCGAAGGCTGGGATGGCCTTGGCTAGCGCAGCGCCCAGACCCAGGGTGTCCACCGGCAACACCTCCTCGATGTCGGTCAGCTCTGTGACCGAAAGATCAACCGTCGGTACTTGAACCGCCGGTGGCCGGTGATCATCCCACCACAGATCCGCCTCTTCGCGGGTCACTTCCCTCACCGAATAATTGAGCGCACCCACAGTGAGCTCGACCCAGTGACCTTCGAGGGCGCGGAGCTCCGAATTGGTGAAGGCACCGCGAAGGCCCATGTTGGGGGTGCGCCGGTTCTGCGCCAAGACATTGATATGGGACAAGGGCGTTTGAAACTCTTGCGTGATTGTGCCGCTGCAGACCGCGAGGTCGTTGGGAACAGCCTCGAGCACCGCGATGTCACGAAACGATAGGTATCGCGTCTCGAGATCCTGGTTGGAGAAGAAGCGCAGTTGACCCATCGCTGTGGCCAGATTGAGAGGTTGGTAGTCGATGCCGGCGAACAACTCGTCGGTGGTGACAATCGGGACGTCGTCGGGAAGATTCGCCGCTTCCCGTGCCACATTGTCGGAGGTTGGATGGAACATCAGGTGATTGCCAAACCAGAAATGATCCTGGATGAGGCGAAACGCCAACGTGATCATCTCGGCGTCGGCGGTGTCGTAGGGAGCAATCTCATAGGCCCAAACCGCTGGCCCCTCATAATAGTTGAGCGCACCCAAGACGAAGCGGCGGTCGGGCGCGTAGTATTCGGTCTGGTTAAATTGGCCGAGGGGCGGCACAATCGGCAGCCCGTTGCCCGAGAGATGAGCAGAGGCGAAGTTCCAGTGGATAGGGAAACGCCGGCTGTTTTGAAAATAGAGGGCATCACCGTCGATACGATCAACGACGGTCTTCGCAGAGAGCGCCCCAGGAATCGTTGCAATGAGGGGCGGCGATGCCACCGCGAGATAGTCCGCACGGCAGCCGATTGCCGCGGTGAAGTCGGGATCGGTATCCTCCGCAGCGAGTGTACACTTCTCAGGGGGATCCTCCGGAGTTGGGGGTTTTGGTTTCTTATCCTCGAGGCAACCCGATACCATTCCAACCAACGCGACAAAACCCCATGGGGCCAACCGCCACGCGCTCATGCTCCACTCCTTTGGCACGCGGTCCGCAACGGCATGCCACTGTGCAACAACAATGCCAGCCACAAACACCTGTGATCCTGCAAATTCCCCAATGTGTCAGGCAACGAATACTGACACCGTCGACACGCTCTTGCGGTCTCCAGACATCATCGGCGGCGGCGGCGGAATGTTGTTACTCGAAATTGTTTGATTGTTTGCAGCGGCGTGTCTCAGCCGAACATCTCAGAATACGAGCGCGACAAGATCAGATCGAGCTCGTCCCAGCCGACGATCCCTTATGCGCACCTCGACGATGACGACGAGATGGACGAGAAAGACCACGCCAAACTCAACAAGACCATTGACACAGCTTGGAAGAACTACAAATCCGGTGGCAAGACTTACACTGCAGAGGAAGTCATCGCCCAACTGCGAGCCAAAGAGTGACTGTCCGAATTCTCTTCGATCCAATAGCCCTCGCGCACATTACCGCGATGATGCAATGAAGCCAACCAAGTCGCCTACGGTTAGGGTGATGATCTCATCCAGCTCCTTGCCCGACAGCCAACCGACGAAGTTGACCTGTTTGCCGTAATGCTCCTGGAGTTTTTCTGCCAGCGCTACGAATTCAATGCTCTCTAGCTCGAGCTCGTCGTTGAAGGAGGTTGTTTCACTGATGTTGACCGATTCGACCCACGATTCGCCGATGACCTCGCGAACCAATTGCGCGACCGTTTGAAGGATCTGCTCACGACTCAAATCGGCGGACATGGTACTTCTCCACTTTTGATACTCAACTGCAAGGCTCTCGGGCACCGGCAGTCAACATCGTTGATCTCATCTCACCAGGTAAAACGCAATTGTGAACTGGGGTGTGATCGCTCTGCCTTGGTAGCACCGCGAGCGGCTTCCTGGGGACGGCTATCGACGCCGTGGGCGTGGGCCGGGAGCCGCTCTGGCAGGCATCGTCGGGTGAGGCGGTGCCTCGGCGGCCGAATTCGCGCGTGTCCAATCAGTTCGCCGATGGGTCGCCTTGGTCTGCCGAAAACGGACGTCGACATACTTCTGGATCATCGATCAGTTCTCGCGATCGTTGTCAAGCCAGGCGACAGGCCCAAGCCAGGCGACAGGCCCTGTGTTCGAGATCTGATGTGCCTATTCCCGGAAACAGCTCGAGAACTGCGGCGTGTAGAGCACCGGTTGCTCGCGGACAAAGATGTCGCGCGTAGCGGTCGGGTCAACCGGTTCGGCGTACGTCTCCGAAAAACTTTGTGGAAAGTTTGTTCCATCCGATTTCTGGTAACGGCGCATTTTGCCGGGGCCGAAGTCCTGCTCTGCCACCCATGCATTATGACATTTGCAGAGAAGCTGAAGATTGGCCTCAGTCGACTCACCGCCTCGCGCGAATGGTATGCGGTGGTGGTATTCCAAACCTGACCGCGTTTGGCATCGTTTGCCTTGTGCGCTCACAAAGGCACACTGACCCGCATCCCGTTCGTAGACACGTCGCAAAACTGATTTCGGAATGTAGCGAGAGCGCCTGACATCACGAAGTTCGTTGGGGCTCTCTGACGATTTTGACTTGGATGACTCCCGTGGCCTCGAGGTAACACCATGTTTGCGCTTCTCCAAATCCCCGACCAACAGGTCCAGCGCCCGTCCCAGCAAAGAGGCCAAGTCCTGGGAGCCGCCGCGTGGACCTAGCAACTCCTGGGCCTTCTGAAGTGTCGCGACAAACTCGCCATCCACTGTGAGTTGCACTTTGTAGCGGTCAATCGAGAGCGGTACGACCGAAGACTCCCGCCTATTTTGAGACTGCTGGCGCGCGTTGTTTGTGGATGAATTGGAGGAATCCTCGCGCTTGCGAGAATCATTGTTGAAATCAGTATGAAAATCAGTGTGACAAGAAGCAACCTTGTTGTGTCCAGGACCCGGTGCCTTTGCCGTACAAGCAAGCAGCGCCTCCGTAGCGTCGAGCGGTTGGTCCGAAGGCGGAGGGGGACCGGCACTCGAAGCTTTCGCTGCTGCGACCGGCAACTTGCGAATTCTTTCGGGCACAGCAGGCTTGGGGAACCTCTCCGCTAGCATCTGTTCAATCATGCGTTTCCCCTTATGGGTAGCGGCGGCCAGGAGCTCTTGCTCGTTGTGGGACTCGAGGTGGCCCACCAACAAGGCTGCGCCTGTGAGATGCAGCTCGCCATTTCGGATTTTGCCGAGCAACCTCGGGAATCGCCGTGCTGCTCGGGCCACGGTTATCCGCCTGTAAGCCATCGCTTCCGATAGGTGCAGTTCGTCAAGACAGAACTGATACATGCTCGAGTAACCGCGCTCGAGGTAGAGCTTTCGCCGGTCCACCTCGGCAATGTGCTCAAGCAAAAATGCCTCCAAACCTTGGTCTTGCCGCAGGAGCTGACAGAGATTTTCGAGCAGTCGCTCGTCGTCGATATTGTGCAGATGCTGAGGTATTTCGTTCATGTCCCCCCCATTGTTGTGTGTGCCAGCCATCTCTATTCTACACCCATCCAAATCTGCGCCCCTCAAGCAGCCTCTGGTTGTCTACGCGACAACGAAGTCATCGGCCGCTCTCTGTCTGCATTTGCGGTCAGCAGCGGCCAAACATGCGCGTCTGGGACGTCTGCATTTGAGTGCGTCAAGAGCTTGACTACACTGACAATAATCACCCACCCAGCCTGTCAAGCAAATAGTGAACTCAAGGCGCATTTTCTTCGCTCAAGTGTTCTGTACGCGTCTCGTGGGAAGCAGGCATCCCGTCTCACCTGGGCAAATTTTAGGCAGCGACGCTGCAGCGCCGGGAGGACATCGCTGCCAAATGCGACGTATACCCGGGGCCACGGCCCCGACGCCGAGAACTCGACAGCCCTGCAGCCAGGCCGAAACCGATCGAAATCACTTGCCTTGCAAGCCATGGGATGCCTGGTCAGCGCATCCCACGCACGTTCCCGACGTGCGTCGACCTACCAAACCCTTTGAATCACACCCTGTGAACTGTGAACGGACAGGTCGGGTCGCGTTTGGGTCGGGTTGGTTTGGGTGATTCCGTATCTCGGTGTGGTGCTACCTTGTTACCTTGACCGCGGTGCCCGCGACCGGTTTTATCCAGACATGGCTTTTGTCGTCGCCAATGGTGTCGAACTCCATACCCAAGTGTTGGGCGAGGACAATCGATCGCCAATCTACATGTTGCATGGCCTGTTGGTCGGCAATCTCGCCGCGTGGTACTTCGGCGCTGGCGCGGCCCTGGCAAAAACAAAGAGGGTCGTCACTTACGACCTTCGCGGCCACGGCCGCAGCGAACGGGCTGTTGGCGGCTACGATGTCGCCAACATGTCCGACGACCTCGAAGCGCTTGCCTCGACTCTCGGCGACAAGACCTTGTCGCTCGTGGGACACAGCTATGGAGGGCTGGTGGCTCTCGATTTTGCCCGCCGCCGTCCCGAGCGGGTAGACAAGCTAGCGCTCATTGACGTTCCCCTGCCTCCTTCGCGAATTGATTTTTTTGAGAGCATTGTTGCGCGCGACCCAAGCGTGCTCATTGCCGTCTTGCCCGTCGAGGTTCAGGCTCTTCTTACTACGGGGAAACGTAAGGCACGACGGTTCCTTGAGGGCCTGCAGTTTTTGCTGCTGCAAAGCTCCTTGGTGGCGGACCTCTGCGCTGAAGGTGACGTGAGCGACGAGGAACTCGGTAGGGTTCGTTGCCCAACGTTGCTCGTTTACGGCTCGAGGTCGACTCTCTTGCCTGTGGCGGAGCGTCTGAAGAAGACGTTGGCAAATGCCACCATGCGAGTTCTCGAGGGTGGACACTATCTGCCGAGCGAAGCGCCGCAACTTCTCTCGGATACCCTCGTCGAGTTCTTTACTCGTGGAGTTCTTTAATGGATGACTGCCGCATAGGGACAGCTGGTCAGGGGACTGGATGATTGCATGGCAGAGGTGAGCGCCAACGGGTTACGGCACCACGTCCAACGTTTGGGTGGCGGTTCACAGACCGTGGTGTTCCTCCATGGTTTGGTGGTCGACAACCTCTCGGGCTATTACTTCACCCTCGCAAATCCCGTTGCGCAAATGGCCGATGTCATTCTCTACGACCTTCGCGGTCATGGCATGAGTGAACGGTCACCGAGCGGTTATCGCATCGATGACTTTGTAGCGGATTTGGAGGGAATCCTCATCGCCCTCGACGTGCATCATCCGGTCTCCCTCGTGGGCAATAGCTTTGGGGGGGTCCTTGCCCTCTCCTACGCCCACCGGAACCCTGACCGGGTTCGCGGTGTCGCCGTTGTGGATGGACATTTTCCCCTGCCGGGGTGGGGCACAGAGATGGCAAGCACTCTTGAGCTCGAGGGTGAGCAGAGAGACCTGAAGATAGCTGAGCTGTACAAAGACTGGCACGCGAAGGACATCTCACGCAAACGGCGGCGCTTGGTCAAGAACGCCGAGTTCTTGGTCTACGAAAGCACACTGCTTGCCGACCTGCGCGCCTCCGCGGCCCTTTCAGAGTCACAGCTCGCAAGCATTTCAACACCGGTGTTGGGATTGTACGGTGAGCACTCCGAGTTGGTTGCCCGTGCCCGCGAGGTGGCGAAGCTTCTTCCCAACTTCGATCTACACCTGTTACCACACTGCTCACATCAGGCGATGTTCGAAGCACCTGAGCTGGTACGGCAACACGTACTCGTTTGGCTCGAAGGACTCGAAGGACTCGAAGGACTCAAACGGCTCGAAGGGCAATCGTGTTGAACGCGGTAATCCAGGCAGAACCTCTCTCACCTCTTGGAGCGGGATAACCCGTGGCACGCTTTCTCTTTGTCGTGCCGCCCTTGGCTGGGCACATCAATCCCACGGTCGCCGTTGGGCAGCATCTCAATGAGCTCGGGCATGATGTCGCGTGGGTTGGATACCCACGCACGACCCAACCCCTGTTGTCCTCGGGAGCCACTCTCTTCGAGCTCGACGACAATGTGCCCGACGCCATGCTGGCACAGCTCAACGAGAAGTCTGGCAAGGTACGGGGACTCGCAAGTGTGAAGTTTCTCTGGGAGGACTTCCTCGTTCCTTTGGCTCGCCACATGCGGCCGGGAGTCGCGGCTGCGGTGAAGAACTTCGGCGCCCACGTTCTGGTCGTGGATCAACAGGCCCTTGCGGGCGCTCTGGTGGCGCGTCAGTTGGGTCTTCGATGGGCAACCAGCGCGACAACCAGCGCTGGAATCGTCGAGAATCCCGTAGGACCGCTGGTCAAAGTTTGGGACTGGGTTCTGTCGCAGATGATTACCCTGGAAACAGAAGTGGGGATCAGGGCGGTGCCACGGCAAGATTTGTCACCAGGGCTTGAGCCGGCACCCCGACTCGACCTCTCGCCCGAACTGGTCTTGGTGTTTTCATCACAAAAGCTATTGGGCGACGAAAGGGTTCCCGACCATTTTGAGTTTGTGGGCCCGTCTCTCACCGCTCGCAAAAGTGAGACGCCGTTTCCCTGGAACGCTTTGCGTGAGGGGTTACGTATTTTGGTTTCCCTCGGCACCGTGAGCGGTGGACGTGACGTTCGCTTTTACCAAACGGTGAAGACTGCGTTCGCCGAGATGCCGCTGCAGGTTGTCTTGGTAGGGCCACCAGAGCTCATCGGTGCGGTGCCTGCGAACTTCATCGTTAAGGAGTTTGTACCCCAACTCGAGCTCCTCGAGCACGTGGACGCTGTTGTCTGTCACGGCGGGCACAACACTGTCTGCGAAGCCCTCGCACGTGGATTGCCTCTGGTTGTCACACCCATTCGCGACGACCAGCCAGTCGTGGCGAACCAAGTGGTGGCAAGTGGTGCCGGTCTGCGCCTTAGCTTCGGACGCCTGCAGCCAGACCAGTTGCGCGAAGCCGTGTTTGAGGTGCTCAACAATGACCAATACCGAACCGCCGCCATAGAGGTAAAAAAGTCCTTTGACGAAGCTGGCGGCGCAAAACGCGCGGCCGAGCTTCTCGTGCGTCTGTTGTAAGTGATTCGCTCGCGTTGTCGAAATTGACGTGTTCCATCCGCTTGGCGAAGGCCAACGCGACATAACGGATTGCAGCGAATACCGAGGCAGCCTAGACTCTGCTTGGCGCACAATGCAGGAATCCTTGCTGATTAAATTGCGGGGCTTGGGTATCGAGCCTCAGGCATTTGATGCAGAAGTATGCCAGACCGGCGAGCTAGGCGGAGCGCGACGCAGTTTTGCCTCGCCGATAACTTTCACACCCTATGCCGCCGCCAGCCCTTGCTCGGCGCGGTGTGTCTTTTGCTCAGAGCAATTACAACATCGCGAGGGCAACATTCTGGCGTCGAGCCTCCGCCCGGCACCAAGCTATTTTGAGAATTTGCGCCAAGTGTTGCGTGCCCTTCGAGGTCTGAGCTTAGGGTTATCTCTGTCTGGGTTGGAATGCACCGACGAGCCCAAGTGGTTCATGCAGTTGTTGGATGCGCTCGCAGAGCACGAACAGGCGGGATTTCCTTTTGCGCCGAAGGTCCTTTATAGCAACGGTGCGGGGCTCGCGCGGGAGACCTCGGGGCACCAGCTTCTTCCTCACGTCTCCCGTTTTGGCCTGAGCCGGATCGAGATGTCCAGGCACCATTTCGCCGAACGTGAGAATGACGCGATTATGCGTTTTCACCCTGGCCGCCCCATTCGTGCTCAGCGTTGTTTCGAATCGACGGTGGCGGACGTCCTGGGAGTGGTGCCGGTCCGTTTGGTGTGCGTCACTCAAATCGGTGGCATCGCCACATTTGACGCCATGGCCGCCTACCTCAGGTGGGCCCGCTCTTTGGGGGTACGCGATGTTGTGTTTCGCGAGTTGGCGCGCGTGGGCGACCTCTATCGTGACAACCCTACCCTCCGTGCCATCCAGTCGTCACGGGTGACCATGGAGACATTGGTCGATGAGGTGTGGGCACACATTGGCAATGGAGGTGCCGTCGTGCCGAAGGCGGCGCGATACGGTTATTATTACTGGGGGGTGGAGCTCGAGTGGGAGAGGGATATGCGCGTCACCCTCGAGTCCTCCGACTATACCTTGATGAAAGCGCAGCACCGGTCGGATACGGTCCGCAAGCTGGTTCTGCATCCCAACGGCAATCTCTGTGGCGACTGGGATCCCGACAGTCAGCTGTTGCTCGCGGGGATGAGTTGATGGGTCGGCAGAGTTGGCACATTCTCGAGGAGGATCTGACAGGCACAGCTCTTCCCAATGACCTGCGCGTCCGTGACCCCAACGATGCAATCGATTGCGGTTGGGTCGCACAAATGGTGTGGGCATTGCGGGAGTTCTCGCAGCCAGGCGATAGGGTGCTCGATCCATTCTGCGGCTTCGGCTCCACCCTGGTGGCTTGCGAAGAGGAAGGCAGGGCAGGGTTCGGTTGCGACATTGATCCCGAAAGGGTGGCGATCTGTAGAGAGCGACTGCGGCGACGCGGGGTCACTGATCCACAGGTCGTTATTGGCGATGCGCGCGACTTGCCATACCCCAACGACCTCTTCGATCTCTGTCTCACCAACTTGCCCTACTTTGGTTTTGATTCGCGCCCCCAGAGCCCCACTGCCGGCGACATTTATGCGTCGCCTTCCTTCGCTCAATACCTCGAGTTGTTGTCCCAGGCATGTCGAAGTCTGCGACGGGTGTTGGCGCCAAGCGCGACGGTGATCATCATGGCCGAGAATATCCGTTTGCGCTCGGGCGTGTTTGTGCCCTTGGCCTGGGAGGCAGCCCGCATACTGGCGCAATACTTCGAGCTCCAAGAGGAACGGATTCTTTGCTACCGCAAACCGAGTGCACCTGCGGCTACGAGCACACACACCAATCGGTCGCATGAATACGCGCTCGTCGCCCGTCAGCGCCAGACCCGTGTCGACATCGAGACTGCGCGCACAACGCTCTTGGATCTCGCCGGCCGCGCTCCGTTTGTGGTGATTGGCAGCGTTGCGGTCGAGTTGTTCGCGCCGGGCAAGCTTGGGCGCGCTCCCCGAGATATTGATATCGTCGTCGACTCGAACAGCGAGCATCTTGAGCAACTCGTGCTCGCGCTCCAACGCCTCGGGTTCATCGTCACCAGCTGGGGTGAGCCGGTACAGGTGCCGTTGGATGCCAATCAACTACAGGGACGTTTCTATTTGCGCGGGGAACGACTGAGCCGCTCCGGAGAGCGCCTGCTCATCGACCTCACTTACGAGTCGACAATATCCTTCACCACCCTGTGGACTAATAGCCGCACTGTGTGCAACGGAATATCCGTGGCGTCGATGCGACACGTGCTCGACCTCATGCGACTCGCCAACAAAGACGACGTCCCCGAGCTTGCCGCCCGCCTGGGAATTCCGGTGTGAACGTTACGTATCGACTAGTTCTTGCTCTTACCGAGGACGGCGAGGCGAATCTGAGCACGATGGATGCGAGCGACTTGTTCCTCAAACTTCGGGTCCTGGCTGTCGAGCTTCTCGAGCTGCCCCGACGCATCCTTGAGAGCGTCGTTGGCACGCCCTTCGTCTATCTCGGATGCATGCTCTGCGGTCTCGGCGAGAATCGTCACGGTGTTTCGATCCACTTCAAGAACACCACCGCTCACCGCATACCGCTCAGTCTTGTTACCGGCTTGCAAGAGCACCACCCCTGGCTGCAGATTTGCCAGTAGGGGCTGGTGGTCCGGCAGGATACCGACCTCACCCATCACCGACGGCGCTGTGACCATGTCGACTTCGACGCGTGCCACTTGCCGCTCGGGCGTCACCAATGCAACATTCAGCTTGGCCATGATTGCCTCACCTACACCTAGTTGTCAGCGTCGTGGTTAGTCGGCCATCTTCTTCGCTGTGGCCTGCACGTCCTCGATGGTTCCCATCATGTAGAACGCTTGTTCGGGCAGATCGTCGTGCTTACCATCGACGATCTCCTTGAAGCCACGAATCGTGTCGGCCAGCTCGACGTAAACGCCGGGACGACCGGTGAAGGTCTCTGCCACGTGGAACGGCTGCGACAGGAACTTTTGAATCTTGCGAGCGCGGGCGACAACTTGTTTGTCACTGTCGGAGAGCTCGTCCATACCCAAGATGGCGATGATGTCTTGCAGCTCCTTGTAGCGCTGCAAGATTTCCTGCACCTGACGCGCCACATTGTAGTGCTCCTGGCCGACGACACCGGGGTCGAGCAAGCGAGAGGTGGAGTCAAGAGGGTCCACCGCAGGGTAGATACCGAGCTCGACGATTTGCCGCGAAAGAACCGTGGTCGCGTCCAAGTGAGCAAACGCCGTCGCTGGCGCGGGGTCGGTCAAGTCGTCCGCAGGGACGTAGATCGCCTGAACCGAGGTAATGGCACCGCGGGTCGTTGAGGTGATGCGCTCTTGCAGCTCGCCCATGTCGGTACCGAGAGTCGGCTGATAACCGACGGCGGAGGGCATACGTCCGAGAAGCGCCGAAACCTCAGAACCTGCCTGGGTGAAACGGAAGATGTTGTCGATGAACAAGAGAACGTCCTTGCCCTCGTCGTCGCGGAAGTACTCGGCGGAAGTTAGGGCCGACAGACCAACGCGAGCGCGGGCACCTGGGGGCTCATTCATCTGACCGTAAATCAAGGCGCACTGGCTCTTGCCGGGGATGATCTTGATCGAGCCATTGGGATTGCGCTTGGGATGTCCGTGCTCGTCTTTTTCAGCGGCAATGACGCCACCTTCGATCATCTCGAAGTAAAGGTCGTTGCCTTCACGGGTGCGCTCACCGACGCCAGCGAGGACGCTGAAGCCACCGCGTTTGACGGCGATGTTGCGGATGAGCTCCATGATAAGAACGGTCTTGCCCACACCAGCACCGCCGAACAGGCCGATTTTGCCGCCGCGGGCATAGGGAGCGAGAAGATCGACTACCTTGATGCCGGTCTCGAAGGTCTGCACCGACACGTCCTGCTCAGTGAAGGCCGGGGGAGAACGGTGAATGGGGCGGAACAACTTGGCGTCGATCGGGCCATTGTCGTCAACGGGCTGGCCGATGACGTTGGTGATGCGCCCAAGGACCTCGGAACCGACCGGTACCATGATCGGTGCGCCTGTGTTTTTCACCTTCATGCCGCGGACCAAACCTTCGCTTGAGTCCATGGCGATGGTGCGCACAGTGCTCTCGCCGAGATGCAGTGACACCTCGAGAACCAGGTTGTCCTTCTTATCGCTGATCTCCGGATTGGACACGGTCAATGCCGTGAAGATCTTTGGAAGTTGGCCAGCTGGGAACTCGACGTCCACCGCGGGCCCGACCACCTGCGTAATGTTGCCACTCGTTAGTGCTTCGGCCGTCATTCTCTCGTCTCCTGAAGCTTCGGCCCCCTCTTCATCTGGGGCGCGAGCAAAAATTCTTCAATCCTACAAAACCTGTTAACGCAACGCCTCCGAGCCACCGACGATATCCATCAAATCCTTGGTGATGGCTGCTTGGCGGGCGCGGTTGAATTGCATGGTCAAGCCGTCGATCAGTTCCTTGGCGTTCTTGGTGGCATTCTCCATTGCGGTCATGCGCGCGCCGTGCTCCGACGCATTGCTCTCGAGCAACGCACGCCACACCTCGATTGCCACATAGCGGGGCGCCAACTGGTTGAGCACTTCGACCTGACCCGGCTCGTAAATGTAGTCGATGTCCTCACCTGCTGGCAGCTCGTCGTGAACGATCGGCAACATGCTCTCGACTGTTACCCTTTGGCTCATGGCGCTCTTGAACTCGTTGTAGAGTAGGAACACCGCGTCGAACTCACCCTTGACGTACTCTTCGGCCATCCCCTCGGCAATCTCAGTCGCCCGACGGAATGTGAGATCGTCGAACACGCCAGGAAAATCTCGGACCGTAGCTACCCCGCGTTTGCGGAAATACTCGCGACCTTTCTTGCCGATGGAGGCAACCTCCATTTTCTCGAAACGGTCCTCGTGCTCGTGGATGAACCGCTCAGCGCGACGCAGAATATTCGAGTTGAAGCCACCACACATGCCGCGGTCTGAGGTCATGACGACCAACAGAACTCGCTTGGGCTCACGCACGTCCAACAGTGGGTGCGGCACCTTGCCGTCTTCACCCTGGGCGCGCGTCGCCACTCTGTGCAACAGGCCGCCGATTTCCAACGCATACGGACGAGCCGCAAGGATATTTTCCTGCGCCCGCCGCAGCTTGGCAGCGGCGACCAGCTTCATAGCCCGCGTAATCTTCTGCGTACTCTTGACCGAGCGTATCCGGTTTCTAATGTCACGCAGCGAAGGCATTCAAACACCCAATCGGCTCGCCTAGTTGGCGCGCCCCTTTTGTCATTTCTCCGACTTTTGGAAGGCTTCGTTGAGCTCGAGGAGAGCCTTGTCGACTGTCTTCTTGAGCTCATCGGACATCACACCTGTGTCGGTGATCTCCTTGAACACGGTGGGGTACTTGCTCTCGAAGTATGTCTTCATCTCGGCGCAGTAGCGCTGGATGTCCTTGACGGGAATGTCGCGAACAAACGTCTTCTTTTCGCCGGGGATGTTTTGGGTTCCGGCATAAAGCTGGACAACCTGAAATCCAACGACGTCTGGTACATACTGGCCTTGCTTGAGCATCTCAGTGAGGCGCTTGCCGCGCTCGAGCTGCTCTTGGGTCGACTTGTCGAGGTCAGAGCCGAACTGCGCGAATGCCGCGAGTTCGCGGTATTGAGCGAGCTCCATGCGCAGCTGGCCGGCGACTTTCTTCATCGCCTTGATCTGCGCATTGCCACCGACGCGAGAGACTGAGATACCGACGTTGACCGCTGGCCGTTGACCGGAAAAGAACAGGTCGGATTCGAGGAAGATCTGACCGTCGGTAATGGAAATGACGTTGGTCGGAATGTAGGCCGAGACGTCACCAGCCTGGGTCTCAATGATCGGCAACGCCGTGAGCGACCCCGCCCCCTTTGCGTCCGACATCTTCGCGGCACGTTCAAGCAAACGAGAGTGCAAGTAGAAGACGTCGCCGGGGAAGGCCTCACGACCTGGGGGACGACGGAGCAGCAAGGAGAGCTGACGATAGGCAGCGGCTTGCTTGGACAGATCGTCGTAGATGATGAGGGCGTGCTTGCCGTTGTCACGGAAGTACTCACCCATGGCGCAACCGGCGTAGGCGGCCATGAACTGCATGGGCGCGGGATCCGATGCACACGCGGCGACCACCGTGGTGTATTCCATGGCACCGTGGGTCTTGAGCTTGTCCACCACCTGCGCCACCGTCGATTGCTTCTGGCCAATGCCAACGTAGATGCAATAGACGTCGGTATTCTTCTGGTTGATGATGGCGTCGACGGCGATGGCTGTCTTGCCGGTCTGCCGGTCACCGATAATGAGCTCGCGTTGACCACGACCAACCGGGGTCATCGTGTCGATGGCCTTGATACCGGTCTGCAACGGCTCATGAACCGACTTGCGCTGAATGATACCGGGGGCCTTGACCTCGATGCGACTGTACTGTTCGGCTTTGATCTCACCGAGACCGTCTATCGGATTGCCGAGCGCATCGACCACGCGGCCGAGCATGCACTCGCCAACCGGCACACTGGCGATCTCTCCGGTGCGCTTGACTGTGTCACCCTCTTTGATGTCGGAGTCGTGACCCATGATGGCCACACCCACCGAGTCTTCATCGAGGTTGAGCACCAGGCCCCGCACGTCGCCGGGGAACTGGAGAAGCTCACCGGCCATGGCGCTCTTGAGACCATAGAGGCGGGCAATACCGTCACCGACGGAGATGACCGTGCCGGTTTCAGCTACGTCGACCTTGCGCTCGTAGTCGGTGATCTGCTGTTTGATGATGCTGCTGATTTCTTCCGCACGAATCTGCATGGGTTCTTCCCTGGCTGTATTTAGGAGTCTCTTTTTTCTAACTGCTCACGAAGGACCTCGAGCTGACGACGCAGACTCGAATCCAGCGTCAAATCACCGACCTGACAAACCAGGCCGCCGAGCAGTTGCGAATCAACATGAACACTGACGACCACTTTGCGGCCGAGTCGACCCTCCAGGGCCTTGGCGATCCGCTGTTTTTGTGAGTCCGTCAGAGCAATGGCACTGGTAACGTGTGCGCGCGCGCGACCTGCCAACTCGTCGGCAGCCTCTTCGACTTCCGCGGCGACGGCCTCGAGAATGCCAACACGGCCCCGCCCAGACAAAAGACGGACGAGACCGCGCACTTCTTTGGAGACATCCAGCTTCTCGAGCACCAGCTCTAGAACTCTTGACCGTTCTTGCTCTAACGCTGGGTTGTTCAAGAGCTCACGCAACTCCTCGCTGTCGAGAAACGCTGCGCTGAAATGTCGCAGACCATCGGCCAGAGCTTCCACTGCCGCTGCACCACCGGATTCGTGGGCCGCTTCAACACCAGCTCGAGCATACCGTCTGGCAATGGCGGTCATAGTGCACCTCCCGCCGTCGGTCGGTTGGACGTCGGCTTCGACTTCTTGACGACCTTGTCGACCGTGGTACCGCGCTCGAGCTCAGAAATCGCCTCATCAATGAGGCGGGCACGATCCTTGTCGTTGAGCTGGCTGCGCAGTGCATCCTCGGTGAGCTTGAGCACTTCCGCGGCCACCTCGCGACGCAACCGCCGCTGGGCCTTTTCGAATTCTTGGTCCACCACGGCGGACGAGTCGCTGAGCAATCGTCCGGCGTAATCTTTGGCTGTAACGATGATCTGATCGCGCTCAAGGGCACCGTCCTCTTTGCCGCTCTTGATGAACATTGCGGCTTCGTCGTCGACGTTGGCGAGCTTGCCTTTGTACTCTTCGTACTTACCGGTGGCCTTCGCATGTGCAGCGGCAGCCTCCTGAATTGCGTGCTTGATCGTGACGTGACGTTGGGCAAACGCCTCTTTGATCTTCTTCTTGCTCAATGCCACCGTGAGCACAATGAAGATCACAAAGTTAACCATGAACCAGCCAACCGGTGGCGCGTGTTGACTCCAGGTCCACCAATTGACATGTGCGTCGGCGGGTGGGCCGCCTGAGGCCATCGCCGAAGTCGCTATCAACACACCCGTCGCCATGGTCGATCCAGCAAGGATTCTCCGCACATCAGGACGTGCGAGCAGATTCTTGAGCAAACGCCGGAGCTTTCTCATGGCGTCACCTCACGTCCGACGACCTTTCTCACCAACTCGCCTGCCAGATTTGCAGTCTGGGCGGCTAACTCGATGCGCGCCTCGGCTTCAGATTTTGCGACTTGCTCTCGCGTCTCGTTGAGCTTCTCGGCGATCTCCATGCGAACGTCTGCCAAGAGTTTCCTCTTTTCGTCGTTGCCCGCAGTGCGTAGAGCTTCACGCTCTTGACGCGCTACGTTGCGCGCCTCACGGACGCGCGCGACATACGCCGATTGGTTCTCGGTGGCCAAGCGCTCCAGTCGATCCACTTCTGATTTGGTTCCATGGATCTTCTGATGACGCTCTTCGACGACCTTGAGGAACGGCTTGAACAGCAGCTGTGTGAGGATCATTAAGAGAACAACGAACAGCGCGAGCTGGAACACGATGGTGATGTCTATGTCCATAATGTCAGCTCTTTTTCACCAATCCCCCCTACGCGGGGGCACCTATCTAACCTTAGCCATGCAGCGCGTCAAGCCGGATCCTCACATTCACGGTGCCCCGCCCATCGAATTCCTTTATCGGAATCATCCATTTGATTTATGTAGTCTTCTCTTCGGCGTGCACCGGGTCACTCGGCCGTGGGGAGGTCCACAGGGGAGGTCCAAGCAATCTGGACGAAGAGCAACCGTTGTGTCACTCTGCGGTAGCTCAACAATCAAGGAGCTCGCGATGTGGCAACGTGCCGCTTTTCTAATGGGTGCAGGCTTTGCCCTCGTGGCGTGCAGTTCTAACCGGCTCACTCTCGATTGTGGTGCTGGCGAAATCGAGTTTGACGGGCACTGCGTCGAGGTGTGCGGCAAACACAGCGACTGCCCGACAGAACAATGTTGCAACGACGGGTTTTGTGACACCTGTCCCGACCACTGCAGCGACGATGCGCAAAACGAAGATGAGATTGGCGACGACTGCGGCGGCAGTTGCCGAGCCTGCTCCGAAGTGGGGTCTTGTGTCGACGACGTGCAAAACCAGGACGAGACCGGAGTCGACTGTGGAGGCGTTTGCCCTGCATGCCCAACGTGCGACGACGACGTGCAAAACCAAGACGAGACGGGAGTCGACTGTGGTGGCGTTTGTGACGATTGCCCAGGTACCTGTGACGATGACGCCCAGAACCAAGACGAGACTGGCATCGACTGCGGCGGGGTGTGTCCAGCATGCCCGCCCACTTGCTACGACGGCGAACAGAATCAGAATGAAACCGGCATCGACTGCGGCGGTATATGTCCGACAGCGTGCGAGAGCTGCAACGACGACATACAAAACCAAGACGAGACCGGGGTAGACTGTGGCGGCGTTTGTGTCAGTTGTTTTTCGCCGTGCGTCAACGACCAAAAAGATGATGGCGAAACCGACGTAGACTGTGGCGGACCGACTTGTGATCCCTGTGCCAATTTCGACGACTGCTTGGAGAACCGAGACTGTCTCAACGGTGTCTGTCACGTCGAGTTCCACGTCTGTTACCCGCCAGCCTGTGATGACGGGGTCAGAAACGGCAGCGAAAGCGACATCGACTGCGGTGTCAGTTGCGACGGCTGTTTGTACGAAGAGGACTGCGAAGGCGACGAGGACTGCGCGAGCGGCCGTTGTGATGGGGGTGGCTGCGCCGGTGTGTGGATGGCGATTGGTTATGCGGCGGGCTCCGGAATCGCCACCTCCACCGATGGTATCAACTGGATCGAGCGGCCGAGCCCAATCGCCGACGCTCGTTGGACTTTCCTCGTCACCCACCGCTCCACAGCTCTCTTGCTCAGCTACAACGGCGACCGAGCCATTTCCCACGACGGCATCAATTGGGAAACGAGCACCGACACCACCATGTCAGTGCCAGATGCTGACTACGCCAAACCTATCGCACACGATGGCCTTTGGGTTTCCATGTTCGTAAATACAGAAAGCAGACTGAGTGGGCCAGGCTATATGGCTTCCTCAACCAATGGTCTGGACTGGACCTTCGATACCTCTCGCGATGTCGGCTACTGGTACGGCGGCTATCGACTCCGCGGCCGTGCCGCCGGCTTGTGGGTGGCGCAACGACAAACAGCCGATGATCTGCTCATCTCCACCAACGGCACCACCTGGACTGAAACCACCACCGGCACCGTGGACACCTCCTCGATCTACCTCACCCCCAGCGGCTCGTCATGGCTCACCTGGACCTGGTTGGATGACGAGATCTACGTCACCACAGACTTCTCCACTTTCACGCCGGTCACCGCACCCTTCGCCGATGGTGTGGCAAAACAGATCGCCTACAACCAAGTGAGCGGCAGGTGGATTGCCTCCGATATCGACGGCCCAATGAAACACTCCGACGACCTCAACACCTGGACTGCAACCGGAAGTCCTTTCACCGAATACGGGACGACATGGTTGGTTCCCAGTGAAACCAACAATAGCTGGATCGGGCACCAGTGGAGCGACATCGCCCATTCGGCCGACGGTAGCGCGTTTGGTTTCGTCAACACGGGCCTGGGTGCCGAGGAGGGTATCGCGTTCGTTCGTGAGATCGGTGGGGTATGGTTTGCCTCGGGTTTCGAGAAGTCATTGCACCGCTCCGCCGACGGCACCCACTGGTCCACCCTCACCAACCCGTATGACGCCGACACCGTTCGGGACATCGTGTTCGTCGGGCCCTGAACCAAACCGTCAGACGTTAAAGCGGAAATTGATCACGTCGCCGTCTTTGACTTCGTAGTCTTTGCCCTCAACCCTGAACACACCCGCATCGCGGCAGGCGGCCTCAGAGCCGTGTTTTTGAAAATCCTCGAAGCCGATGACTTCGGCGCGAATGAAGCCGCGCTCGATGTCTGAATGGATCTTTCCGGCGGCTGCGCGCGCGTTGGTGCCACGCTTGATGGTCCAAGCGTGACAATCGTCAGGACCTTGGGTGAGAAATGAGATGAGACCCAGCTCTCGGTAGGCCATCTTGACAAATCGGTTGCGAGCCGAGCTCTCGAGCCCCAGGTCCGCGAGGAACTCCTTCTGCTCTTCTGCGTCGAGCTCGGCGATCTCCGCTTCAACCCTGCCCGCCATGGAGAGCACGTGGAGGTCATTCTTCTGTGCCTCTGCCACCAGTTTGGCGTCAGTTTCAGCGTTCACCGCATCATCGGGCTGGCTCACCAAGACGATGCACGGCTTGAGTGAGAGAAACTTGAATCCGGTGAGCAGTCCCAGCTCTTGCTCCGACAGCTCCTTTTGCCGCAGAGGCTTGTTATCTTCGAGGTGTGTCTTGATCGATTCGATGAGGGTTCTCTCTTGGCCCTTGTTGCCTTCCTTGATCAAACGTTGCAGACGATTTTCCACCTGGATGAGATCGGTGAGAATCATCTCACTCTCGAAGTTTTGCATGTCGCGCAGGGGATCGGGGGCGCGCGTGAGAGCTGGGTTGTCGAACCCCCGCACCACGTGGACGATGGCGTCCACCGGGCGCATCTCATTGACCACGTGGGTCGCCAAACCAGATTCAGTTTGCTCCAGAGCGGCACCCGCAATGTCGACGAAACAGATCTCGGCGTAGGTGGTCTTTTTAGGGTTGTTGATGCGGACGAGAAAATCAATGCGCTCGTCCGGAACCTTGATCATGCCGAGGACGGCGTCCTTGCGCTGCCCGGGTTGGCCGGCAATTCCGGTCAGAGCGGTGAAGATCGTGGTCTTTCCAGAACCGGAGAATCCAACAATGCCTGCTTTCATGGGCGCGATATGCCGTAGCTGCGCCCCGGTAGCAAGCGACAACCGCAGCGGGTCGTAGATTCGATCGAGTGCCATGCCGAAAAGGGAGGACCCACGCACACCCGAGAATTGTTAGAACGGAACCACCTGTGTGATTGGACCAACTGGGGGATTCGACAGTTCGAAGATCAGGCGAGGTAGATCAACCGACGACGGACACGTCTGTTTGACCGAAGTCATCTCCCTTGAACAACAAGGGCTCAGCTCTCGTGGCCGCGAGGGCATAGACCGCACAATCACCGAAGTTGAGTGCTGCTCGATGTTGGCCTTTGCCAAACCGCTCGAATGCTTGTCGAGCGATGAGAGCCTGCTCCTCATCAAAGGCCACGATCTCCGGCTTGATGGCATCGAGTAGGGCGTCGAGCTCGGTCGTACCATCAGGTCCTTTGCGGCAGTGCACGATGATGCCAGCCTCGAGCAGTGTGATCGGGGACACGAGCAGACTGTCGGCCTCTTCAATCAGCTGGGCAAAGCGGGTTGCCTCTGGCTCTTGATGCAATATGGCGATGAGTGCCGAAGTGTCGATCACCATGACTCGGTCATCTCATCGTACCCGAGGATCTTCTCATCGGACCGGTCATCGAGGGTTGGGAGGTCTTTGAAACGAGATCCAATCGTCAGCAGGCGAGAGGCCAAACCCGGTGGCCGAGCCCGAGCCTTTTCTCGCGAAAGCTCGCCTTTGAGCGCGTCAATGATGACCCGAGTGATTGGCTGCTGGCGCCGCCGCGAAAGCTCGCGAGCCAACTCATCCGCCTCTCGACTCTTGATGTTCAAAGCCATAGGAAGATGGTATACTTTTGTCTTCCTGGTGTCAACGGCCATAAGATCGCGGAAATGGGTCGGGCGTGGTTGAATTTCCGGATAGGCTGTAAACGGTCACGAAATCGCGGAAAATGAGTCGGGTGTGGTTGAATGTCCTCACAGGCGGTAGGTCGGTAGGTCGGTAGGTCGGCAGGTCGGCAGGTCGGTAGGTAGCTACAGTCGCTTCATCGTCTTGACGACACGCACAATGGCGCGGACGGCGGCTCCTGTGCCCACCACAAAACCAAACCAGAAAAGATAGGGTGTGGTGTCCAGCTTCTCATCGAGCCAGTACCCCCCCAAGGTGCCGACCGCGACCGCCACAGCCATTTCAATGCCGACCGCAGAGAACCGCCCCGCGAGCCGCCACATTTGTCGTTGATCATCTGAGCTCAATAGGCGCTCCTCCGTTCGTCGCTGCATAGCACAGCAAGGATGGGTTGTCTCGTCGGTCCGGCTCGTGGGCATGCCAATCGCAACCTGTGCATCCTCAGAACCTCGTTGTTGCCACAAACGTTGACGATTCCGGACGCTCACTTGTCGGCGGCGATGATCAATCTCCTGCTCTCTTTCGTCGGGACGTCGCTTTCGAACCTGAAGTCGCGCCGTGAGTTCGCGCTCGAGAAACTCGTGCTCCGCCAGCAGCTCGCCGTGCTCAAGCGCTCGGTCAAACGCCCCCATGCGCGCGAGCGCAAGGCTGCCTGATGCCCGTACGAGGTATTGAGGAGGCACAGGTTGACTGGTGATCTGGAGGGCGCGGAGGTTTGCTTCGGGAAGAGCAACACGTTGCCTACACCCTGATGTGGGCGCTCTTGATGATAATGGCTTTCGAATTCGGATATCGTCCGTCGGAGGGTCTTCTCTCGAAAGAGAATGAGATGGTCCAAACACTCTGATTTTGCAGATAGCACCCATCGTTCTGACGGTGAGCCTGAGGCGTCCCTCGATGTGTGTGAGAAGGATACGATTCTCAGCGGCGAGGTACTCATTGCGTTACAGCAACTCCTCGTCGACCGATCCTGAGATGTAGGTGAGCAACTTCTTCCAAGTCATTGGGGGTTCTACACGCTGCGACGTCGCTCGATCAATGCTTGGCATCTCGCTGCCGGCTGCGTCGTGTTGACCAGGCGCAGAAGACCGCCAGTAGCCATGTGAACGCTTCCCCGCTGCCATTCTGCCGGCAGCCGCAACTGCCGCGAGCAATGTAGGCTTCGCCACTCCGGTTGTCGCAAGTGCTCGTGGCGCTCGCTGGATCGCTGCCGCATGAGGTCTCATCGACATCCCCGAAGCCATCGTTGTCGTCGTCCTGATCTTCGGTTTCATCGCGGCAACCGTCGCCATCAACGTCCGTGGTGGGACTCGATGTCCATTCCATCTCTCCTGTTGGGCAAAGATCGTTCACGTCTGGCACCCCGTCATTGTCGTCGTCCAGATCGCCGACATCACATAGGCCGTCGCCGTCAGCATCGGGCCCATCGTTGCCGGGCGCGGCAAGCCCCATGACTGCGCAATCGTCGCAGGTGTCGCCATCGCCATCGCCACAGGCATACGGGTCGGTCGGGCTAGAGTCGTCAATGTCTAGGACGCCGTCGTTGTCATCGTCCAGATCCTCAGTTGCATCGCGGCACCCGTCGACGTCAGCGTCCGTGGAGGAATTGGACGTCCATCCCGTCTCCCCGGTTGGGCAAAGATCGCTTGTGTCCAGCACCCCATCATTGTCGTCGTCGAGATCTCCTTGGTCGCACTCACCATCAAGATCACCGTCCGTGCCGTCATTGTCCGGGTCCAACCCCCCAACAATGGCGCAGTCATCACAGGTGTCACCGTCCGAGTCGCCACAGATGTATGGATCGAGCGACGCCAGATCCAAGCTGTCCGTTACCCCGTCGTCGTCGTCGTCAAGGTCACCAGCGTCGCACGAACCATCACCGTCAGTGTCGACTCCGTCGTCCATCGGCGCGAACGCGCCAGCTACAAAGCAGTCGTCGCACGTGTCGCCGTCCGAATCACCGCAGACGTAACGGTCGTTGATCTCCGGATCACTTGCATCGCAGATCCCATCACCGTCGGTGTCGGGGCCGTCGTTCGCGGGGTCGAAGACACCGGAGACGCAGTCCTCGCAGCCATCACTGTCTGAATCGCCGCAGACATGGGGATCGAGAGGCGCCAGATCCGAACCATCCGTGATGCCGTCATTGTCGTCGTCATTATCCTCGGTGGCGTCGCGACAGCCGTCGCCGTCGTTGTCCGTGGACAGGCTTGACGTCCATCCTGTCTCCCCGGTTGGGCAAAGATCGCTGGTGTCTGGCATGCCGTCGCCATCATCGTCGGAGTCGCCGAGATTACAGATCCCATCACCGTCGGTGTCGGGGCCGTCGTTCGCGTGGTTGAAAGCTCCGGAAACGCAGTCCTCACAACCGTCACTGTCCGTGTCGCCGCACACGGTGGGATCGGTCGGCGCGGCGTCGCTTGCATTATCGATCCCATCCCCGTCGATGTCGGGATCGCCGGCATCGCATAGCCCATCGCCGTCGAGATCCTCCCCATCATTGGCCGGCTGGAAACTGCCCGCCGTGCAGTCCTCGCAGGTATCGCCATCCCTGTCGCTACAGACATACCGATTGTTCGGATCGGAGTCGCCCGAATCACACACACCGTCACCATCGGTGTCTACATTGGGAGCGCAGTCGTCACAGCCGTCGCCGTTCTGATCGCCGCAGCAACCGGGGTTGAGCTCACAGCCGGGCGGCTCCTGCGAATCGGGAACACCGTCTGAGTCACTGTCGAGCACGACAGTGACGTTGATCCGACCGGGTGGTGCCTGCCGGACGCTCACTCCAACGCGGTATTGCAGTTGAAACTCGACAACGTGTTGTCCTTCTTGGGAAAAACTCACGGTTGCCCAGCGTGAGCCAGAGTACTCGGGATCGCCCGCCATACCGAAATACGTGCCGACGGTGCCTATCTCCCACTCGATGTCGCCGCTCGCATTCACAGTCCCAGGTTGTTCATACGCCGCTGGTGATACGCTTGGAGGCAACAACAACGATGCCTGCGTATCGAGTGCTGCCCCCAAACCCCAGTTGTAGTAGTCGGCCGCGTAAGTCCGTTGCACCGGCAGAGATGTGGCGACGATCGTCGCGTCACCCAAAAGATCCAAATAGAAGTCAGGCTGGCCGACGGAAGTGACGCAGTCGGCTTCGAACAGCGCGTTCAGAAACAGGCGCGTACCAGCCGTCATGTCTTTGTAGCTGTGCCCACCTAGGTAGCTCACCTTGCCGACACCCTCGCACTGGTCTCCACCTTCCTCATATATTCTGCATATTCCGTCCAAGTATCCGGTCATCCAGATATCTTCGTCACCGGGACCATCTGGGCCGGTGATAAAAGTGATGTCCATATCGTTCTTGTACTCGGTCTCGAAATAGGTGCTCAGGTTGTATGACGGCTCACTGCCACCCGTGGTTTTGAATGCACCGTCCAGTTGATTGTAAGCAACTTCCGGGTGGAAAACCTGAACGTCGGCGGACGCGGGAGTACCGCCGATGGCAAAGCCAAGCCCCTGCTCTTTGGCGTCCTTGGGCAGACAGCAGTTGCGTGTTCCGTTGTCACAGCCACCCACCACGCACTGGACGCCGCCCTTGGTGTCCTGGCCCGCTGGGCAGGTGTTCCCGGATAGGCATGTCGGCCATGTCCCGACCGTGGTGAGGAAGTGACCGATCCGCTCCGGATCATCGAGGAAAGGCCAGGCCGGGTTAGGAATCAGGTTCTCGTACGCGTTCACCGCCTGACATTCGGCGAACAAGTGCGTAGGGTAATTCAGGAATGACCTCACCTCGGCGATCACCTCATGGCCGTGGTACGTAATGGTCTTATTCCCGCAGACGGACTGGCTGGTCCCGCATGCACCGCCATTGCATTCGACAGTATTCCGGTCAGCTACGTCCCAGTGCATGCTCATGATCTGGCAATAGGCCGGCACTCCGTCCGTGGTGAACAGTGCTCCGTTTTTGTGATCGTAGTTGGGGCTTGTGCACGTGCCCATGTCACCCATGATGCTCGGAACGGTCAGCATGTCGGGATTTGCAGTGCCTGGGCCGCATGGGGTTGGAGGATTACCGGCGCCGCACTTGGCAGCGGGAAACTCGCTGCCGTTAGACTGCTTGATGCCGGCTGCTCGCAGGTACCCCGTGGCGATGTTCTCGTTGCCGTCCGCGAAGACTGCAATCGTGGGCGCAGCCAGCATCTCCTTGGTCACCTTTACGTCGAATGCCGCATTGGCCACGTGCGCTGCCACCACAGCGAACGTGCTGCGTTGGGCCCATGGCTGGCTCTGGGTATTCCACGCGTCGACAATCGCAGCGGCTGCCGCAGCATCATAGGAATCGATCACAAAAGGGCCGCCACGGTAGCCGTGAAGCGCGATGGTGGCCCCCGGCAAGTGCTGCCCTGCGCTGTTCCAGAGTACGCTTGCGCCGACATAGAAATCTGGGCTGGCAGTAGGGTACGCGCACTTGACACCGGAGCCCTCCTCGCCACAATCCCACGGGCAAGGATCGACCAGATCGTTGCACGCTTTGGCATGCCACGTCTTAGTCGGTTCGATGATCCAGTAGACTGTCATACCCTGGCGCAAGAGCTGGAATAGGAGGCCGTACGCCTGCAAGAGGCCGGCGTCAGTTTGGTACGCCCTGTCCATCGGAACGATGAGACTGCCCGCTGGAAATGTTTCCGGATACGCGGCTTGTCCTGTCATCGGCCAGTGCACCACAAACAGAATAACCGCAAGCGATGTCCATCGCATACTTCACCTCCGTTCGATGTGCAGCACAGGACTATCCATCGTGGGACTGTCGCCAAATGCCGTTTTTTGACCTCGTCGATAACGAAAGATCAGTGGGCTGCAGAGGCCAAAACCGTGGGAAAGTAAATTCGGCGACAGCCACATCCGAATAAGTGTAGCACAAACGGTCGCGTCGCGTTGGGCATCTTGTGTGGGAGAAGGCTTTCCTTGCACTCTCCCGATCGTGGGCCCGGCAGGATGCCCTCAATCCGCTGGTCATCGGCGCTCCAAGTGCTGGGGCGGCCGTGGTGTACCCGGCTCGCCGTTGTGGATCGTGCTCTGCAGAGTGCGCATACCGCGGCAGTCGCGGCCGGAGATTCATGCTGCACGAGTTCGAGTCCCTCCAAACCTACGAGTGCTTAGCATGTGGCCGTGTGTTCTCGATCGGAACGTTGCCCGGTCACATTTTCCTGCTTTTCGCGGTCGTCGTGCTTGGCAGTGCGGCGGCAGCGGTCACGCGCACGGCGACGGCTCCCGTTTGGCGAATGGGCATCATGCTTCTCTTGGCGGGGGTCGCCATTTTCCAGGCGGCGATCTCCGCGCGTCTCATCTTCAACCGCTTGCGGAACCTATCTTGGCGAAGTTATCTTCATAACGGCGTTCCGCTCTGATGATGGTGGTGTTCCCAAACAACCAACCAATCTCCAGAGAGGAAAGTTTTGGCTGCATGTTTTCATGATACCCGCACCCGTCACCGCAAAAGATGCGCAGACGAACCCTGCCCCACAGGTACTCTATTTCGGCCCCTTTGGTAGTCACACAGAGGGTGCCTCCGCCCTCGATAAATGGCGCACGGAATTGAGAACAGTCTTTTCGCACGACACCGATATGGTGCAGTTTGCCAATGGCTTTCCGCGGGCCAGCCAGGGGACCGACCCTCTTTTTGCCGCCGACAGCAAACAGTTCTACGTATCTCTTGGTGTCTGTCGTGCCGAGGAAGTGGAATCTGCTTCGGACCGTTGGCCATACCATCAGCAGTCATGCTCAAGACGCATGCGCTGCCCAAATCACACCCAGCATCTAGGGCGCATCCACAGCTTATACCGGTTCTTCCTTCACGTTCTCCGCCTTCATTGGATCTGAGTGCAACAACTCGATCAACGGTAGACGTCTTTCCGGTGCCCAATTTTGAGAACCACGACAATGACAGATCTGCCATCCACGCTATAGAGCACGCGGAAGACGCCGACTCGGATCCGAAAAACGTCATCATAGCCGGCGAGTTTTCGGCAGCCGCGGGGGTGGGGGTCTTGGGCCAGTTGTTGAACAGCGCGGAGGACGCGCACTTGGTCCTGTTGGTCTAGCTTCCGCAACTGCTTTTCCGCGGTCCCAGAGATCTCGAGTCTATAGCTTGCCATCGAGATTCAGTTCCCGGACCAGTTGGCTCAGCGGACGCGTGGGTTCATGTCGGATCTTCTTGAGATCCTCGATATCTTCCAGCTCTTCGAGTTTGTCGATAAGGGCGTCTTCAATGAACCTAGCCATTTTCAGACCCCGATCCTTGCAGACGGTCTCGACTGCTTTCTTGACCCGGTGATCGATTCTGGTTGCCAGTTGTGTTTGAGACATCTGCGCCTCCATTTCTTCTATCATATGCTATATATTGATAGCATACAAGCTCGACACGTCTTGCTCAGACCCTCTGTTGCAGCGCGTCCAGAAGATCGTCACACAACAATGCCGGCGTATGGTGAAGCGCTAGGTTTTCGTGGTTTGGCCAACTTAGTCACAGCTCAATTCCGCTCCAGGGAGCAACAACTGCGACCCATGGGCCTTGTTGAGGCCAGCAGCCCGCGCCACCGGCTTGAACGACTTGCGATGAATGGGACAGATGCCGAGCTCGACAAGGGCCTTTTGGTGCTCGGCGGTTCCATAGCCGACGTGCCGCTCGAAACCATAACCAGGATATTTCTCGGCCATCTCCGCCATGATGGCGTCGCGATGGGTTTTGGCGAGTACACTGGCCGCGGCTATCGCAAGA
>MGST01000328.1 GCA_001798605.1 Deltaproteobacteria bacterium RIFOXYA12_FULL_58_15 | reverse complement strand
GATGGGCCATTTCCGCGCCCTGCCACCGATGACCAGTGACATATAGTTTGCTGATGTTGTCGACGTCGATAATGGATTTGAAGAGCGAACCCTTCCGGTTTCCAAACCCGACGTAGCGACGCGGCTCAAAGCCGCAATCCAAAATGCCGACGAGGTGTATCTGGCAACCGATGGTGACCGCGAGGGCGAAGCCATTGCTTGGCACCTGATTGAGGAATTTGGCCTGCGAAATTCGCGCAGAACTGTCTTTCGAGAGCTAACAAAATCAGGAGTGCTCAACGGCATTGAGCATTCCGGCGCTCTGGATAAATCGTTGGTCGACGCGGCTCGCGCTCGATCTGTACTCGACTATCTGCTCGGAATGAACATCTCACGACTCCTGTGGCCGTTTGGTTGCAAGAGTGCGGGGCGATTGCAGAGTTGTGCTTTGCGCATATTAGTAGACCGAGAGCGCATGATTCAGGCCTTCGTTCCGAGGAAATTTTGGACTGTGATTGCCGATTACCGCGAGGGTTTTTCGGCGTCACCCGTGGTCTCTGAACTCGATGAAGAGACTGGTGAGTCACGGCTGGTGCCGCGGCGTTTTGACGATTCCAAAGAGGCGGAAGCGATTGCTGCGGCCTGCCGGTCTGCAACCCATCGAGTTGAGTCCATTGCGACCTCATCCATTGAGCGGCAGCCGCCAAAGCCGTTCATTACGAGCACCATGCTCAGTACTGCTTCAACCAAGCTCGGGTTCTCAGTCAAGCATACGACGGCGCTCGCCCAGGAGCTTTTTGAAAAGGGATTGATCACCTATCTGCGAACTGACTCTGCGGTGATGGCTGTGGAAGGCCAGCAGATGATTCGCGAGTATTTGACCAAAACCAATCCCGTGTTGGTGCCACCTAAGCCGCCCAAAGTGACAAACGCGGCGGGGGCACAAGCGGCCCACGAGGCGATTCGTCCGACGGCAATGGATGTCCACCCAGCCGGATTCGAGGATGACGGCTTTCGCCTTTACGAGTTGATATTTAGGCGCGCGCTGGTTTCCCAGTGCGCGCCGGCCGTTTTCTCAAGGACTACGGTGACCATTGCGCCCGGTGAGCATGCGTGGCGGTTAAAGGCACAGGTAACGACGGTTCAGAGGCCTGGTTGGTTGAGCCTCGAAGGGGAAGGGGAGGGTGGCCAAGCGCTGCCAGCGCTTCGTGAGGGTCAGGTGTTGAACCTCCTTGGGGCGAGGACCAAAGAAGGGCAGACGAAGCGACCCGCGAGGTTCACCGAGGCATCTTTGATTCAGTATTTGGAAAAACGGCAGATCGGCAGGCCGTCGACCTATTCGGCGATGATATCGACACTGCTGGACCGCAATTATGTTGGCGAGGAAGGAAAGTTTTTGCGGCCCGAGCCAACAGGCTTCACTGCCGATGAGTTGGTGAGGCTGGGGTTCAATGAGTTGTCTGAGGAAGATTTCACGGCGCAGACCGAAAAGGCGCTCGATGGAATTGCAGCGAGGGAAGTCTCGCGGAGCCAGTTTCTCAGAAGCTTCTACTCGCGGTTTTGTGAGCTGGAAGCGGAGGCGGAGGTTAAGTTTGCCAAATATGCCGCCGACCACCCCAATGCCGTCCCGCAGCGCAAAGACGCGGGGCTCAAGTCGGCCAAACAGCCGTGCCCGAAATGCGGCGCGGGTGTCGTCGCTCAGCCGTACAAGGACAAGAAGACCGGCAAACCAAAGAAGTTCTGGCGATGTGGGAAATGTGATTGGACTTCGAGTTTTGCGCCACCAAAGGTCAGCAAACAACCGTGCCCAGAATGCGGAGGGAGAATGGCCGAGCGACAGAGCAAGGACGGCGACAAATTCTGGGGCTGTGTTGATTTTCCCGAGTGCAGGGGAAGCATGAAGAAGGCGCGAAGGACGCGGGGGCGAGCATGAGATTTTCCGGGGTTTTGGTTGTTTGCATTGTTTGCCTGGCTCCGGGTATCGCCCAGGGCGAAAAGTACGAGAAGCGTGTGACCCTCTCTGGGTTGATGGGCGTGCCGGTGGCCAAGAACCCTGGAGGATTTTTGCTGGGGTGGGGCGGTAGCGGCGGGTTCGAGTACAGTCCTTTGCATGAATTGTGGGTTGGGGCCGAGATGAGCATCTCGCAATTCCCAGGCGCGACTCCTGACTATTCGACCACGATCGAGGGTCGGAGTTACACCGGCACGCTGACTTTCTCCGGCCAGTATTATCACCCACAATTGACCGCTCGGTATGAGCTCTTGTCCGGGTGGCCGGTTGCGCCACATCTTCAGGTGGCAGTTGGATACATGCATTCCACCTACGGCACCGCGTCTCTGGTTGACGACGACAACAACCTCGTTGTCGACGCCGAGCTGCCAGCGGATTCTGGCGGCGGCCTGTCGCTCGAGGCGGCGTTGATCGTCAACGTGCGCATCATCGACATGTTGCAGATTGGCACGGGGGTCGCGTATCTGCACGTGTTTGATGAGCATTACCGCGGGGCGGTGCTTGTGCCGCTGCAGTTGAGCTTTTATTGGTATTGAGTGGGAAGGGGGCGCAATGACGCGAGTCTGCCTTGTCGCTACGATTTCTGTTGCCGCCTCTTGCGCCACTTCCGTGACTCACTCGAACGATGCCGCGAAAGAGGCTGCCCTTGAGGTCCCTCCACCTGCACTTGCAGTGGATCGTCTTCTCCGGGCCATCAAGACTTCCGACTTGGACACCTTCAAGCAGTCCTTCTCCGGGCGCGTGCGAGAGATCCATTCCCGGAACGGTTGGAGCCAAACCCTCGACTACTGGCGACACCCGGAATTGGGGTTGCGGTTGATTGGTGTTGAATGCGACGCCGAATGTGAGGCTGCGCTCCACGGTTGGTCCGAGCGTCTGCCCGTTGACCAGTTAGTGTATCAATTCGAAGACCCCGAGGTCCTCGTCTTCCTTCCCCGTCGCTTGCTTCACACCATGCCAGCAAGCTACCGCTTCAATGAAGGTGTGGACACCGGCGACACCGTTCTCATTTTGAAAGTGCCGGTTATTCACGAAGCCGGCAACTGGTTTGTTGACGAGCGTTGATCGCACGCAGTCAAAGAAATGGGGAGAAATGGCAATCTACTATGCGTCCATTGGCCTAATTACACGAGGAAAAGGCCAGAGCGTCATAAAAGAAGTGGCCAAATGCGCGGAGGCAGCATGAGCCAACAACCTGTCGACTCAATCGAAGATCGCTACGGCCCGCAGGTCTCAGGTGAAACCGGACTAAAGCGTCTCTGTCGACTTCAGCAGAGCTGGTACCGAGTGGAACGGCTCGGCGAGACAAAGTGCGGTCCCTACGACCCGGGCAAATGCGTCGTCGGCAGCGCCCTCGTTAATGGCAGAACATCAGGCAAGAACTTCCTGAACCAGACCACATTTGCCTACGCCAAGGAGCAGCTGGCAGCTGCTGAAGCCAATCCGCAGATCACCATCAAGCCCTATCGGCTGTTTAACAACATGCTCTCCAGCCAACCGATGTGCTTCAATCTTTTTGGACATCTGCGGGCTGGCGTAAAGCGCAAAGACGCTGGCGCAGGCGACGTACTGAAGGCAATGTTGCGAGACAGCCCCATCAACGTGGTCGATGCGGTCGAGGTTGAGCATCTCCCCATGCCGATCGACGACTACATCAAGGACAAGACAGCCTTCGATGCATCGATTCGCTTTCGCAACCCCAACGGGGCTTCCTGCATTGCGACCATCGAGACAAAGTACACCGACGAGTTCGGCAAGAACTCCGCACGCGAGGTGAGCTACCAAGTCGGCCTCATGGAAAATTGGCAGCTATGTACCAACGACGGGCTGGAGTATTTCAAAGCTCACGGTATCCCGCAGGTGGCTCGCAACCTGCTACTCACCTTGGCATATCAGCGCAAACACGACCTCGCTTACGCCGTCAACTTCGTCGTGGGCCTCCGAGATGACCGGGGTGCAGAGAATGACGTCAACGCCCTGCGGGACAAGCTTGCACCAGCGTACCGCGATCGACTCCAGATCCTTCCCCTCGAGGAGATCGTCGAGCGTGGCCTCACCACTGCAAAGGAGTCCCACGCCGACGTTCTCAAGATGTTCCGGGAACGCTACTTGGAGCTCGACATTGCTCGCCGTTTATTGGACCGCACCTCAAGGGGAGATTAGCCGTTGGCCGCCTCACGTGCGGCGCGCTTGTCGTTATGGCGGCGGATCTTCTTGGACGATTTTTTTGCGACTTCCCGAGTGCACCAACGGCCACCGCCTGTTCCCTTCATCTCCGTTTTGATCTTTTCAAGTGCCATCGTGTCCTCGTTGTTCTGGGGCTCTTTGTCCCCTTTGTTCGTGAGAAAAACAAGGCGGGACGCCGAGGCGAAGGACAAAAGGGGCGAAGAGGCACTAACGGGGACTCGGGCTCCTGGTGAGATCTCAGCGAGCGAAGGGGTAGGGGAGCTGTTATGTGCAGACGTCGTCATAGGTATCGTCCGAATAGTACCAGCCTGTGCAACACAGCGCGGGTGCGCAGGAGTTCCAGTCCATTTCGGTACAGCTCGTCTTGAGATCGGCGGCGGTGTCGACACAACGGTCGACGCACTTGTCGATCAGCAAATCGACGCATGCGGGATCGCTGCCGTCACAACCTGTCGCACTGCAAAATTTCCCCGGACTGTACTCAGCCAAGTCCGTGCAATAGCTGCGGCACTCGTCTTCACCACGGCCGCATCCCACAACTGAAAATGCAATCAACGCTGCAATCGATAGTTTCATGACAAACCTCATATCGCCGACTGTTGCCGCTCTCAAATGTGGCCGTTTCCAAGTCTCGATCTCGTAACCAAAGCAAGCGCTCGATCGCATGGGTCAATTGCAGTAACAGGACTCACTGGTGCAGGTGCCGGAGAAGCCTGAGCGTCCACCGTTGATGCAGATCTCTTCGCAGTTGCCACAGAGGTCGCTGCAATAGCAGGATTCTCCTGGATCGCAGATGCCAGAAAAACCGGTGTAGCCGGCCTCGAGACAGGATTCTTCACAACCGCCGCATGACACTGAGGTGCACATGCAGGTCCCCGATTCATTGCATCGATTGGTGTGGGCGGTGTAGTCGGCATTCAAGCATACGGTGGCACACGCGTCGGGATTACAATCCTGATCGTCCTCGTCGTTCGATGAGTCGGAGTCGGACGAATCGCTCGAGCTCGACGGATTCAGTGCTTCGGCACAGGTGCCCTCAAACATGTAATGCTGATAATAGGAGTAACTGTAGCAGCACGATCCATCGCAATCGGTATTGGTGGCGTAGGTGGATTCACAGGTCGTTAAATCTCTCGCCAAAGTTGAGCAATCCCATTCGGCCGGTTCTGAGTTGGAGTAATCCGAGCACGCTACTCGTGAG